>NZ_PSVF01000003.1:0-210026 GCF_002931975.1 Rathayibacter sp. AY1F3 | reverse complement strand
CTGTGACCCCCTCCCTCCCCACCGCGCCGCGGGGGAGACGCCCCGCGGCGCGGTGGGGAGGGAGGGGGTCACAGAGGTCAGAACTCCCCGAGCCAGGCTTCCTGTGCCTTCTCCAGGGCGTCGTCGACCGACTGGTCGCCGGTGAGGGCGCCCTGCAGCTGCTCGTCGAACTCGCGCATCAGCTGCTCGGCGACCGGGAGCCCGACGAACTCGTTCGCCGGGTAGCCCGCCGAGTAGATGTCGAAGGCCTGCTTGTAGAGGTCGTCGCTCTGCGAGAAGTCCGGCGTCGACGTCGTGTTGCCGGGGAACGCGTTCGCGAGGGTGGAGAGGGTCGAGTTGGTCTCGGAGCTCATCAGGAACGAGACGAGCTTCGCGGCCTCGGCCGGGTGCTCGCTCGCGGCGGAGACGCCCAGACCCCACGAGGCGTAGGGGATGCCGCGCTCGCCGCTGAAGCCGTCCTCGGCCGGGATGGCCGAGATGCTGAACGTCAGATCGGGGTTGGACTCGCGGATCGACTCGATGTGCGAGAGCGAGTCGATCATCATGCCGACACGGCCGTTCGTGAACTCCTCGACCTTGTCCTGCTCCTTCATCGTCGCTGCCCCGGGCGCGATGACGCCGTCCTCGTTCAGCTGGGCGATGTAGTCGATCGCGCTGGTGACGTCGTCGTTGGTCAGGTCGGGAGCGCCGTCCTTCAGCATGCTGCCGCCGGACGCCCACACCCATGACATGACGTCGTTCTGGATGCCGTTCGGAGCGTCGCTGGAGAGGGGGAGGACCCAGCCGCTCGTGTTGTCGCCGAGAGCGGTGATCGCCTTCGCCGCGGACTCGAACTCGCTGCGGGTCGAGGGCGGAGCGGTGACGCCGGCCTCCGCGAGGAGCGCGTCGTTGGTGAAGAGCGGGTAGACGAAGTTGACGACCGGCACCATCGCGGTCTTGTCGTCGACGACGACCTTCGATGACAGCTGGCTCTCGTCGAAACCCGCGCCGGAGAGGAGCGGGCCCAGGTCGGCCAGCGCGCCCTGCTTCGCGAAGTCGCTGATCCACGCGCCGTCGAGCCCGACCACGTCGGACATCGTCCCGGCGGCCGCTCCGGCGAACAGCTGCTCCTTGGTGGACGCGTACGGCCCGCTCAGGAGGTCGACGGTGATGCCGGGATTGGCCTTCTCGAAGTCGTCCATCAGTCCGCGGAGCGCGCCGTCCGGGAGCTCCGGCTCCCACCACTGCGCGAATTCGAGAGTGACGTCTCCTCCGGCGTCGGAGGATCCCCCGCCCTGGCTGCAGCCGGTGACCATCGTCGCGGCGAACGCCGCGCTCACGGTGATGACGACGGCTCTTCTGATCCGAGCACCCTTGCTCATGAGACTCCTCTGCGACTCTGCAGTGTTCTGCTGTTGTATGCGCCTTTGTGCGCTTGTGTTCTGTGAATGTAGCTCCACGCGCACTCGACTGCAAGATCCGGCAGGAAAGTGCCGCAATGTGCGACATCCGGCGGCTAGCGATGCGGAACCGCTGCGGTTTCCGGCGGTCGAGTTGCAGGTTCGTGCGGCTCGGTGTTAGAAAGCCCCCATGTCCGTCACCGAGCGCACCCCGTCCGCGAACGACGCTCCGCTGCGCCTCCCCGCAGGGCGCAAGGCCGATCTGGCGGCTTACGTGGCCGAGGCGGGGGAGGTGACGGTGGCCGCTCTCGCCCGCCGCTTCGCCGTCTCGGCGGACACGGTCCGGCGCGATCTCGACCAGCTCGACGCCGACGGCTACCTCGTCCGCACCCACGGCGGCGCGGTCTCCCTCTCCGTGATGCCGGCCACCGAGAAGCGCCTCGACGTGCGGCTCGGACTGCAGCGCGGCGCGAAGGAGCGGATCGGCGCGCTCGGTGCGGGACTGATCGAGAACGGCGCCGTCGTGATGCTCAACGCCGGCACGACCTCGTTGGCTGTCGCCCGCCACCTGAACGACCACCGCGAGCTGACGATCGCGACCAACAATCTGCGCATCCCCGCCGAGATCGGCTCGAAGGTCTGCCGCGACCTCTTCGTCTTCGGCGGTGCCGTGCGGCTGGGCGGTCAGTCGACCGTGGGGCCCGTGGCCTTCGCCTTCTCGGAGTCCGGCTCCGCGGTCGATCTGCACTGCGACATCGGCCTCATCTCCGTCGGTGCCGTCTCCGCCGAGACCGGCTACTCGACCAGCAACTTCGCGGAGGGGGTGATGATGAGCGAGATGATCGCCCGCTGCGAGCGCGTCGCGATCCTCGCCGATCAGACCAAGTTCGGCCGGAAGCTCTTCGCCCAGGTCGCGGAGCTCGGTCGCGCGGATTATCTCGTCACCGACGCCCCGCCGCCCCCGGAGCTCGAGGAGGCCCTGCGCGACAGGGGAGTGGAGATCGTGCTCCCGGCCGGTGCGGCCGCCCGGGAGCGCTGACCCGCTCCTCACAGCACGTTGATCGCGGTGGCCCGCCAGCGCGCGTCCGTGCCTTCGAGCCGGATCGCGACGGCCCGGCTCCGTGCGCGGTGATGCACCAGCACGACTCCCTCGACGACACCGTCCCGCGGCTCCGTGACGATCACCCGTCCGACCGTGAACGGGACGCGCTGCGCCGTCCGCTTCCGCAGGCTGCGGGCGCGAGCCGCGAGCACGATCCGCTTCTGCAGGTGGTGGTAGACCTCGTCGCTCAGCCACCGCGCGATCTGGTCGATCTCGCGCGAGCCCTCCAGGATCTCGATCACGAGGTGCGTGAGCCGGGCGAGCAGGGGCTCCGGGTCGGGCAGCTCCGCGCGGGTCGCAGGCTGCGGGGCGAAGAACTCCGCGAGGGTGAGCCGCTCCACGGCCGCCTCGGGGTCGAGGGGAAGGGTGCGGTAGTCGAAGGCGTGGAGGGGAAGGCTCATGCGGCGATCTCCTGGGGCAGGACGAGCTGTTCACGGGTCCGGGTCACCTCTCTGCTCGACGGGCGGGGCGCGCTGGGTCGGCACGCGAGGACGACCTCATCGAAGCAGTCGAGGGATGCTCATGGAGTGCAGAGGCGCAGACTGTGGATAATCGTCGGCCGTCCCGAGCTGTGGACAGCGAGCCCGGCGTGCGCCGCCCGGCCGCGCCCTAGGCTTGTCGGGTGTCGACCCTCAGTGACCTCGTCCTCTCCCACGGCCGATCCGACGAAGCGGACGTCGAATGGCTGCACCTGCTCGTCGGCGACCTGCAGCTGCTCGCCGACCTGGCCTTCGCCGACATCGTGCTCTGGGTGCCCACGGCCGACGACAGCTTCGTCGCCGTCGCCCACGCGCGCCCCAGCAGCGCGGCGACGCTCTTCTACCGCGACTTCGTCGGGCAGAGGATCAAGTCGGAGTGGCGTGCCCAGGTCGTCGAGGCGTTCGAGACCGCGCGGATCGTCGACACCTCCGCCCCGGACTGGTTCGAGGAGACGCCCACCCGCGTGCGCGCGGTGCCCGTCCTGCGCCGCCTGGGGGCCTCCGACGGCGGGACGACGGACCGCCCCATCGCGGTCGTCACGCGCCACACCAACCTCAGCGAGACGCGCACGCCGAGCCGGCAGGAGCTGACGTTCAACGACTGCGCGAACGACCTCTTCTCGATGATCGCCTCGGGCGACTTCCCCGATCTGGGCGCGCCGACCGGTCCTCGCCGCGGGGCGCCGCGCGCGTCCGACGGCCTGATCCGCCTGGACGTCGACGGCGTCACCACGTTCGCGAGCCCCAACGCCCTCTCGGCGTTCAACCGCATCGGCTTCGCCGACGAGCTCGAGGGGGAGTCGCTCGCCGAGGTCACGACGAAGCTGATCGCGGGGAAGGTCGTCATCGACGAGTCGCTCCCGCTGGTCGTGACCGGCCGGGCGCCGTGGCGAACCGACATCGAGGCCCGCGGAGTGACGGTGTCGCTGCGCGCGATCCCGATCCGCGACCGCGGCGAGCGGGTCGGCGCCGTCGTCCTGTGCCGCGACGTGACGGAGCTGCGCCACCAGGAGCGGGAGCTCATCACCAAGGACGCGACGATCCGCGAGATCCACCACCGCGTGAAGAACAACCTGCAGACCGTGGCCTCGCTGCTGCGGATCCAGGCCAGGCGCACCCACTCCGACCTCGCCCGGGAGGCGCTCACGCAGGCGATGCGCCGCGTCGCCGCCATCGCGGTCGTGCACGACACGCTCTCGGAGGGGCTGAACCAGAACGTCGACTTCGACGCGGTCTTCGACCGGGTGCTGCTGCTGATCGCCGAGGTCGCCTCGACCCACAACACCACGGTGCACCCGAAGCTGACGGGGAGCTTCGGCAACCTGCCCAGCGAGTACGCGACTCCGCTCGCCCTCGCCCTGACCGAGCTGGTCACCAACGCCGTCGAGCACGGCCTGGCCGGACGGGAGGGCGACGTGGAGATCGTCGCCTCGCGCAGCGATGACGAGCTCACGGTGAAGGTGCGCGACACGGGCGTCGGGCTGCCGGAGGGCAAGGTCGGATCGGGCCTGGGCACGCAGATCGTGCGCACGCTCATCCAGGGCGAGCTCGGCGGCACCATCGACTGGCACACGCTGGTCGGGCGCGGCACCGAGGTCACCATCGAGGTGCCGCTGCGGTGGCTGGAGCGCGCCCGCTCCTGAGCCCGGAGACGACGCGACCCCCGCTGCCGAGAGGCGACGGGGGTCGGGGTCGTTCGTGCCGCCGAGCGGCTCGTGCGCCTAGGAGGCGCGGCGTGCGCGAGCGGCGCGGCGCTTCAGGGCGCGACGCTCGTCCTCGCTGAGGCCGCCCCACACGCCCGAGTCCTGGCCGGTCTCGAGGGCGTACTGGAGGCAGACCTCGGTGACGGTGCAGCGTGCGCACACCGACTTCGCCTTCTCGATCTGGTCCACGGCCGGGCCGGTGTTGCCGACCGGGAAGAAAAGCTCGGGGTCTGCGGTGAGGCAAGCGGCCTTGTCGCGCCAGTCCATGCGGGTGCTCCTTGTGTGAAGGCGTGCGTGGAGGAACCACGCAGTGTTCGGGTGGGATGATCGATCCACGCCGACGATCCCGACCAGTACTCGACCTCCGCGCCCTCACCGGCGCACGCCACGAGGCCCCGTGCTGGAGCGCGGGGTGGATCGGGGTGGTGGACGGGAGAGCGCTCGGTTCTTGCCGGTGCACTCGACGCGATGCGCGAGCACTGCGTCGGCCACCCGGCTCCAGTGCTGGTCATCCGGCTCGCCCCCGTGCCTGACGGCGCGGCGGGATCGGATGTTCACATCGGCGGAAACCCACGACCCTGTGAGCGGTGAAACGAACTGGACTAGCCTGTCACGGGGATGAGCCCGAATCAAGAGTCCTGGATGGGATGTGCCTGTGACCGCTGACGCGAACGGGTCCCGCGGACCCCGCCCGACCGCCTCCCGGCCGCTCGGTCTGGTGGTGCTGATCGCGGTCCTGGCCCTCGAGACGCTCGCCGTCGCCGGGGTAGCGGCGTGGCTCGTGCTCGAGCTGCTGACGACCCGGGCCGACACGGTCGGCGGAGGGATCGCCATCGTCGTCCTCGCGCTGATCGCCGTGTGCTGGGCCGCCGCGACGACGCTCGGCGCCGTGCGACGGCGCGGCTGGATGCGCGCGTCGGCGCTGACGATCCAGCTGGTGATGATGGCCGTGGCGCTCGGCGCCTTCCAGGGCCAGTACGCCGTGCCCGACATCGGCTGGGCGCTGCTGGCGCCGGCCGTGGTGGCCGTCGTCGCGCTGTTCCTCCCGAGCGTGGTCGCCGCCACTCGTCGCGATCCGGCCGTGTAGCCGGACGGCTGGCGCGCCGCCGCTCGCGGGTGCGACGCTGGAGGGACCCCCTCCTCGACACGGAAGCGACGCGCATGGACTCCACCCGACTCGGCTCCAGCGGCCTGCAGATCTCCTCGATCGTCCTCGGCTGCATGAGCTTCGGCGCTCCCGACCGCGGGGCCCACGGCTGGAGCATGGGCGAGGAGGAGTCGCGGACCTTCCTCCGGCGGGCGCTGGACCTGGGGATCACCACGTTCGACACGGCGGACGTCTACTCCGACGGCACGAGCGAGGAGTTCGTCGGCCGGGCGCTCGCGGACTTCGCGGTCCGCGAGGAGGTCGTGATCGCCACGAAGGTCCACGGGCGGATGCGCTCCGGCCCCAACGGCGGCGGCCTCTCGCGGCGGCACATCCTCAGCGCGATCGACGACAGCCTCCGGCGTCTCGGCACGGACTACGTCGACCTCTACCAGATCCACCGCTGGGACCCCGAGACGCCGATCGAGGAGACGATGGAGACGCTCCACGACGTCGTCCGCTCGGGCAGGGCGCGCTACATCGGCGCCTCGAGCATGTGGGCGTGGCAGTTCGCGAAGGCGCAGTACACCGCGGATCTGGGCGGCTGGACGCGGTTCGTCTCGATGCAGGACCAGTACAACCTGATCCAGCGCGAGGACGAGCGCGAGCTGCACCCCTTCTGCGTCGACCAGGGAGTCGGCGTGATCCCGTGGTCGCCGCTCGCCCGGGGCCGGCTCACCCGCGACTGGGACGAGACCACGGCGCGCACCGAGACCGACGTCTTCGGCGGCACCCTCTACCGCCAGCAGGAGGAGGCCGACCGGCGGACCGTCGCGACCGTCGCACGCATCGCCGAGCAGCGCGGCGTGCCTCGTGCGCAGGTGGCGCTCGCCTGGGTCCGGCAGCAGGAGGCGGTCACCGCTCCGATCGTCGGAGCCACGAAGCTCCACCACCTCGACGACGCGGTCGCGTCGCTGGACGTGGAGCTGACCGCCGACGAGCTGGAGGCGCTGGGCGCCGACTACGCACCGCGCGCCAACGAGGGGTTCTGATCCGGCCGATGCGCCACCGCTGATCCGCCCGAGCGGTCTCCGCTATGTTTCCTCTCGAAGATGACGGAAGCTCGGATCGGGAGGCGGCATGGCGAGGAGTGCTGGGGATCCGTTGGGGGCGCGCTACCGCCTGCTCGAGCGGATCGGCTCGGGTGCCGCGGGCGAGGTGTGGCGCGTCGCTGACGCGCAGGGGCCGGACCGCGCGGCGAAGCTCCTCCGCGGTGAGCACGTGCACGACGCGGGCCTGGTCGAGCGGTTCGTCCGTGAGAGGTCGGTGCTCACCCGTCTGCGGCACCCGCACGTCGTGGAGGTGCTCGACCTCGTCGTGGAGGGGGAGACGCTCGGGATCGTGATGGAGCTCGTCGGCGGCGGATCACTGCGGGAGCTGCTGCGGGACGAGGGCACCCTCCCGGCGGTCGATGCGCTGCCCGTCGCGGCCTCGATCCTCGACGCTCTCGCCGCCGCGCATGCGATCGGCACGGTCCACCGGGACGTGAAGCCCGACAACGTCCTGCTCGCGGAGGGTGCGGACGATGCGGGCTCCGCCGTCCGCGTCTCCGACTTCGGCATCGCTCATGTGGTCGCCGAGGGTCCGCGCGCGACGACGGGTGTCATCGGGACGCCGGAGTACCTCTCGCCCGAGATGCTCGCCACCGGACAAGCCGGCCCGCCGAGCGACGTCTACTCGACGGGGATCCTGCTCTACGAGCTGCTGTGCGGCCGGACCCCCCTCGCCGGTCCCGGCGCCGACGTCGCGGTCGCCTACCGGCACGTCGCGATGCTCCCGCCGCCGCTGGATCTGCCGCCGCGGCTCGCGTCGCTCCTGGACCGGATGCTCGCGAAGGATCCGGCGTCAAGGCCGACGGCTGCGGAGGCGGCGGGGATCCTGCGACGCCTCTCCCCGGCGCTGGCCGGGCTGCCGGCGCTGCCGCTCGCGGCGGGCGCGGCGGAGTTCGAGGAGGCCGAGCGCCCGGGCACGGTCCTCCGCGGGATGGCGGTGGAGATGTCGTCGGAGCCGGTAGAGGAGGGGCCCGCTCCCGAGCTCGGCCCGTCGTCGCAGGCGACCGTGCTCCGCCCGGTGCGGCGCCGTGAGCTGCGCCTGGTGGAACGGCCGTTCGAGGCTCCAGCTCGGCGGGGGCGCGGCGGACGTCTGCGGATGATCCTCGCCGCCCTCGGCGCCGGCGTCCTGCTCATCGGGGCGGTGCTCCTCGCCGTCCAGCCGCGCGGCGGCGGAGCACGGGCCTCGGCGCCGGATGCCGACCTGTCGGCCCGGCAGCAGGACCGGCCGCTGCCGACGGGCCTCGGAGCGACGCGATCGGCCACCTGGGACGCGGAGCGACGGGCCGTGGTCGTCGAGATCTCCTACTCCGCCCAGAGCGCGCCCCTCTCGGGGTCCTTCCTCGAGGTGCTGCCGGGCCCGGACGCCGCGGCGGCGTGCCCCGCGGCCAGCTGGTCCGGAGTGACGGCGGTGCGCAACCGGCCGAGCGTCACCGGAGTCGGGGTCGGCTGCGGTTGGAGCCTGACGGACCTGCACGTCCCGGCGCAGGGGATCGTCGACGTCACGGCGACCGTGCCGATCGCGGTGGCCGAGCAGAGCGCCCTGGACGGGTGGCTGGCGGCGGCAGCGTCTGCGACGGCACAGGCCGTGGCCGACCCTGCGGTCACCGGGACGGCGTATCCCGTGCAGCGGCTGCGGGATGTGCGGATCGAGACTCCCGCGCGGACGGTCGGCCGGACCCCGCTGCCGGTGACGCTGGTGCCGGTCTGGCCGAGCGGGGCCGACCCCGTGAACCCCCTGCTCGCGACGCCGTCGTCCGCGCCGGCGAGCAGCATGCTCGACGCGATCGCGGGCGGAGTGGAGGGCGTGCGGTTCAGCGACGGCTGCAGCGGCGCGGTCGCCGTGTCGTCCGACGGGCTGACGGTGACCGCCCTCACGGTGACTCCGTCCTGCGAGCTGCGCGCCCGAGTGGGCGCGTTCTCGGACCTCTCGAGCAGTCCCTTCGCGATCACCACTCGCGAGTGAGTCGACCTCCCGCGCCAGTGTCGAGCCGTCGACGCCACGCGAGCCGCTGTGCTGTCTTGCCTTCTATCATGACGAGACATCCTCATGAAACGACGGTGGAGTGGGGAACGGGCGGGACGGTCCCGTCCGCAGGGGTAGAAAGGTGTGATCCATGTCACGTGTTCTCTCGACCGACGAGGCGAAGTCCGCGATCCAGCAGATCCAGTCGATCGTCAACGGCGGCCTCGCCGATCAGATCAGCCGGCTCGACGCGCAGGGGCGGACACTGTCCGATCCGAACGTCTGGGACGGTCCGCTGGCCTCGCAGTTCCGCTCGTCGACCTGGCCGGAGACGAAGTCGGCCCTCGAGAAGGCCAAGCAGGAGCTCGAGGAGCTGCGCAGCCAGCTGGCGACGATCTCGCAGAACATCTTCGCCGCCGGCGGAGGGAGCTGACCGGCCGTCGCGCCCCTGCGTGCTCCGGCGAGCGGGGGCGGGACGTGCTCGTCGTCTCCGCGCTCCTTCCTCCGCGCTCCTCCATCGGTGCGTCTCGGGGTCGTCGGAGCGCTCTCGAGGAGGACGCGCCGATCGACTCGGTGGCGGAGGCGCGATCACCCGCCCGAGGGCTGATCAGCCGCCGTCCGCCGGCGTCGGCGAGACCGACTGCACGAAGTGGATCTCGCCGTCGAGGCTGACGAAGCCGCGGCCCATCGTGGGCGGGACGGGGAAGCGCCGCGGGATCTGCGCGCCGAGGAGAGTGCCGTCGTTGTCGACGTCGGGCTGGAGCAGCAGCACGGAGCGGGAGGCCGCCGCCTTCTTCGTCCAGTTCCCGAAATGGCTGCGGAGCTCGCTCGACCGGCCGGCCAGCACGACGCAGAGTCCCGGGCGACCCGACGAGACCAGCCTCATCAGCGCCTGGTCGGTGTCGTCCCAGCGCTCGGCGTCGTCGAGGAGGAGCAGCACGGGGCCCTCCTCCGTCGACAGCGACGCGAGGAGGGTGCGGAGTTCCTCCGCGCCCACGGCGAGTCGGTCGAGGTCGGCGCCCCTCAGCGGGGAGCGTCGATCGCACACTCCCCAGACGGCGACCGAGCCGGCGGCCCGCGCCGCCTCGGCCAGGGCGAGCAGCACGGTCGACTTGCCCGATCGGGCGGGTCCGGCGATGACGACGTGCTCGCCCTCGAAGACCTGGAACGCCAGCGGGGCGAGGTCCGACTCGCCGAGGCCGATCGGGAGCAGCCACGGCTCGCGATCGAAGCGGGCCTCGATACCGAGCGCGCTCACGGCGACCCTTTCGGGAAGCGTGCCGACCGTGTTCGTCCTGCGGCGCGCATCCGGCCAGGCGGCCGCGAGCTCGGCGATCGCGTCGTCGAGACCGGCCCTCGGAGTCGCGACCTGCGTCTGCAGGAGCGACGAGGTGAGAACGCAACGCCCCGGCACCGCTGCCGGCGCCTGCACCGGCTTCACCCCGGCGGCGGCGTAGTCCTGCGGGTCGGCGAGGCGGAACAGCCACTTCTGCGTCGTGACCTCCTCCATCACCGCGGGGACCGCCCTCGCCCGGGTGCTCGTCACCGCGAAGTGCAGGCCGAGCTCCGGTCCGTCGGCGTAGGCGCGGGTGAACGCCTCCATCAGAGCCAGGCCCTCCCAGTCCTGGAACTCGTCCTTCAGAGTGGCGAGACCGTCGACGAGCACCAGCGCACGACGGTGGCCCCCGGGCGATGCTCGGCGCCGGCGCACCTCGTCGCGCAGGTGACGGAGGAACCGGGTCTGCTTCTCGTGGGATCCGCCACCTGCGCCGACGTAGGAGACGGTGTGCGGGAGTCGCGCGAGCGGGGCGGAGTCGCGGGAACCGGCATCGAGGACGTAGAGGTCGAGCTCGTCCGGGGGGAAGTGGCGGGCGGCCGTCAGCGCGATCGACGCGAGCGCCGTGCTGGTGCCGCTGCCGGGGATGCCGATGAGGAGCAGGTTCCCCTCGCCCAGATCCCAGCCGGTCGGCGTCCGGCGCTGCCGGTCAGGGTCGTCCGAGAGTGCGACGTGCAGGACGTCGCCGACGACGCGACCGAGGTCGGACTCCTCCGCACCGAACCCGCTGAGGGCCACGGTGTCCTCGAGCGGCTCCGGCCAGATCGGGCGGGGAGGGCCGAAGCCCGAAGCGGCGTCCGCCTCGACCACCGCGTCGATCAGGAGGTCGAGATCGGTCGGGGCCGTCTCGTCGGCGGCGACCGGGGAGGGGCCCTCGACGGGGACGCCCGTGGGTCCGACCGGGCGGACCTCGATCGCCTCGACGGCCGACGCCTCCGCGCGACCGGTGACCAGCGCCGTCTGGACGGGCGAGATGTCGTTCTGGCCCCGCTTCACATACGCTCGGCCGGTCTGGGAGCGGGAGATCCCGGCCGCGCTCGCGACTCCGATCACGTCGGCGGAGTCGTCCCGGCTCTGCACCCGGAGGGCGACGCGGAGGTTGGTGTTGGCGAGGATGTCGTCGTTCACCACTCCGGCAGGACGCTGGGTGGCGAGGATCATGTGCACGCCGAGCGTCCTGCCGACCGCGGCGACGCTCACGAGGGACGTCAGGACGTCGGGATGCTCCTTCGCGAGAACGGCGAACTCGTCGACGACGAGCAGGAGCCGCGGCATCGGCTCCGGCGGCGAGGTGGCCCAGTACGCGTCGAGGTCGTCGACACCCTCGCCGGCGGCGGCGAAGAGCCGCTGACGACGCCGCATCTCGGCCTGGAGCGAGCGCAGCGCGCGGTCGGCGAGCTGGGCGTCGAGGTTGCTGATGGTGCCGATCGTGTGCGGGAGCCGCTCGCAGGACGCGAACGCTGCACCCCCCTTGAAGTCGATGAGCACGAGGGTGAGGCGCGTCGGATCGTTCCAGGCCGCGAGGCCGGCCACGAAGGAGCGCAGGAACTCGCTCTTGCCCGAGCCCGTGGTGCCGCCGACCAGGCCGTGCGGGCCGTCGGCGACGAGATCGAGCACGAGCGGACCGTGCTCGGACGAGCCGACGGGCGCGCGCACGCCCCGGGCGCTCGACCACCACCCCCGGACGTCCGCGGCGGTCGGACGATCGGCGCCCAGGAGCGGCGGCAGCCGCACGAGCGCGGAGAGGGCCGCCCCCGCGGTGACGAGCTCCGGGTCCTCGAAGCGCGCCAGGTCGCGCGCACAGCGCTCGGCCGTGGAGGAGGCGAGACCGGCGAGCACCACGTCCTCGACGGTGATCCGCTCGTCGGGCCGGGAGAGGAGCGCCGAGGCGTCCGCTCCGACCCGGACGACGACCGTGCAGAAGGCGGGGAGATGCTCCTCCGACGCCGCGAGGACGAGGCCGGAGATCCGGGTCGCCGCCTCGCGCTCGCCGCGGCCGAGTCCGAGGAGTTCGCGCGCCGGAGCGGCGCGTCCCTCGGTCAGCACGTCGGAGTCGAGCACCAGGAGCACGCGCGGCGAGTCCTCGTCGCGGAGGGCGCGGAGGAGCTCGGAGCTGCGGTCGCGCCGGTCGGAGAGGCGGCGTCCGCCCCCGGGCAGACGCGTGTGGGGGAGCCAGGAGGCCCAGCTCCAGTCGGAGTCGCGTCGCCGGTCGCAGAACACCCCTATCGCCAGGTCGGCCGGACCGCAGTGGACCGCCGCCTGGCAGAGCAGGCTCCTCGCCAGAGCGAGGCCGCCCTCGCGGTCGCCGACGATCCCGACGACGCCCGAGTCCGCGAGATCGATGGACACCGGCGCGCTCGGGACGACGCTCACCGCGAGGATCGCGCGCACCTCCTCCTCGAGCCGCGGCACTCCGCGCTGATCGAGCGGGGGAGACCACGGGACGTCGCCGACGCCGATGTGCAGGCGGAGCACATCGGCGGAGGTCGCGCGCCGCTGCCACAGCGACGTGGCGGGCAGCGCCGCCCGGCGGATCGTCGTCGCCGGGTCGGGCGCGTCCTCCTCGAGGCGGGCCCGTTCGACACGCGCGGAACGGGCGATGTCGTCGCGGAGCGTCTGCAGCGCCTCGCCGTAGCGCTGCTCCTCGGACCGGGTCGCTCGGGCGTGCCGGTGCCGCTGCTCGAACCACATGCCCACCCCGGCCACGGGGCTGAGCGCGGCGAAGAGGGCGTAGCGCGCATCGCCCATGATGAGGACCATCGCGAAGGCGAGGACGAGCGGCGCGGCGACGGTGATCACGCTGAAGGTCGTCGCGGAGGCGATCTCGAGGCGGGCCGGCGGGACGACCGCCTCGCCGGCCGCCGGACGTCCCGGTCGCGGCGGCCGGTTGAAGGGCACGGTCGCCGTCGCGGTGACGTTGTCCGTGCTCCCCGGCTCGGGCGCGAGGAGCTCGGGAGGCGCGGGGCGCAGGCGGAGAGCCGCCCCACCGGCGATCACGACCACGGCGTCGGAGACCAGGACCCCGTCCCCCGTCGCGGAGACGCCGTCGACCAGAGTGCCGTTGGTGCTGTCGGCGTCGCGCACCCGCAGGCCGTCGCCCTCGCGGGTCACCGAGAAGTGCTCCCAGGAGGCGCTCGCCGTGTCGAGGACGACGTCGGCGTGCGGGGAGCGGCCCACGATCAGCGCACGGCCCCGCGGGATCTCGACCACGGCTCCCGCGCCGAGACCGCCCGACAGCACGGCCGTCCACCCGCGGGCCGCGGCAGGTCGGGGCAGGGGGGAGCGGGCGATCCGCGTTCCCTCGAGCAGCAGCAGATCGGCCAGCCGGGTCTCCACAGGGTGCAGGGCGGTGTCGACGGCGAGGGCCGTCCCGGGCGGGAGGCGGTGCCCGGTGGCGGTGGCGATCAGCTCGCCGAGTGTCGCGGAGTCGCGGTGGCGGCCGAGGTCGATGTCGGAGCGGGTGCCGTCGAGGTCGAGGAGGAGTCGCACCGGGGGCTCACGGTCGGGGCTGTCCGGCGAACCAGAGCAGCGGCGGGTCGGCGGGCCGCAGGCCGAGGCGCTGCGGCGAGGAGTGGAGGGGGAGTACCGGGGCGTCCAGAGCGTGCGCGGCGCCGAAGTCGAGCGGCGGACCGGCGAGCCCGTCCGCCGCTCCGATCGTGCATCCCCGGAGTGCGGCGGCGACCGCCGAGGGTGCCCTGCTGCCTGCGACGGCCGCGGCTCGCACGAGCGCCACGACGGCGTCGTGGCTGGGGGCGTCCGCGACCGCGGAGAGATCGCGGAACACGCGGTCGCCGAGGAGGGTCGCCCGCGCGGCATCGTCGGCGGTCATCCGTACGGCCCCCAGGAACGCGGAGGCCGCGCGTCCGCGCTCGTCGCCGCGGAGGGCGACCGCGTCGCCGGAATCCGTGCCGATCGTCGTCAGATCTCCCGAGAGGGTGCCTCCGGCCGCGGCCAGGGCGGGAGCGAAGGCGGGGCTCAGCGCGTCGGGCGTGAGCAGGATCGGGACGGACGCCCCCGCCGCCTGCAGAGCGGCGACCGCCGTCGCCTGCGCCGCGGCGGGGCCGGACACGACGACGCGCTCGACCGCCGGCTCGCCCTCGAGGTGCGGGCGGGCGGCGGTGATGATCACGTCCGCGGTGGCGCCGGGATCGGCGGTCACCGTCGCGGCGGGCGAGAGACCGGTCGGGGTGCCTCCACCGGTGTCGACGAGGAGTACCCGGGCGCCTCCGCCGGCCTCCTCCACGAGTGCCGCGTCGGCCGAGGCGGTGTCGGGTCCGAGGGACCAGACGCCGTCGCCGGGCAGGGCGGGGCCGCCTCCGTACGGGAGGACGGCCGCTGTCCCCGCGGCCCGAGCGGCGTCCACGGCCGCAGCGGTGTGGGTGCCGTGGGTCGCGAGGACGAGGCCGGACACGCCCTGCCCCGTCAGCTCCTCGACGGCGGCGCGGGCACCCTCGGGCGTCCCGTGGTCGTCGACGGCGACGAGACCGATCTCGCAGCCGCCCATCGCTGACCGGTGCGCGGCGACGACGGCGCCGTTCGCCGCGTCCTTCCATTCCGCGCCCTCGCCCGGAGCCGAGCTGAGCGAGACCACCACCCCGAGCGTCATCCGCTCGGGCACCCGGGCGCACGAGAAGCCGACAGGCAGAGCGGCGACCTCCGTCATCGGAGCCGACTGCGGGGGCAGGAAGGAGACGAGGGCACCGCTGACGCCGAGGAGGGCGACGGCGCCGCCGACCAGCATCGTGGTCCGTCGGGCGGTGCGGGGGTGCTGCGCCGCGCGCCTGCCCAGGCGGGTCATCGCTCGTCCCCGATCCGGAAGGAGTAGACCGTCCGGGTCCGCGTGCCCTCGGGCAGGTCGAGGTGGAACGCGGGAAGCGCATCCCCGGCCCGGAGGGAGGCCCGCTCCTGGGCCTGCGCCAGCAGGATGCCCGAGACGTCCTCGGACCGCACCGCGGCGTAGCCCCGTGCGCTCTGCGAGGCGAGGGCGAGCTGCACGTCGGCGGTGCCGACCTTCGCGGCACTCGTGGTCATCGATCCGAGCAGGCCGGAGCCGCCGACCGTCCGGTCGCCGAGGTCCAGGAGCACCTTGTGCAGATCGGCTGCGAGGAGCGCGGCGGCCGCGTCGGTGTCGCGGGTCGAGGCGTCGATCGTCGTCGCGATGCCGGCCAGGGAGGCGCGCGTCCGCTCAGAGACGGCCCCGCCGATCCGGGCCTCCGCGGTGCGGAGAGCCCGGTGCCCGGCGTCCACCGTCGCTGCACCGTCGGAGCGGATGCCGGAGGAGGCCGTGCGCAGGCTCGAGACCGACCGGTCGAACATCGCGACGACCGCGTCGGCGTCGGCGCCGGAGCGCGTCGAGATCCGCCGCACCTGCTCGTCGAGGAGTGCGGTGACCGCGGATGCGGCTGCCGTGTCCGCCTCGGCGAACGCATTCTGGATCGCCGGTGCGAGAGCGTCCTGCTGGGCGCCGAGAGCATCGATGCGGGTGCCGAGGGCGTCGCGCTGAGCGGTCAGCGCGTCGACGCCGGTGCGGAGGGAGGCGAGCAGGCCGGTGAGGCGTGCGTCGTCCGAGCCGGCCGTCGCGCCGGCCTCGGCCACGCCGCTGCGGACCGTGGCGAGCGCGGCGCGCAGGGCGGCGAGGTCGGCACTCGCGCCGGTGCTGCCGACGGTGGAGGCGACGGCGGTCCACGCGTGGACCTGGTCGCTCAGCCGGTCGGCCAGGGGGGCCGGATAGCCGTCGGGAGCGTCGAGGCGGCCCGTGCCGGAGCAGGGCGTCGCGGTCAGGTAGGCGCGGAGCTCCTCGACGGAGCCCCGGGTCACCTCCACGGGTGCACGCGTCGGGCGCCCGGTCGGCGTGGGTGCGGCAGCAGGGGACCGTGTCGCCGGCGACAGCTCGCAGAGCCGATCGGCCAGCTCCTGGTTCTGCGCCGACAGCGACCTTGTGCTGGTCGGCGTGCCGAGCTCGTCCAGGGCGGTCGTGGCGGCGGTGCCGACCGAGGCGACCGTCGTCTCCAGGCCCGCGGTGTCCGCGTCGAGCCCGTCCAGCGTCGCCGACAGGGCGGCGAGTGCCCGGGTGACGGATCCCTCCGGGTCGGCCAGGGTGTCCACCGAGGCCGACGCGGCGTCCACCCTGCTCGCGAGGGCGGCGAACCCGGCCTGCACGCCGTCCATCAGCTCCGGCTGCAGGGAGTCGACGAGGTCCTGCCCGCGATCGAGCATCCCGAGCAGCACGGTGTCGACGGCGGCTCCGGAGGCGGCGAGGGAGCAGGTGGTCGAGGGTGCCGTGCAGGTCTCGGCGGAGGGCTGTGCCGGCCCCGCGGCAGCACGGAGAGCCGCGACGACCTCGTCGCGGCAGGACTCGGCCGCCGTCCCGTACGCGTCGAGCTCGGCCGTGAGCCGCAGCAGCTCGGAGTGGATCGAGCCGGAGCGGCCGCCGTCGACGGCGACTCCGCATCCGCTGCCCGAGACCGTCGGCGGCGGCACCGCGGCCGATGTGTCGCCCAGCAGGGCGTCCACCGCGTCGATCGCCTCGGACAGCTGCGCCAGCAGGCCGGACTCGGTGCCCGAGACCGTCGACGACAGCTGCGCCCGGAGCGCGCCGAGCTGCCCGGAGAGCCTCTGCATCGAGGCCGCCGTCGAGGCGGCGCCGGCCCGCAGCTCCTCGGCCGTGCGGACACCGAGAGTCTCGGAGGTCGCGTCGAGCGAGGCCCGCACCTCGGCGACGGTGGTGCCGGCCTGCGTCAGCAGGTCGTCCACCGCGGTGACGACCTCGATCGTGCGGCGCTCGAGGGCGAGCGGCGAGGCGTCGGAGGAGTCGAACGCGGCGCCCAGCGCCCCCTCGGTGGTCGGGTCGGTGCTCAGGCCGGGCTGGACCGCCAGGTCGAAGGCGGGGACGGCGAAGTCGGCGACGTCGGCGACGAGGGTCAGCGTCGCCGTCGCGCCACCGCCCGGGGGAGCGAGGAGAGCGGCCCACTGCACGACGGCGTCTCCGTGCTCGTCACGGCTGAGCACGCCGTTGGTGACGGCACCCGACTCGCTCTCGGTGACGACGCGGCTCGGCGGGACGCCCGGCAGGACCGCGGAGGCTGCGATCGTCAGCGGAGCGCCGACGAGTGCACTGCGGCGGGCTGCACGACCGGCCGCGTCGAACGCGACCTCCTCGGGCCGGACCGTCAGGTTCTCCACCGCGAGCGAGATCTCGATCCGACCGGAGCGCCCGGCGAGGTCGGCCGGATCGGTGCCCGAGGCGTCGGCGGCGCGCCACGAGGGCCGGACACGGACCGGCAGGTCGGCGGCGACCTCGGGGGGATCGTAGACGGTGGTGGTCGCCGAGGTGTCGGACGGGTCGTCGCCGACGGCGAGGGCCGTCCCCTCGATCGCACGGACACCCCCGTCGGACGAGACGGCGACGGACACCGCCTGCAGCACCCTGGCGGCGGTGAGCGCCGGCTCCGGTGGCGTGCAGCCCGCCAGTACAGCGGCCACGACCGCGATCGCCGCTGCGGCCGTCGTCCTGCGAGCATTCGAGCGCACCCTGACCACCCCTCGTCCCGACGGGGCACCGGGCGGTGCCGCTCACGTCGACATGAGAGATGCTCGCAGATGAGCGGAACCCCGAGAGCCGGTGGCGCACGATGACCTGCACCGCGCGCCCCGGGGTCAGACGAGCTTCAGCTTCTTGCGGAGCGCCTGCACGTGCCCGGTCGCCCGGACGCCGTACTGCGCGAACTCGAGCGCTCCCTCGGCTCCGACGACGAACGTCGAGCGCAGCACGCCGACGACGGTCTTGCCGTAGAGGCTCTTCTCGCCCCACACCGCGTACGCGCGGTGCACGGTCATGTCGGGGTCGCTCAGCAGCGGGTACGCGATGCCCTGGGCGTCGGCCCAGCGGCGCAGCGCCTCCGGGGCGTCCCGCGAGATCCCGAGGACCTCGTAGCCGGAGTCGCGGAGGGACGCCGCGTTGTCGCGGAAGTCGCAGGCCTCCGTGGTGCAGCCGGGGGTGTCGGCCTCGGGGTAGAAGAACAGGATGACGCGCCGTCCGCGGTAGTCCGCGAGCGAGACGGGCTCGCCGTCCTGGTTCGGCAGCGTGAACTCCGGAGCGGAGTCGCCGGCGGCGAGGCGCGCCTCGGCGGGGAGGGGGGAGAGGTCGGTCATCGTCTGCTTCCGTCGGTCGTGGCGAAGGTGGTCAGGAGGCGCTGGAGCGAGTCGAGGCGCTCCGGTCCGCTGGCGCCCAGCAGTCCGCCCTCGACCGCCTCGATGATGGCGCAGTCGGGGGAGTCGGGCAGGTGCGTGCAGCCGCGCGGGCAGTCCCGGGCGATCACGGCGAGTGTCGTGAACGCGCCGAGGATGTTGTCGGTGTTCACGTGGCCGAGTCCGAACGAGCGGACGCCGGGGGTGTCGATGACCCAGCCGTGCCGGTCGCCGCGCTCCACGCGGAGCGAGACGGTGGAGGACGAGGTGTGCCGACCGCGGCCCGTCACGGTGTTCACGCGCCCGATGGCCCGGTGCGCGTCCGGGACGAGCTTGTTCACGAGGGTGGACTTGCCGACTCCGGAGTGCCCGACGACCACGGTCTCGTGGCCGAGGAGGGCGTCGGCGATCTCGTCGACCGGCGGCTCGTCCTGGCTCGAGAGGAACACGCGGAGGTCGAGCCCCTCGAAGTTGCGGAGGAACGGGGCCGGGTCCGCGAGGTCGGTCTTGGTGATGCAGAGCATCGGAGTGATCCCGGCGTCGAAGGCGGCGACCAGGTAGCGGTCGACCAGCCGGGTCCGGGGCTCGGGGTCGGCGGCGGCCACCACGCAGAGCATCTGGTCGGCGTTGGCGACGATCACGCGCTCGATCGCGTCGGTGTCGTCGGCGCTGCGGCGGAGGAGGGTCGACCGCTCGCGGATGCGGACGATGCGGGCGAGCGTCCCCTCGTCGCCGCTGGAGTCCCCGACCACGTCGACGCGGTCGCCGGCCACGATCGCCTGGCGCCGCAGCTCGCGGGCCCGGGCCGCCGTGAACTCGTGCTCCTCGGGCGTCCCGTCGCCGATCATCACCGTGTAGCGACCCCGGTCGACGCCGAGCACCATCGCGATCTCTGCGTTCTCGTAGGCGGGCCTGTTCTTGGTCCGGGGCTTCGTGCCCTTCGGGTTCGGGCGCACCCGCGCGTCCGACTCGTCGTACCCGTCGAAGTCGTCGAGAGCACCGTCGGCGTCGAGGCCGCTGTCCGTCCACCACGACACGGGTCAGACCGATCCGGCGAGGGTCGTCCACAGCTCCGGGAACTGCGGGAGGGTCTTCGCTGTCGTGGCGACGTCCTCGATCACCACGCCGGGGACCACCAGGCCGATCAGAGCGCCGGCGTGGGCCATGCGGTGGTCGGAGTAGGTGCGCCAGCGGCCGCCGTGTAGCTCGGCGGGCTCGATGCGCAGACCGTCCTCGAGTTCCGTGACCCGGCCGCCGAGGCCGGTGATCTCGGCGGCGAGGGCGGCGAGGCGGTCCGTCTCGTGGTGGCGGATGTGGCCGATCCCGGTCAGGGTGCTGGGAGTGGAGGCCAGCGCGGCGAGGGCGGCGAGGGCGGGGGCGAGCTCGCCTCCCTCCGACAGGTCGAGGTCCACGCCCAGGATCTCGTCGCCGCCGGTGACCACGAGGTCCTCGCCGTCGCGCTCGACGCGGGCGCCGAACAGCGGCAGGATCCGCTCGAGGTGCGCCCCGACCTGCGTGGTGACGGCCGGCCAGTGGCGAAGCCGGACGCGGCCGCCCGTGACGAGGGCCGCAGCGAGGAACGGCGCGGCGTTCGAGAGGTCGGGCTCGATCAGCACGTCGGCGCCGGCGATGGGCTGCGGCGCGACGGTCCACTCGCCGTCGGCGGGCGTGCCGACCTCGACGCCCCGTGCCGCCAGCGCGGCGACGGTCATGTCGATGTGGGGCCGGGAGGGGACGGCGCTGCCCTCGTGGCGCAGGTGCAGTCCCTCCTCGAAGCGGGCGCCGGCCAGCAGGAGCGCCGAGACGAACTGGCTCGACCGCGAGGCGTCGACGACGACGTCGCCGCCCCGGACGGCCCCGGACCCGTGGACGGTGAAGGGGAGCGCGCCGCGGCCGTCGTCGGCGACGTCGACGCCGAGCGCGCGGAGGGAGGCGATCGTCGCCCCCATCGGCCGCTTCGCCGCGTACGCGTCGCCGTCGAAGGTGGTGGGGCCGAGCGCGAGGCCGGCCAGCGGCGGGACGAAGCGCATCACGGTGCCCGCGAGCCCGCAGTCGATCGTCGTCGAGCCGAGCAGCTCCTCCGCGGGCTCCACGACCAGGTCGGCGCCGAAGCCGCCGGTCGAGCCGGACTCCCGGATCGTGGTGCCGAGCGAGCGCAGCGCCTCGATCATCAGGGCGCTGTCGCGGGAGTGCAGCGGCGCCCGCAGCGTGGAGGGCCCGTCGGCCAGAGCAGCGAGCACCAGCTCCCGGTTGGTCAGCGACTTGGAGCCGGGCAGGCCGACCTCGGCGTCGAGAGCGCCGGCCGCGAGGGGTGCGGGCCAGGCATCGTCGCCGGGGAGCGCACGGGCGTCGCCGTACGGATCGAACTCGGGAGCGGAATAACGCGAGAAGACCATCGGTTGTCAGGATAGTCGGCGCGCAGGGCGTCGTCAGGAGCGTGACGGAGGCGAGCATGACGGCAGCACCCCCGGTCCTCCGGAGCAGCAGGCCCGTCGCCCGGAGGCGCCCTCGTGCCGCAACCCCGGTCGTCCGCCGCGCCGCCGCTCTAGAATCGCTCGTGATGACTCGCGACGACGAACCCCGCACCACCCCCGCCGACGAGGCTCCCGAGCCCGCCGACGCGGAGCAGACGATCGTGGAGACCGTCGAGGAGTCGCTGGACGACGCCCCGGTCGAGGCTCCCGTCGATCTCCGCTCCCTCTTCGAGCAGCAGGCGCTGCCCTTCATCGACCAGCTCTACGCGGCCGGTCTGCGGATGACGAAGAACCCCTCCGACGCGCAGGACCTCGTGCAGGAGACGTTCGCCAAGGCCTTCGGCGCGTTCCGCCAGTTCGAGCAGGGCACCAACCTGAAGGCCTGGCTCTACCGCATCCTCACGAACACGTTCATCAACTCGTACCGCAAGAAGCAGCGCGAGCCCTACCAGAGCGCGATCGACGAGCTCGAGGACTGGCAGCTGGGCGGCGCCGAGTCGACCACGGCCACCTCCAGCCGCTCGGCCGAGGCGGAGGCGATCGACCACCTCCCCGACACCGCGGTGAAGGAGGCGCTCCAGGCGATCCCGGAGGACTTCCGGCTCGCCGTCTACTTCGCCGATGTCGAAGGCTTCTCCTACCAGGAGATCGCGGACATCATGAAGACCCCCGTCGGGACCGTCATGAGCCGGCTGCACCGCGGCCGGCGCATGCTGCGCGAACGACTCACCGACTACGCACGCGAGCGCGGATTCCGCGCCGCATTCACTTCCGGGAGCACGAAATGACCGACAGCGGCTGCACGAAGGCGAAGGCCGAGCTCGAGGAGTACCTCCACAACGAGCTGTGCAAGGAGGACGCCGCCGACATCCGCGAGCACATGGCGGGATGCGTCGACTGCGCCGATGAGGCGAAGGTCGGCGTGGTGCTGACGGTCGCCGTGCAGCGGGCGTGCAAGGAGACGGCGCCGGAGGACCTCCGCGCCCAGGTGCTCGGCATGCTCCGCGACGAGCACGCCGCGCACTCGCAGGCGCCCGCCCGCCTCTAGGCGCCGCACGACCCGGGGAGCCCCGGCCGTTCGAGACCTCCCGCGCACCGCGGGCCCTCGAGGGGCCGGGGCTCCGTCGTGTCCGGCGGCCTCCGGTCGCCGCGGCACCCGCACGTCGCGAGCGCTTCTGCCGGTTTCTGTGGGCCTGCGGTCAGGCACGGTCCGCCCGCAACGCGACGGGCCCGCCGGAACACGAGGTTCCGACGGGCCCGACCGCGTCGTGCGGACCGCGGATCAGCGGGTGAGCGCCCGCGACAGCAGGTCGGCCTGCTCGGAGGCGTGCCGCTTGGCCGAGCCCGCCGCGGGGGAGGCCGCGGACGGCCGCGAGACCACGCGCATGGACCGGCCCAGCTTCGGAGCGACCTCGAGGGCCATGAACGGCCAGGCGCCCTGGTTCTCGGGCTCGTCCTGCACCCAGACGAGCTCCGCGTCCGGGTACCGCTCGGCGATGCCGCGCAGCTCCTCGATCGGCGCCGGGTAGTACTGCTCGACCCGCACCAGCGCGATGCCGTCGTCGGGCTTCTTCTCGAGCTCCGCCTTGAGGTCGTAGTGGACCTTGCCGGCGTGGAGCAGGACGCGCTTCACGGCGGAGGCGTCCTGGATCCGCGCGTCGTCGATCACCGGCTGGAAGCGGCCCGAGGTGAAGTCCTCGACCGGGCTCGAGGCTCCGCGCAGGCGCAGCATCGCCTTCGGGGTGAAGACGATCAGCGGTCGGCGGGGCCGGGAGTAGGCCTGGCGGCGCAGCAGGTGGAAGTAGGACGCCGGCGTCGACGGTCGCGCGACGGTCATGTTCCGCTCGGCGCACATCTGCAGGTAGCGCTCGATCCGCGCCGACGAGTGGTCGGGGCCCTGGCCCTCGTAGCCGTGCGGGAGCAGGAGCACGAGCGACGAGCGCTGGCCCCACTTCTGCTCAGCCGAGGAGATGAACTCGTCGATCACGATCTGGGCGCCGTTCGCGAAGTCGCCGAACTGCGCCTCCCACAGAACGAGCGAGTCGGGCCGCTCCACCGAGTAGCCGTACTCGAACGCCATCGCCGCGTACTCCGAGAGCAGCGAGTCGTAGATCCAGAGCCGGGCCTGCTGCTCGGACAGGTTCATCAGCGGCAGCCATTCCTGGCCGTTCTCGCGGTCGTGGAGGACCGCGTGGCGCTGGACGAAGGTCCCGCGGCGCGTGTCCTGGCCGACGAGGCGCACCGGGGTGTCCTCGAGGAGCAGGGAGCCGAGCGCGAGCAGCTCGCCGAAGGCCCAGTCGATGGAGCCGGAGCGGCTCATCTCCTGGCGCTTCGCCAGCAGCTGCTGGAGCTTGGGGTGCACGGTGAAGCCCTCGGGCGGCGTCGTGAACGCGTCGCCGATGCGGGTGACGACCTCGGTCTTCACGCCGGTGACCTCGGGCTCGCCCGGGTAGTCCTCGCCCTGCTGCGCGTCGGGCAGCTCGAGGTCGGCTACGGAGTCGCCGTCGGCGGTGATCACGGGGATCGCGCCGGTCTGCGCGGCGTGGGTCTCGGCGAACGCGCGCTCCAGACGGTCCTGGAAGTCCTGGTGGGCGCGGTCGTACTCCTCCTCGGTGATGTCGCCGCGGCCGACGAGCGCCTCGGTGTACAGCTTGCGGACCGAGCGCTTGGCCTCGATCAGGCTGTACATCAGCGGCTGGGTCATCGAGGGGTCGTCGCCCTCGTTGTGCCCGCGCCGGCGGTAGCAGATCAGGTCGATGACCACGTCGCGGTGGAACCGCTGGCGGTACTCGAACGCGAGCTGCCCGACGTGGACGACCGCCTCGGGGTCGTCGCCGTTCACGTGGAAGATCGGCGCCTGGATCGTCTTCGCGCCGTCGGTCGAGTAGATCGAGGTGCGGGCCTCGTGAGGGGGAGTCGTGAACCCGACCTGGTTGTTGATGTTGATGTGGATCGTGCCGCCGGTGCGGTACGCCCGCAGCTGCGACATCTGCAGGGTCTCGACCACCACGCCCTGGCCCGCCATCGCGGCGTCGCCGTGGACGAGGATCGGCAGCGTGGTGAAGGTGCCGATGGGCTTGCGGTCCTGCTTGGCGCGGACGATGCCCTCGAGCACGCCGTTCACGGCCTCGAGGTGCGAGGGGTTCGCCGCCAGGTAGACCGGGATCTCCTCGCCCGCAGCACCGCGGAAGGTGCCCTCGGTGCCGAGGTGGTACTTCACGTCTCCGGAGCCCTGGACCGTGCGCGGGTCCTGGGTGCCCTCGAACTCGCGGAAGATCTGACCGTAGGTCTTGCCGGCGATGTTGGTCAGCACGTTCAGGCGGCCGCGGTGGGCCATGCCGATCGCCACCTCGTCGAGGTGCTCGTCGGCCGCGCCCTGCAGGACGGCGTCGAGCAACGCGATGAGCGACTCCCCGCCCTCGAGCGAGAAGCGCTTCTGGCCCACGTACTTGGTCTGCAGGAAGGTCTCGAAGGCCTCGGCCTCGTTGAGCTTGCCCAGGATGCGCAGCTGCTCGTCGTGGCCCGGCTTCTCGTAGCCGCGCTCGAGCTTCTGCTGCATCCAGGCGCGCTGCTCCGGGTCCTGGATGTGCATGTACTCGACGCCGACGGTGCGGCAGTACGAGTCGCGGAGGATCCCGAGGATGTCGCGCAGCTTGAGCTGGCGCTTGCCGCCGAAGCCGTCCGTGACGAACTCGCGGTCGAGGTCCCAGAAGGTGAGGCCGTGGCTCTCGATGGCGAGGTCGGGGTGCGAGCGCTGCACGTACTCCAGCGGGTCGACGTCGGCCATCAGGTGCCCGCGGACGCGGAACGAGTTGATGAGCTCCTGAACGCGGGCGGTCTTGGAGACGCGCTCGGCGAGGTCGACGGCGATGTCCGTGGACCAGTGGATCGGGTCGTAGGGGATGCGCAGCGCGGCGAAGATGTCCTCGTAGAAGCCGCGGCCGCCGAGCAGGAGCTCGTGCACGATCTTGAGGAACTCGCCCGAGCCGGCGCCCTGGATGACGCGGTGGTCGTAGGTCGAGGTCAGGGTGATGGTCTTGCCGATGCCCAGCTCGACCAGCGTCTTCTCGGACGCGCCCTGGAACTCCGCCGGGTACTCGAGGGCGCCGGCGCCGATGATGCAGCCCTGGCCCTTCATCAGGCGGGGGACGGAGTGGACCGTGCCGATGCCGCCGGGGTTCGTCAGCGAGAGCGTGGTGCCCGCGAAGTCGCCGGCGACGAGCTTGTTGCCGCGCGCGCGCTTGACCAGGTCCTCGTAGGCCGAGAGGTAGGCCGTGAAGCTCAGCGTGTCGGCGCGCTTGATGCTCGGCACGAGCAGGGCGCGCGTGCCGTCGGGCTTCGGCATGTCGATCGCGATGCCGAGGTTGACGTGCGCCGGAGCGACGACCGCGGGCTTGCCGTCGACCTCGTCGTAGAACACGTTCTGGCTCGGGAAGTCCTTGAGCGCGCGGATGAGCGCCCAGCCGATCAGGTGCGTGAACGAGACCTTGCCACCGCGGGTGCGGCGCAGGTGGTTGTTGATGACGATGCGGTTGTCGATCATCAGCTTCGCCGGGATCGTGCGGACGCTCGTCGCGGTGGGGATGCTGAGGCTGGCGTCCATGTTGGTCGCGAGGCTCTTCGCCATGCCGCGGAGCGGGGTGACGACGTCCTCGTCCGGCGTCGAGTCCTCGGCGGAGGGCTTGCTCACCGGAGCGTCGGCCGGGATCGGCTGCGCCTTCGGCTGCTTCGACGTGGTGCGGGAGGCGGGGGTCGACTCGGAGGAGGAGGCTGCGGCGGGATGGGTCACGGCGCCTCCGCCGCTCGACGAGACGCGCTCGGCGGCAGCGGCGGGCTTCGAGGCGGCGGGCGCGGGGGCCGCGGCGGGAGCCGGAGCCGGAGCGTCCTTGCCGGAGTTCGCGAGCTGGGCGCCGTAGCGCTCCAGGATGGGCCACCAGGACTCGTCCACCGAGGCGCGGTCGGCGCTGTACTGCTCGTACAGCTCCTCCACGAGCCACTCGTTGGCTCCGAAGTCCTCCGCGCCCTGCTCTGTTCCTGCTCCGGTCAACTGGCTCGACACAGCCGATCGCCCACTCTCTCCGTTGATTCGTCCTCGATCATCCGGACGGGCCCGTCGCATCCCTCGGCGCCTGCCACCGCGGCGGAGGAGGTCGTCCTCGCACCAGCGGGAACCGGTGCCGTCGCCTGGTCCCGTCCCGGTCGCCAAGCCTAGCCCCGTTCCCTGCACGGCCGACCCGGGGCCGCGCCGGAGTAGCGTTTCCCCCATGCGTTTCTCCGGCGGAACACCCTCAGGCGACCTCACCTACTCGGACGTCTTCCTCGTCCCCGGCCGCTCGTCGGTGACGAGCCGCCTCGACGTCTCGCTCGCCCCGGGCGACGGCACCGGGGCGACGATCCCCGTCGTCTCCTCCAACATGAACTCGGTCACCGGTCAGCGCCTCGCAGCGACGCTCGCGCGCCGGGGCGGGCTCGGCGTCCTCCCGCAGGACATGCCTCTGCAGGCGCTGGACGCCGCGATCCGCTGGGTGAAGCGCCAGCCGGTCGCCTTCTCCGGCGCCCTCACCGCCTCGCCGGCGACGACCGTGGAGGAGGCGCTGCGCATCCTGCCGGCCGTCGCCGGCCACGGCTTCGTGGTGCAGGAGGAGGGCGGCGCGATCCTCGGCTGCGTCCCGGCCGCGCGCCTGGCGACCGCGCTGCCGGACGCGCGCCTGGGCGACCTGGTGCACTCCGCCACGCCCTCGATCGACGCCGACGACGTGCCCACCGCGCGGGCCGCCTTCGACCTCATGGTGGCCGCCGACCTCGACTTCGCCCCGGTGCTGCACCACGGCGCCCTGGTCGGCACGCTGTCGCGCACCGGCGCCCTCCGCTCCACCGTCTACGACCCGGCGCTCGACGCGGACGGGCGTCTGCGCGTCGCGGCGGCGATCGGCATCAACGGCGACGTCGAGGCGAAGGCGCGCGCGCTCGTCTCCGCGGGCGTCGACGTCCTCGTCCTCGACACCGCGCACGGCCACCAGGAGGGGATGCTCCGGGCGCTCCGGACGGTCTCCGCGCTCGATCTCGGAGTGCCGATCGCGGCGGGCAACGTCGTCACGGCCGACGCGGTGCACGACCTCGTCGACGCGGGAGCGGACATCCTCAAGGTCGGCGTCGGCCCCGGCGCGATGTGCACCACCCGGATGATGACCGCGGTCGGCCGCCCGCAGTTCTCGGCCGTCCTCGAGACGGCCGAGCGCGCGCACGAGCTGGGCGCCCACGTCTGGGCGGACGGCGGGGTGCGCTACCCGCGCGACGTCGCCCTCGCGCTGGCCGCGGGCGCCGCCTCCGTGATGATCGGCTCCTGGTTCGCCGGCACGATCGAGGCGCCGGGGGAGCTGCGCAGCGACGCGGCCGGCCGGGTCTACAAGGAGAGCTGGGGCATGGCCTCGGCCAAGGCGGTGCAGGAGCGCTTCGACCGCCTCGACGCGTACGAGCTCGCCCGCAAGCGCCTCTTCGCCGAGGGCATCTCCTCCTCCACCATCTACCTCGACCCGTTGCGGCCCTCGGTCGAGGACCTGCTCGACATGATCACCTCGGGGGTCCGCTCGTCCTTCACCTACGCCGGCGCCCGGAGCGTGGCCGACTTCCACGAGCGGGCGCACGTGGGCCTGCAGTCGGCCGCGGGCTACGAGGAGGGCAAGGCGCTGCCGGTCAGCTGGTGAGCGGGCGCCGCGTGCTAGAACCGAGCCCATGACCATCGTCGACAACGCCGTGTACGTCGACGGCCGCCGCATCCGGAACCCCGACTCGCTCGAGGACACCTTCGAGCTGATGCGCGACGAGCACGGCATGGCCTGGATCGGCCTCTACCGCCCGACGCGCGAGGAGGTCGAGGCGGTCGCCGAGGAGTTCGGGCTGCACCCGCTCGCCGTCGAGGACGCGCTGAGCGGGCACCAGCGGGCCAAGCTCGAGCGCTACGACGACGGGCTCTTCGTCGTGCTGCGGCCGGCGCGCTACGCGGACGCCGCCGAGACGGTCGTCTTCGGCGAGCTGCACGTCTTCGTCGGCCCCGACTTCGTGGTCACCATCCGGCACGCCGATTCCCCGGACCTCGCCCGCGTGCGCCGCCGCCTGGAGGAGGATCCGGCCCTCCTCGCCCGCGGGCCCGAAGCGGTGCTCTACGCGATCCTCGACCAGGTCGTCGACGAGTACGCGCCGGTGGTGTTCGGCGTCCAGGGCGACGTGGACGAGATCGAGGACCAGCTCTTCGGCGACGACTCGGACGACGGGCTCTCGGAGCGCATCTACCGGCTCTCGCGCGAGGTCATCCACTTCCAGCGCTCGGTGCAGCCGCTGACCGCCCTGCTGCACGAGCTGCTGCAGGAGTCGACGCCCGTGGAGGGGGAGCCCTCGCCCTCGCCGGAGCGGATCGAGCTGCGCCGGTCACTCCGCGACGTGCTCGACCACACCATCCGCGTGACGGAGGCGGTCGACTCCCTGCGCGCGATCCTCGACAAGGCGCTCACGGTGCACTCGACGCTCGTCTCGCGCCGGCAGACCGAGACCGGGCTCGCCCAGAACGACGTGGTCCGCAAGATCTCCTCGTGGGCGGCGATCCTCTTCGCCCCGACGCTCGTGGCCGGCATCTACGGGATGAACTTCGACGACATGCCGGAGCTGCACTGGCGGCTCGGCTACCCCTGGGCGCTGGGCCTGATGGTGCTGTTCGGCTTCGCGCTCTACGCGGTGTTCAAGCGGAAGAAGTGGCTCTGAGCCGCCGCGTCGGAGCACGCCCGGCGGCGCTCCGCGGCGGGTAGACTCGGCGCCACAATGGACGACCCTCCCTCTGCGCATCCGGCCTGTTCCGCTCACTGCCGTGCTCCTCGGACTCCCGCTCGACGCTCCGGTGCCTCCGCTCCGCCGGCCCGCACTGTCCGGCCCTCCTCGCACCTCCTTCTCGTGACCGGGGGCGACCACCGTGGGAACTGAGTGGCTCCTCCTCGGCGTCGGCCTGCTGCTGACCCTGGGCACCGGCGTCTTCGTCGCCAGCGAGTTCGCGCTGGTGAACCTCGACCGGGCCGACCTCGAGGCCCGTCGCGACCGCGGCGAGACGCGCCTGGGCATGACCATCGCGGCCCTGCGCGTCACCTCCACGCACCTCTCGAGCGCGCAGCTGGGCATCACCCTCACGACGCTGCTCACCGGCTACACGATGGAGCCCGCCCTCTCGACGCTGCTCCAGGAGCCGTTCAGCGGACTCGGCATCCCGGAGGAGGCGCTCGCGCCGGTCATGACGGTGGTCGCCATCGTCATCGCGACCCTGCTGTCGATGATCCTCGGCGAGCTGGTCCCCAAGAACTTCGCCCTCGCCCTGCCGCGGGCGACCGCGAAGCTCGTCGTGCCGCTGCAGACCGCGTTCACGACGGTGTTCCGCCCGGCCGTCGCCCTGCTGAACGGCAGCGCGAACGCCCTGCTGCGTCTGGTCGGCATCGAGCCGAAGGAGGAGCTCTCGGGCGCCCGCAGCGCCGAGGAGCTCTCGAGCCTCGTGCGCCACTCCGCCAGTGCCGGACTGCTCGAGGAGGACACGGCCGACCTGCTCGGGCGCACCCTCCGCTTCTCCGCCCTCACCGCGGGCGACGTGATGACGCCGCGCCTGCGCCTGTCGACGGTCGAGCGCGCGAGCACCGCGCAGGACGTGCTCGACCTCGCCCGCACCACCGGGTTCTCGCGCTTCCCGATCACGGACGACGACATCGACGACATCGTCGGAGTCGTGCACGTCAAGCAGGCCGTCGCCGTGCCCCGCGGCAAGAGGTCCGACGTGCCGGTCACGGCGCTGCGCTCCGAGCCGCTCCGCGTCCCCGGAACCATGAAGCTCGACGTGCTGCTCACGGAGCTGCGCGGACGCGGCTTCCAGCTCGCGGTCGTCGTCGACGAGTACGGCGGGACGGCGGGCGTCGCCACGCTCGAGGACCTGGTCGAGGAGCTGGTCGGCGAGGTCGCCGACGAGCACGACCGCTCCCGGGCCGACGTCGTCAAGCTCCCCGGCTCCACCACCTTCCCCGGCATGCTCCGCCCCGACGAGGTCCTCGACCGCGCCGGCGTGCACATCCCCGAGGAGGGGCCCTACGAGACGGTCGCCGGATTCGTGATGAGCGAGCTCGGCCGCCTCCCCGCCGTCGGCGACCGGGTCGACGTCGAGGGCGGATCTCTGCGCGTCGAGCGCCTGGACGGCCGCCGCATCGACCGCCTCCGCTTCACCCCCGACCCCGACGCGGATCTCGACGGGATCCCCGACCCGCTCGCCGACGTCGCCCGCGGACACCGCGGACGGAAGGAGTCCGACGATGAGTGACTGGGCCGGAATCGCCTGGCTCGTGGTGCTCCTCGCCGCGAACGCCTTCTTCGTCGGAGCGGAGTTCGCGGTCATCTCCGCGCGCCGCTCCCAGATCGAGCCCCTCGCGGAGAGCGGACGCCGCAGCGCGATCACCGCGCTCGCCGCGATGGAGCACGCCACACTGATGCTCGCGACCACGCAGCTGGGCATCACCGTCTGCTCGCTGCTGATCCTCAACGTGAGCGAGCCGGCGATCCACCACCTGCTCGAGGTGCCGCTGCACGCCGTCGGCATCCCCGACGAGCTCTCCGGCACCGTCGCCTTCGTCATCACGCTGCTGATCGTGTCGTTCCTGCACGTGGTGCTCGGCGAGATGGTCCCCAAGAACATCTCGTTCTCGATGCCCGACCGCGCCGTGCTCCTCCTGGCGCCGCCGCTCGTCGCCATCGCCCGGGTCCTCCGCCCGATCATCGTCGCCCTCAACGCGGTCTCGAACGGAGTGCTCCGCCTCTTCAAGGTGGAGCCCAAGGACGAGGCGAACAGCACCTTCACGCTCGAGGAGGTGCAGACGATCGTCGACCAGTCCACCCGCGAGGGCACCCTCCGCGACTCGACCGGGACCCTCCTCGCCGCGTTCGAGTTCACCGAGAAGAAGGTCCACGACGTCGCCCTGCCCCTCGACGGGATCGTCAGCCTCCCCAGCGGAGCGACCCCCGCCGACGTCGAGCGCGCCGTCGCCAAGCACGGCTTCTCGCGCTACGTGATCCTCGGCGAGGACGGCACCCCCGAGGGCTACATCCACCTCAAGGACGTCCTCGACCTCGACGGCGACACGGAGGGCGCCAAGTTCCGCCTGCCCGTCCCCGCCAAGCGCGTCCGCCAGCTCGCCTCGATCTTCGAGGCCACCGACCTCGAGGACGCCCTCGCGATCATGCGGCGCACCGGCGCCCACCTCGCCCGGGCGTTCGACGAGCAGGGCCGCGCCACCGGAGTGCTGTTCCTCGAGGACATCATCGAGGAGCTCGTCGGCGAAGTCGACGACGCCACCCGCCGCTAGGCGCGGGCCGCGGAGGGGCCGTCTGCGGCGTTGTCGTCGGGCGCGATACCGCCGGTATCGCTTCCTCCTCCGCCTTGCATCCGACCCCTCCGCGGCCCGCGCCCGCGGGTGCTGGAGGGGGCGTTCGCGGCGTTGTCGTCGGGCGCGGTACCGCCGGTACCGCTTCCTCCTCCGCCTTGCGACTGCCCCCTCCAGCACCCGCGCCCCTCTGGAGCAAGGGGAGAGGGGTGCGGCTGCGCCGGCACCAGTGCGCTGCGCCGGCACCAGTGCGGCAGCGGCGGCACCGGGCGGCTCCGTCGCAGGGCGACGTAGGGTGGCGGGATGGGTGAGCGGGTCGGGACGGCGGAGGCGGCGCGGAGCATCAGGGAGCCGCGGGAGGACGACGACAAGTACACGCGCGGGGTGCTGGGGATCGCGACCGGGTCGGAGCGGTACCCGGGAGCGGCGGTGCTCGGCGTCGAGGCGGCGGTGCGGACGGGAGTCGGCATGGTCCGCTACCTCGGACCGGAGCGACCCGGGGGACTGGTGCTCGCCCGGCGGCCGGAGGTCGTGACCGCGGTGGGGCGCGTGCAGGCCTGGCTCGTCGGCTCCGGCACCAGCGCCGAGGACCGCAGCGACGAGGAGCGGCGCACCCTGATCGAGCAGCTGCACTCGGGAGTCCCGGTGGTGCTCGACGCGGGCGCGCTCGACCTGATCGACGAGGCCGCAGGCCCGGTCGTCATCACGCCGCACTACCGCGAGCTCGCCGGAGTGCTCGGCCGAGCGGGTCTGGACGCGGACGCCGCGACGATCGCCGAGGCCCCGGGGGAGTGGGCGCGCCGGGCGGCGGACCGCCTCGGAGTCTGCGTGCTCCTCAAGGGCGGCACCACCCACGTCGTCGCGGGCGGCGTCGAGCTCGAGGTCTCCGGATCCACGCCCTGGCTGGCGACCGCGGGCAGCGGCGACGTCCTCGGCGGCGTGCTCGGCGCACTCCTCGCCGGTCGGGCCGCGGACGCCGAGGCGGCCGGGGAGACTCTGACCGCGGAGGACCTCGCCCCCCTGGCAGCCGCGGCCGCCGTCCTGCACGCGGAGGCCGGACGGAGCGCCTCCGCCGGCGGCCCGATCGCCGCGCTCGACATCGCGGAGCACCTGCCCGGGGTGGTCGCCGCACTGCTGCGCTGACACGCCCGTCGGACGAGCGCTGAACCGAACCGGGACCGCCGCCGTTGTCCTGGAGGAAGCGACGCCCGCGGCCCGGCTCACCGGCTCCGCACCGCCGCCTCATCGGGTGCTCGAAGCGAGCACCTCTACCGTCGGATCCGCCGCGTCCGCCTTGACCAGGAGAACAGACATGACCGCGAAGACCACGACTCCCGCCCGCTACGCCCTGACCCTCCTCGCCGGCGCCGGCACCCTCGCCGCGCTCGCCGCCTGCTCCAGCACCACCACGACCGGGAGCGACGCCGCCGACGCGGCGACCACCACCGCTCCGAGCACCGCCACCAGCTCCGCCCCCGAGGCCACCGGCGCCGCGTCCTCCGCCGCGAGCGGCAGCAGCTACGCCGACGGCACCTACGAGGCCGAGGGCGCCTACACCTCGCCCGGAGGGAACGAGAAGGTGGGCGTCTCGCTGACCCTCGCCGACGGCGTCGTCACCGACGTGACCGTGACCCCGGAGTCGGAGAACCCCACCGGCCAGCAGTACCAGTCGCGCTTCGCGGGCGGCATCGCGGGCGAGGTCGTCGGCAAGCAGCTCGACGAGCTGAAGGTCTCCAAGGTGTCGGGGTCCTCCCTCACCTCCGGCGGCTTCAACGACGCCGTCGAGACCATCAAGGCCGATGCCACGGCCTGACGCCCCGACGGTCCTCGGCCACGCGTGGCGGTTCGACGCGATCGGCACCGGCTGGCAGATCGACACCGCCGAGCCGCTCGGGCCCTCCCATCGCTCGCGGGTCGAGGCGCGCATCGCGGAGTACGACCGCACCTGGTCGCGGTTCCGTGACGACTCCGCCGTCTCGCAGCTGCGGGTCGGAGGCGAGCACGTCTTCCCCGACGAGGCGGTCGACCTCTTCGCACTGTACGACGTGCTCGACGAGCTGACCGGCGGGGCGGTCACCCCCTTCGTCGGCGGCTCTCTCGAGCAGCTCGGCTACGACTCCGCGTACACCCTCGTCCCGCGCGGACCCGCCGTCCCCGCTCCCTCCTGGGCCGCCGCCCGACGCGGGGCGGCGGGCCTGCGGATCGAGCCCGGGACCGTCGTCGACGTCGGCGCCGCGGGCAAGGGCCAGCTCGTCGACCTCGTCCTCGAGGAGCTCGACAGCGCCGGGCCCGCCGTCGTCGACGCGAGCGGCGACCTCCGGGGCATCGGAGCCGGACCCGTCCGGGTCGGCCTCGAGCACCCGTGGGACCCGAGCAAGGCACTGGGAGTGGCGGTGCCCGGCGACCGCGCGCTCTGCGGCTCGGCGAGCAACCGCCGCGCCTGGGGCAGCGGCCTCCACCACGTCCTCGACGGGCGGACCGGAGCTCCGGTCGAGAGCATCGTCGCCACCTGGGCGGTGGCCGACACGGCCCTCGTCGCCGACGGGCTCGCGACCGCGCTGTTCGTCTGTCCGCCCGAGGCCCTCGCCGAGCGCTTCGACTTCGAGTTCGTCCGCGTCCGCAGCGACGGCACCCTCCACTACTCGCCTTCCTTCCCCGGAGAGGTCTTCCGATGATCGGCACCTTCGACCGCGCCCTCGGCCGCGTCACCACCTACCGGCTGGTCTGGATGACGCTCGCCGCGCTCCTGCTCGTCGCCGTCGGCTACGCCGCAGCCGGCCTGATCTTCTCGACGCCGCTCGAGATCCTCGGCACGACGCTGGTCGCCGTCGCCTCGACGGCCCTGGTCAGCGCGGTCCTCGCGCGGCTGTTCCGCAGCCGCGCGCACCTGGAGTCCTCGCTCGTCACCGGTCTGCTGATCGCCTGCCTGCTCTTCCCGACGGCCGATCCCCGCGGGCTCGCCGTGATCGCGCTCGTCGGCGCGATCGCCGCCGCGTCCAAGTACGTCCTGGCCTGGCGGGGCCGCCACCTCTTCAACCCGGCCGCGGTCGCCGTGCTGATCATCGGCTTCACCGGGCTCAACGCCGGAGCCTGGTGGATCGCCAGTGGCGCGATCTGGCCGTTCGTCGTCGTGGGTTCCCTCCTGATCGTCGCGCGGGTCCGCCGCTGGGCCGTCTTCGCCGTCTTCGTCGTCGTCGCCGGCGGGGTGTCCGTGCAGCAGGCGGTGCAGAACGGCCAGGACCTCGGCGCCGCGGCGGCCCTGGTCCTCACGGCCTACCCCTTCGTCTTCGCCGGCGCCTTCATGCTGACGGAGCCGCTCACGCTCGCGCCGCGCCGCTCGCAGCAGCTGATCATCGCGGTCGTCGCAGCGCTCGTGGCGAGCGTCCCCTTCCACATCGGCGTCGTCTCCGCCACTCCGGAGCTGGGCCTCGTGGTCGGCAACGCCCTCGCGTTCGCCTTCGCGTTCCGCCAGCGTCGGCGGCACACGCTCGAGCTCGCCTCGACCCGCGTGCTGGCGCCGGGCATCGCGGAGTACCGCTTCCGCTTCCGCTCGCCGCTGACCTTCGAGCCGGGCCAGTGGCTCGAGCTCGACCTGCCGCACCGCGCCGACAGCCGGGGCAGCCGGCGCACCTTCTCGGTCTCCTCCGCTCCGTCCGACGGCGAGATCGCGATCGCCCTGCGGATGCCGGAGAAGGCGAGCAGCTTCAAGCGCGCCCTCGCCGCTCTGGAGCCCGGCGACTCGCTCCGGGCGACGAGCGTCGGCGGTGACTTCGTCCTGCCTGCCGATCCCGCCGTGCCGCTGCTGCTGGTGGCGGGCGGCATCGGAATCACCCCGTTCGCCAGTCAGCTCCGCTCGCTCGCGGACGGTCCGCGGCGCGACGTCGTCGTCGTGGTCGCCGCGCCGAGCCTCGCCGAGGTCGCGTACCGCGACCTGCTGCAGGAGTCGGGGGCCCGGGTCGTGCTCTGCTCGAAGGAGGCGCCGACCGACCTGCCCGCACGGTGGTCGCACGTCACAGGCCGACTGACCGCCGAGCTGCTCGCGGACGCGGTGCCGGACGCCGCCCGCCGCGTGGGCTACGTCTCCGGGTCGCCGTCGTTCGTCGACTCGGTCCGCGGCGCCCTGCGCGGTGCCGGGGCGAAGCGGATCCGCACCGACGCGTTCGCCGGCTACTGAGTTCGTCGGGTCGCGACGCCGTCTGCTGACGCTCGGCTGCGACCGACGCCGCCGGGGGACCGATGCCCGGCGGGAGCGGCGCTCTCAGGCGGGCTCAGGTGCTGCCAGGGTCCCGTTCAGCGGCCCCTCTACAATGACGCGGTGCCGTCCTCCCCTCCTCGAGCGTCCTCCCGCCCCCTCGCCCGGCTGCGCGAGAACCGCGACTCCGTCGCCGTGCTCTGGGGCGCCTTCGCGCTGGTGCACGTGGTGCTCTCCCTCCTGGCGCTGTTCGCTCCGGGTCTGCCGATGGGCGACGTCAGCATCGTCTACAAGGAGTGGATGAGGACCGCCGTCGAGGGCGGCGGCATCGCCGGGATCGACACGGGCTGGGTCTACCCGATCCTCGCCTGGGGCCCGATCGCCGCCTCCTGGCTCTTCGGCTCGGCGGGCTACGACCTGATGTGGCTCGTCCTCGTCGCGCTCGCCGACGCCGCCGCCTTCGCCCTGCTGCTGCGCGGCCGGTCGGCACCGCGCCTCGCCGCGGCGCGCTGGTGGCTGCTGTTCCTCGTCCTCCTCGGGCCGATCGCGATCGGCCGCATCGACGCCTTCACTGCGCCGCCGGCCATCGCCGGGATGCTCTGGGCGGCGACCCGTCCGGGCGTCGCGGCGCTGCTGCTGACCGTGGCCACCTGGATCAAGGTGTGGCCGGCCGCGATCCTCGCCGCTGCCGTGCTGGTCCTGCGCGGACGGCTGCGGATGATCCTCGTCCCCGCGGTCGCCTCCGTGATCATCGTGCTCGCGGTCGTCCTCGTCGGCGGCGGGGACCAGGTCTTCAGCTTCGTCACCGATCAGACCGATCGGGGCCTCCAGATCGAGGCCGTCGTGAGCACTCCCTGGATGTGGCTGTCGGTCCTCCCGGGATCGGGGAGCTACGTCTACTACGCCGCCGACATCAACACCTTCGAGATGCACGGGCCCGGCACCGAGTTCGCGGCGAGCCTGATGACCCCGCTGCTCGCTCTGGCCATGCTCGGCGTGGCCCTGCTGGGTGCCCGTGCTCTCGCCCGCCGGGCGGACCCCGCCAGGTTGTTCCCGCTGCTCGCGCTGACCTTCGTGGTCGTGTTCATCGACACCAACAAGGTGCTCTCGCCGCAGTACATCGTCTGGCTCGCGCCGCCGGTGATCGCCGGGCTGATCGCGTGCCGCGACGGCGCGTTCGACCGGCCCGCGAAGCTGACGCTCGTCACTGCGGCTCTGACCCAGGTGGTCTACCCGTACCTCTACCTCTTCCTCCTCTGGTCGCACTGGTGGATGGTGCTCGTGCTGACCGTGCGGAACATCCTCCTCGTGGTGCTGCTCGGCTGGCTGCTGCGCGAGCTGTGGAGGATGGGGACGGCGCGGGTCGTCGCACCCGGCGCCACGACTTCCGCGTCGTTGCTGACCGGCGAGACCCGCCTGGCGCCCCAGGGCTCGTAGGCTCGAAGGGCGCGGGGCCGGCACGCGGTGCGCGTAGTCAAGGAGGCACCCATGCTCGTCGCATTCTCGGTCGCACCGTCCGGGGGCGAGGCGCCCGACGCGTCCGTCCACGACGCCGTCGCCGCCGCCGTCCGCATCGTCCGCGAGAGCGGCCTGCCGTCGCGGACGACCTCGATGTTCACCGAGATCGAGGGGGAGTGGGACGAGGTCTTCGACGTCGTCAAGCGCGCGACGGAGGCCGTCGGAGCGTTCGGGACGCGCGTGTCGCTCGTCCTGAAGGCGGACATCCGCCCCGGCTACTCGGGCGAGATCGACGGCAAGATCGCCCGGCTGAACGACGCGCTGGGGGAGTAGCGGGTCCCCGCCACGACCTCTCGTGTCAGGGCGTGCTCGAATCGATTCGACATCCGCCCGATCCTGAGTAGCCTTGACCGGTGACGCTCTCGCCCGCTCGGACCCGCCTCGCCCTGCTCGCCCTCGCGATGGGGGGCTTCGGCATCGGCTCGACCGAGTTCGTCGCGATGGGGCTCCTCCCGCAGCTCGCCGCCGACCTCCTCCCCGGGGTCTGGGCCGCGAGCCAGGAGCAGGCCGTCTCGCAGGCGGGGATGCTGATCTCGGCCTACGCGCTCGGTGTCGTGGTCGGCGCCCCCACCATCGCCGCCGCAGCGGCGCGTTGGCCGCGCAAGAGGCTCCTCCTGACCCTCCTCGTCGCCTTCACCGTCGGGACGATAGGCTCGGCACTGCTCCCGAGCTTCCCGCTCGTCCTGGCCGCGCGCTTCGTCGCCGCGCTCCCGCACGGCGCCTACTTCGGCATCGCCTCCCTGGTCGCCGCCGACCTGATGGGTCCCGGCAAGCGCGGCAAGGGAGTCGCGTTCGTCCTCTCCGGGCTCACGATCGCGAACGTCGTCGGTGTGCCCGCGATCACCTGGGTCGGGCAGGTGGCCGGCTGGCGCAGCGCCTACCTCGTGGTCGCGGCGCTCTTCGCGCTGACCGTCGTGGCCGTCCAGCTGCTGGTGCCCGCGCAGCCCGGGAATCCGGCGGCGACCGTCCGCAACGAGCTGCGGGCGTTCGGGCGCCTGCAGGTCTGGATGACCCTGCTCGTCGGCGCCATCGGCTTCGGCGGACTCTTCGCGATGTACAGCTACATCTCGCCGCTCGCGACCGAGGTGACGGGCTTGCCGCTCGGCGCGGTCCCGTGGATCCTGGTCGTCATCGGCCTCGGGATGACCGTCGGCAACCTCGTCGGCGGGTGGGCCGCCGACCGCGACGTGCGGCGGGCGCTGGTGGTGTTCTTCGCCGGCGTCGGCGTCTCGCTGATCGGGCTCGCGCTGTCGGCCTCGTCGGTCGTCGGGCTGGTGGTGTTCGCGTTCCTCTCGGCGGGCTTCTCGGCGGCCGCGTCGCCCGCGATCCAGACCCGGCTGATGGACGTGGCGCGCGACAGCCAGACGATCGCGGCCGCGCTCAACCACTCCGCCCTCAACATCGGCAACTCGGTGGGTGCCGCGCTCGGCGGCCTGACGATCGCCGCCGGACTGGGCTACCTGTCGCCCATCTGGGTCGGCGTGGGCCTGACCGCGGCCGGAATCGTGCTCGCCTTCGGCAGCATCGCGATCGACCGCGCCCGGGGCACGGTCTACCCGGTCCACCGCGAGCCCGCCCAGCCGGGCACTGGCGGCATCCCGGTCGACGCGCTGTAAGCAGAGCGCGGCCAGGGCCTCTGGAAGACTCTCGGCATGCGCGCCGTGAGCTACTCGTCCTTCTCCGCCCTCCCCGCGATCGTCGAGGTCCCGGAGCCCGTCTGCCCCGTCGACGGCGTCGTCGTCCGCGTCGCGGCGACCGGGGTGTGCCGGAGCGACTGGCACGCGTGGAAGGGGCACGACGACTCGGTCGTCCTGCCGCAGATCCCCGGGCACGAGTTCGCCGGGACGGTGATCGCGACGGGAGCCCAGGTGTCGCTCTTCGCGGTCGGTGACCGGGTCACGGCGCCGTTCGTGTTCGCCTGCGGCGACTGCGAGCAGTGCCGGGAGGGGGCGACGCAGGTGTGCCTCCGGCAGCAGCAGCCGGGATTCACCCTCGACGGGTCGTTCGCCGAGGCGGTGGCCGTGACGGGTGCGGACCTGAACCTGGTGCGCCTGCCCGACTCCGTCGGCTTCGTCGAGGCGGCCGGTCTCGGCTGCCGCTTCGGGACCGCGTACCACGCCCTGCACGAGCGCGGCCGGGTCGCCCCGGGGGAGTGGGTCGCGGTGCTGGGCTGCGGCGGAGTCGGCCTCTCCGCGGTGATCGTCGCGCTCGCGGCCGGGGCCCGTGTGGTGACGTCGGACGTCTCCGCCCCGGCGCGGGAGGCCGCAGCCGCGCTCGGGGCGGTGACCGTCCCCGGAGGCGAGGGTGCCGCCGAGGCGATCCGGGCGGCGACCGGAGGAGGTGCGCATCTGGCGATCGACGCCGTCGGAAGCAGCGTCACGGCGGAGGCGTCGATCGCCGCCCTGCGTCCGCGCGGCCGGCACGTGCAGGTGGGTCTGCTCCTCGAGCCCGATGCCGCACCGGCGATCCCGCTCGGCCGGGTCATCGCCCAGGAGCTGGAGCTGCTGGGCAGCCACGGCATCGCCCGGAGCGGCTACACGGCCCTCCTCGACGACATCGTCGCCGGCCGTCTGCGCCCCGCCGACTCCGTCGGCCGCACCATCGCCTTCGAGGACCTGCCCGACGCCCTCGCCGCGATGGACGCCCCCGCCGCGACGCCCGGCATGACGGTCGCCGTCCTGGCCACCTGACGCGGGCCCGCAGGAGCACTCGCAGTCCCGGTCCGGTGGTTCTCGATGCCCCGCGTCCCGCGGCATCTCGACCAGCATCGACCCGTTGTCCGTGCCTGGTGGGTCTCGATACGCAGCGTCCCACGGCGACTCGACCGGCACGACTCAGGCACGCCCGCCCTGCTCGACTGCAGGAGCAGGTTGCCGCCGCTCGACGAGGTGGAGCCCGCCGACAGCGATCCGCGTGCCAGCGGATCGATGCCGGGCGACGCACCTCGCTCTGCGGAACCCGCCACGTCGTGAAGCCGACCGCGCCGTGGCGGGCAGGGACCGCCACGGAAGAGGACTCAGTCCGTCTCGATGAGGATCCCGTCGTGGATGGCGCGCTTGCGGAGCGCCACCTTCGTGCCGACGTCGATGCCGACGACGCGGTACTTCTCGCGGATCCGCTTGAGGTACGACTTCGCCGTCTCCTCCGAGATGCCCAGCTCGAACGCGACCGACTTGACCGGCTCGCCGCCGCCGTAGAGGGCCATCACGCGGCGCTCCTGCGCGCTGAGCTTCGGCGCTCCGTCGGAGTCGCCGGTGGAGAGCGCCATGTCGAGCTCGTGCGAGATGTAGGAGTGGCCGTCCTTGGCCGCGCGGATCGCCTCGACGATCATGTCCGCGTCCTCGGTCTTCACCAGGTAGCCGAGGGCTCCGGAGGCGAGCGCCTCGCGGACCACGGCGGGCTCGGAGTAGGTGCTCATCAGCACGGTCTTCACCCCGGTGGTCTTGAGGGTCGAGAGCTTCACCGAGATCGGGATGTTGTCCTTGAGGTCGAGGTCGAGGAGGACGACGTCGACGGGGAACTCGGGGTGCGTGAGCAGCTCGGGCCAGGAGGCGACCGCGGCCACCAGCTGGATGTCGGAGGCGGCTCCGCGGATCCACTCCGTGAGCGCCCCGAGGAGCATCTTGTGGTCGTCCACGACCGCGAGAGTGATCTTCGCGTCAGCGGTGGGTGTCATCGGTGTCCTTCGGTCGGCGGTCGTCGGCGGTCTCTCGGCGGCTGCTCACCGGTCGGCGGGATTCTCGACCAGGCAGTCGATCTCGATCCGGAGCTCCCCGTCGCGCGAGGTGTCGCGGAAGACGCCGACCTGAGCGATAGCCTCCCACGTCGCAGGATCGACGCCGCGCAAGGGCGCGCCTGAGGAGCGGAGCGTGATCGGCACGAGCAGTCCTCGGGCGGCCGTCCCGGCTCCGGGATCGCGGGGGCTGCCCGACTCGACGTGGAGGACCACGGCGAGTCCGGTCGCGCTGTCGGCCATCAGCCAGATCGCCGAGAGGAGCCCGTCGCGCTGCTGGTGCCCGAGGAGTCCGGCGGTGCCGTCCGGGTCGTCGAGCTCGACGAGCGGCGCGAGCAGCTCGGACTCGAGCACGGCATGGTGCAGCCAGGTCTCGCGCCGCCCCTCGATGAGGTGGAGGCGGAGCTGGGTGGCGAGCGAGGTCGCGTGGGCGGCGCGCTGGGCGTCGAGGGGCAGGCGGACCGAGCCGTCGCCCACCTCGGCGAGGAGGCGCTCGGCGGCGAGGTCGAGCCGTGCGAGCTCTTCCGAGGCGAGCATCCCGACCGCGTAGCGCGGGCCGAGCGTGGTGCTCTGCACGAGGGCGCGGTCGATCTCGAGCTGGACCATCCGGCGGAATCCGCGCATCATCACGACCACGACGACGGCCGGCGCGATCGTCACCACGAGGGCGCTGATGCGCACCGAGAGCGCGCCTGCGCCGCCCGACTCCATCGAGAGGAACGCGATCACCTCGGCGATCGCGACGAGGGCGCTCACCGCGAGGATCTCGATCCCGCGCCGGTGGACGATCAGCGCGGCGTGCGCGACGGCGCCCGCGACCGCGGCGGTGGGGACGGTGCGGGCCGCGCCGGAGTCGGTCACGGCCACCAGGTCGAGCACGACGGCGGCTCCGACGGCGACGAGGAAGCAGAGGTAGACCGGGAGCGGCAGGCGGCGTCCGCCGAGGTGGATCGCGAGGACGGTGGACCCGAAGGCCAGGACGACGAGGACCCAGGCGATCGCCGCGGGTGCGAGGTCGCTGTAGCGGGCGGAGGTCGAGAGGAAGATCAGCAGCTCGTAGGCGAGGATCGCGGCGGCGATGCCGTTGAGGCCGCTGCCGAGGTAGTTGGTGCCGAGCCCCTCCTGCTGTCGGCGGACCGAGCGGGCGGACCGGGAGGAGCGGCCGTGCGTCGCGGGCACGCGTCCCAGCAGCGGGGCCCGCGACTCCGGCGCGGGGCTCACTTGGGGACCTCCAGCACCACGGTCGTCCCCGATCCGGGGGCGCTGAACAGTCTGGTGCGGCCGCCGACGTCGCCGAGCCGGGCGATCACCGACTCCTTGAAGCCGAGCTTCGTGTCGGGGACGGTCGCGATGTCGAAGCCCGCGCCCGCGTCCGTGACCATCGCGCGGACGGTCGTCTCGTCCTCGGTGATCGTCACGTCGGCCGAGGCGACGCCGGAGTGGCGGCGCACGTTCTCGAGGCACTCCGCCAGGGCGAGGACGAAGGAGTCGAGGGCCGCGCCGGTGAGCGCCACCTGGCCGGAGCCGTGCCAGATCACGTCGAGCCCCATCCGGCCGAAGCGGTTGCGGACGGTCTCGAGGGTGTTGGCCGCGGGGGCGGAGGTGACGCTGGTCAGCTGGTAGGAGCCGGACGCGCTCGGGGTGGGGGTCCCGCCGAGCCGGAGCTGGCGCAGGAGCTGCGCGTCCTGCGCCGCCTGCTGCCGGAGCGCGTCGACCGACACTCCGCGGCCCGAGTGCGCGAGGAGCGTGAGGGTGGCCAGCACCGTGTCGTGCAGGAGCCGCGCACCCTGCCGGCGCTGCGCCTCCGTCTCGCTGGCGAGGCGCTCCACACGGTGCGCGTTGCCGATGCTGTCGATCCGCCGCACCACCCGAGGGACCGCTGTGCCGATCCAGAGGGCGAATCCGCAGAGCGTGCCCCAGGGCAGCAGGCTCTGGACGACCACGGTGGGGATCATGGTGCCGCTCGAGACGAGCACCGACGGGATCAGGCTCGGGAGGACCACTGGCAGCAGCAGGAGCAGTCGGCGCGCGGACGTCGTCACGACCACGGCGATGCTCGCGGTCACGGCGTTCGCGGTGTTGACCAGGACGAACCCGGCGAAGTCGGCGCCCGGAGCGAGCCCCAGCGCGAGGCCCCAGCCCAGCAGCAGGCCGCCGACGGCGACGGCGATCACTCGGCTGCGGCGCCCCGTCCGGGCGAGCTCGACGTGGGCGGCCATCATGCCCAGGAGCAGCGCGACGGCGAACGGCACGGCGGCGGGCTGGAGCGTCCCGGGGATGAGGGCCATGCCGAGCGCCCCCGCCTCCGTGAGCAGGCCGATCCCGCAGGCGGAGTGGCGCAGCAGCCGATCGCGCTCGCGGGCGCTGCGGATCATCGGCACGCTCTGGCCCCCTCCGGTCGTGGCGCGGGGCTGGCCCCCGTCTCACGATAGCCACTGGCCGGGCCGGTCGGCGCGGTTCGGGGCGTCGAACCGCGCCGGAGTCGGGCGGGTCAGGCCGTCGCGGGATGCGCCAGCAGCCGGGCGAGGTGCGCGCCGACCGCGTCGTCCTCGATGAGGAACCCGTCGTGGCCGAACGTCGAGGTGATCACCGCGACCTCTCCGCCGTCGAGAGCGCCGGGAGCGTGCGCCGCGATGATCCGCTGGCCCTCGACCGGGAAGAGCCGGTCGCTGTCGATGCCGAGGACGAGGGTCGGGCTGGTGATCCGGGAGAGGGCGGCCGCCTCGCCGCCCCGGCCGCGGCCGACGTCGTGCGAGTTCATCGCCTCGACCAGCGTGATGTAGCTGTTCGCGTCGAAGCGGCGGGTGAACTTGTTGCCGTGGAAGTCGAGGTACGACTCCACGGCGAAGCGGCCGCCGCCGCCGAGCGGGCTGAGCCCCGACTGCCAGCTGCGCTCGAAGCGGTCGTTGAGCTCGGAGGGGCTGCGGTAGTTGAGCAGTGCCATCCGGCGGGCGAGCGCGAGGCCGTGGTACGGGCCCTGGCCGTCGCCCGCGTCGTAGTAGGAGCCGCCCGCGAAGGCCGCGTCGTTGCGGATCGCCTCGAGCTGCACGAAGTTGAGGGCGATCTGGTCGGCCGTGGCCCGCGGGGGAGCTGCGAGGACCGCGAGGCGCGCGACCCGCTCCGCGTGGTCGATCCCCCACTCCAGCGCCTGCATCCCGCCCATCGAGCCGCCGATGACGGTGTGCCAGCGCTCGACGCCGAGCAGGTCGCTGAACTGCACCTGCGCCCGCACCTGGTCGCGGATGCTCGTGTACGGGAACCGTGCGCCCCACTCGTGGCCGTCCGGGGCGAGGGACGCGGGCCCGGTGGAGCCCTGGCACCCGCCGAGCATGTTCGGGGCGACCACGAAGAAGCGGTCGGTGTCGATCACGAGGCCGGGGCCGACGAGTCCCGACCACCAGCCGTCCGTCGCGTGGCCGGGATCGCCGCGGCCGAGCAGGTGGGAGTCGCCGGTCAGCGCGTGCAGGACGAGGACGGCGTTGTCGCGGCGCTCGTTCAGAGCGCCCCAGCTCTCGTAGGCGATGCGGGCGTGGGGGAGGCGGCCGCCCGCCTCGAAGTCGAACGGGCCGAGGTCGACGAAGCGGCGTCCGCCCGGGTGGTCGCCGTCGCGCCAGGCTCCGGTGGCGGGCGGCTTGCCGATCACCGAGAGGAGCTGGCGCTCGGTGACGAACGCCGACGGGACCGTGTCCTCGAGTGTCTGCTGCCAGTCCATAGCGCTGTCCATCGTGTCAGAGCGCCGCGGGGCGGAGCCGTTTGTTACGCCCTGCTCCCGCGCTCCTCCGCCCGCGCGCGGAGCGCCCTGACGCGATCCCCGAGGACGGGGACCCCGTCAGGGCGCCGAGGGGCCTCAGGCGTTCGCGCGGGAGGCCTCGACGACGGCGCGCGCGGCGCGGAGGGCCTGGTCGAGGTCGGCGCGGAGGTCGTCGACGTTCTCGAGTCCCACCGACAGGCGCACCAGGCCCGGAGTGACGCCGGCGGTCAGCTGCTGCTCGGGCGAGAGCTGCGAGTGCGTGGTCGACGCGGGGTGGATGACGAGCGAGCGGACGTCGCCGATGTTGGCCAGGTGCGAGAACAGCTCCAGCGAGTCGACGAAGGCCCGGCCGGCGTCCACTCCGCCCTTGAGCTCGAACGAGAGCACCGCGCCCACGCCCTTCGGCGCGTAACGGTTGGCCGCGGCGTACCAGGGCGAGGTGGGCAGGCCCGAGTAGTTCACCGAGGCGATGTCGGAGTGGTTCTCGAGGTACTCCGCGATCTCCTGCGCGTTCTGCACGTGGCGCTCGATCCGGAGCGAGAGGGTCTCGATGCCCTGGATGAGCTGCCAGGCGCTCGCCGGGGCGATCGAGGCGCCGAGGTCGCGCAGCAGCTGCACGCGGGCCTTGATGATGTAGGCGAGGGAGTCGCCGACCGCGTCGGTGTAGACGGCACCGTGGTAGGACTCGTCCGGCGTGGTGAGGCCGGGGAAGCGCTCGGCGTTCGCGGTCCACGAGAAGCGGCCGCCGTCGACGATCGCTCCGCCGATGACCGTGCCGTGGCCGCCGAGGAACTTCGTCGCCGAGTGCACGATGATGTCCGCGCCGTGCTCGAAGGGGCGGATCAGGTAGGGCGTCGCGATGGTGTTGTCGACGATCAGGGGCACGCCGGCGTCGTGCGCGACATCGGCCACTGTGCGGATGTCGAGGATGTTGATCTTGGGGTTGCCGACGGTCTCGGCGAAGAACAGCTTCGTGTTCGGGCGGACGGCGCGGCGCCACTCCTCGCGGTCGTCCTGGTTCTCGACGAAGGTCGTCTCGATGCCGAGCTTGGCGAGGGTGTACTTGAAGAGGTTGTAGGTGCCGCCGTAGATCGAGGACGACGAGACGATGTGGTCGCCGGCCTGGGCGATGTTCAGCACTGCCGCGGTCTCGGCGGCCTGGCCCGAGGCGAGCAGCAGGGCGCCGGAGCCGCCCTCGAGGGCGGTGAGCCGCTCCTCCACGACCGCCTGGGTCGGGTTCTGGATGCGGGTGTAGATGTTCCCGAACTCGGCCAGCGCGAACAGGTTCTGGGCGTGCTCCGCGTTGTCGAAGACGTAGGAGGTGGTCTGGTAGATCGGCGTCGCGCGGGCCTTGGTCACCGGGTCCGGCGCGGCGCCCGAGTGGATCTGCTTGGTCTCGAACTGCCACTGGTCGGAGTCGGTCATGGTGCTTCCCATCGGATCGTCGGGGTCGGGGACGGGGCCGTTCTCCGTCGCGACGAGCGTACGCGGGGGCCCGCCGGGCGGCCAGGACCGCCGACACACGGGGTAACGGCCGTCAGCGCCGCTCGGGCTGCCGGTCGCGCTTGGCGCCCGTGGGGTCGGCGCGGTCCGGGCGCCGGGGCCTCTCGTCGGCCGCCGGGGCGAAGAGCCAGGCCGCGCGGGGCTCGACCAGCCGGTGGAAGACCGTGCGGGTCCAGCCGAGCGAGAGCACGACCGAGACCGCGATGCAGAACACGATCATCAGCACGAGGGCGAGCGTGCTCTCCGTCCGCGAGAGGATCCCGGACTCCCGCAGCGGATAGAGGACGAAGCTGTGGAGGAGGTAGACGTACATCGTCGACTGCCCCCAGGCGGTGAGCGGGGTGCGGCGGCGCGGAACCAGCGCGAAGAGCGCGAGCGAGAGCACGACCGCTCCGGCCATCAGGGCCAGCCGCACCAGCCCGGCCCACCACTGGGTCTCGCCGAGGGCGTCGTAGGGGCGGTCGTAGAAGAACCAGTAGCGAAGGTCCGCCGCTCGGAACGCCTCGATGTTGACGGTCATGACGACCGCCGTGACCGCGAAGAGGACGACGGCGAGGATCCGGGCGAGGAGCACCCGCGACGGCGGCTGATCGAGCCAGCGCTCGACGGCGGAGCGGCCGCCGGGGGAGAAGCCGCGCAGCCGCCAGCCGAACACGAAGAACGGCAGGATCCCGATCGCGCGTGCGAGCGAGAAGGTCGAGTCGATGTTGTCGTAGTAGCTGACCCCGACCGCGAGCACCACGCTGATCAGCAGCGGCCAGCGCAGCAGCGCCAGGTAGGGGAGGACGAGGCGGAAGATGCCCAGCGCGAGCAGGAACCACAGCGTCCAGCTCGGCTTCGTCGGGTTGAACTCCTGCTTGCCCTCGACCAGGAACTGCACCAGGGTCCAGATCGTCTCCATGATCAGGTAGGGCAGGAGGATGTCGGTCAGCACCCGCCGCATCGCGCGCCCGCTCGGTGCGCCGCTCTTGGAGAAGTAGCCTGAGATGATCGCGAAGGCCGGCATGTGGAAGGCGTAGATCGTCAGGTAGACGATGAGCGAGGTGTCGGAGTTGGCCGTCAGCCTCTGGACGCCGTGCCCGATCACGACGAGGGTCACGCAGACGAAGCGCGCGTTGTCCCAGAGGGGCACGCGGCGCTTCGGGGTGACGGCTGTCCCGGCGGTCGCGGGAACCGGGTCGGCGGGCGGCACGCGGCCAGACTAGCGTTGGGCTGCGACGACGGAGTCGAGGGTGTCCGAGGCTTGACGGAAGGGGACGGGCGTGGATCGACGCGTTGTCGTGACAGGAGCGAGTTCAGGGATCGGGGCGGCCACGGTCCGCCTGTTCCGCGAGCACGGCTGGGAGGTCGTCGCCGTCGCGCGCCGGCGCGACCGGCTGGAGGCGCTCGCCGCCGAGACCGGCGCCGGGTACTTCGCCGCCGACCTCACCGACGCCGCCCAGGTCGACGCTCTGCGCGACCACCTCGCCTCCTCCGGGCCCGTGCACGCGCTCGTGAACAACGCGGGCGGTGCGCTCGGACTCGACTCGGTCGAGAGGTCCGACCCCGAGGACTGGCGCCGCATGTTCGAGATCAACGTGCTCTCGGTGAAGCTCGTGACCAGCGCGCTGCTCCCGCTGCTGCGGGCCGGGATCCGGGGGAGCGGCACCTCCGCGGACATCGTGACGGTCACCTCGATCGCCGGTCACGTCGCCTACGAGGGCGGAGGCGGGTACAACGCCGCCAAGCACGCCGCGCACGCGCTGGTCGCCGTGCTGCGGCTCGAGCTGGCCGGCGAGCCGATCCGCGTGATCGAGATCGCGCCGGGGATGGTGCACACGGACGAGTTCTCGCTGGTCCGCTTCGGCGGCGACCGGGAGCGCGCCGACGCGGTCTACGCCGAGGTCCCCGACCCGCTGGTCGCGGAGGACGTCGCCGCCGCGATCGTCTCCTCGGTGGAGCTCCCCGCCCACGTCAACCTCGACCTGGTGACCGTCAAGCCGGTCGCGCAGGCGGCCCCGCACAAGGTCGCGAAGGGACCCCTGGCCCCGCGCGCCTGACCGATGTGACGCGGAGGCCCGCGACGGCCTAGCCTGTCCCTCATGGTTTCCGACGCCGACGACTCCGCCGCCCTCCTCGCCGCCACGGAGAAGGAGGTGCTCGGCTGGCTCGAGTTCGGCGACGCCGCTCGGCACCTGGCCGACGACGTGGTCGCGTCGGGCTACCGGCCGGAGCTGGTCGTCGCCATCGCGCGCGGCGGTCTGCTCCTCGCGGGCGCCGTGGCCTACGCGCTCGGCATCAAGAGCTGCGGCGCGCTGAACGTCGAGTTCTACACCGGCGTCGAGGCGCGCCTGGCGGAGCCCGTGGTGCTGCCGCCGCTGCTCGACGAGGCGTCCGTGCGCGGCAAGCGCATCCTCCTGGTCGACGACGTCTCCGACTCCGGCCACACCCTCGCCCTCTCGGTGAAGCTCATCCGCGCGATGGGTGCCGAGGTGCGCACCGTGACCCTCTACACGAAGCCGCGCACGGTGCTCGAGCCCGATTTCTTCTGGCGCCGCACCCCGCGCTGGATCGTCTTCCCCTGGTCGGCTCTGCCCCCGGTGGACGGAGCCCTCGCCGAGGACGACGAGTGAGCGTCCACCTGATCGGCGGCGGAGGCGGCGTCGAGCACGACCAGCAGCTGTACGGGGCGTTCCTCGCGGAGGCGCGCGCCCACGCGGTCGACGCCGGCCGGATCGAGGGCCCGCGCATCGCGATCGTCGTCGTCCACGACGGGCTCGGCCCGGAGGCCTACGCCGGCTACGCGGCACTGCTCGCGACGGTCGGCCCGCTCGACGCGTTCGCCGTGATGAAGCCGGAGGGCGGCCGGATCGATCCCGCGGTCTTCGACGACGTCGACGGGATCTTCGTCGGCGGAGGGCTGACCCCGGCCTACCGCGACGCGCTCGAGGCCTGCTTCCCGCGGCTGCGCGATCTCGTCTCCTCCGGAGTGCCGTACGCCGGCTACTCGGCGGGGGCCGCCGTCGCGGCCGATCGCGCCCTCGTCGGCGGCCACCGGATCGGCGGCGTCGCCGTCGTCCCGGAGGGCGCGGCGGAGGAGCTCGACGAGGTCACGGTGCTCGAGGGCATCGGCCTCATCGACGTGACGGTCGACGTGCACGCGGCGCAGTGGGGGATCCTCGGCCGCCTGGTCGCGGCCGTCGAGGCGGGCCTGGTCGACGGCGGCGTCGCGCTCGACGAGTCCACCGTGCTGATCGTCGGCACCGGCGCGCTCCGCGTCGGTGGCGCCGGCTCGGTGTGGCGCGTGAGCGGCAGCGACGCCGGAGTCGTCGTCGCGACGCTCGCGGCGGGCTGACCCGGTGGACCTCGCGGAGCTCGCGGCCTCGGGACTGATCGACCGGGGCTGGGCGGAGGCGCTCGCCCCCGTCGCCGGGGACATCGCCGCGATGGGCGACTTCCTCCGCGGCGAGGTCGAGGCTGGCCGGCCCTACCTCCCCGCGGGCCGCGACGTGCTCCGCGCCTTCGCCGCACCGCTCGCGGACGTGCGCGTCCTCATCGTCGGACAGGACCCGTACCCGACGCCCGGGCACCCGATCGGGCTGTCCTTCGCGGTCGAGCGCCACGTGCGCCCGCTGCCGAGGAGCCTGCAGAACATCCACCGCGAGCTCCGGGACGACCTCGGCGTCGAGCCGCCCGAGCACGGTGACCTCAGCGGCTGGACCTCGAGCGGCGTGATGCTGCTCAACCGGGTCCTCACCGTCGCCCCCGGCTCTCCCGCCTCGCACCGCGGGAAGGGCTGGGAGGCGGTCACCGAGCACGCGATCCGCACGCTGGCCGCCCGGGACGCGCCTCTCGTCGCGATCCTCTGGGGCCGCGACGCCGCGTCGCTCCGCCCGATGCTGGGGGAGGCCGGAGTGATCGAGAGCGCGCACCCCAGCCCGCTGTCGGCCTCGCGCGGCTTCTTCGGCTCCCGGCCGTTCAGCCGCGCCAACGCCCTCCTGGAGGAGCGCGGCGCGGAGCCGGTCGACTGGAGCGCTCTCGCGTGACCGGGCCTTCGCCCGCGGGGCGGCTACGCTGGCCCGGATCGATGGGCGGAGCCGAAGGGGAGCCGGATGCTTGAGGAAGAGTACGAGAGCCGGCGCGTCCTGCCGCCGCACCTGCGGAAGGCGCCGCCTCCCGAGCCCGGCTTCTCGTTCGAGATCCGCGACGCCCGCGACGCCGACCTCCCGGACATCCGCGAGATCTACAACCACTACGTGCGCAACACGGTGGTGACCTTCGACGAGGACGACTCGACGCTGAAGGAGTGGCGGACGAAGTTCTCCCGCAACCAGAAGCTCGGGCTGCCCTTCATCGTGGCCGTCTCGCCGTCGGGCCAGATCCTCGGCTACGCGATGGTGTCGCCGTGGTCCTCCAAGCGGGCGTACCGCTTCACCGTGGAGAACTCGATCTACCTGCGGGCGGCCTCCACCGGCAAGGGCCTCGGCCGGGCGCTGATGGCCGAGCTCCTCGAGCGCGCGAAGGCCGTGGGGATCCGTCAGATCATGGCCGTGATCGCCGACAAGGGCGCGGAGGCGTCGCTGGCGATGCACGCGCAGTTCGGATTCGTCGAGGTCGGCCGGATGGGCCGCGTCGGCTTCAAGTTCGAGCGCTGGCTCAGCACCGTCCTGCTGCAGAAGACCCTCAAGTAGGGCCGACCCGCCCCTGCGAATGCGCCTCATCGACAGGTGCCGGGGAGCGCGCCGTCCCTACACTGGACGGCATGGAATGGCTCGTCCCGCTCATCGTCGTCGTCGCGCTCGTCGTCATCCTCGGGGTCTACCTCTGGGCGACGTACAACTCGCTGGTCACCCTCAACGTCCGCGTGGACGAGGCGTGGAGCGACATCACCGTCCAGCTGAAGCGCCGCGCGGATCTGATCCCCAACGTGATCGACTCCGTGAAGGGCTACGCCTCGCACGAGCGCCAGGTCTTCGAGTCGGTGACGCAGGCTCGCGCCGAGACGCTGCAGGCCCAGGGCCCGGCGGAGGCGTCGGTCGCCGAGGACCACATGCAGAGCGCGCTGAAGTCGATCTTCGCGGTCGCGGAGGCGTACCCCCAGCTGCAGGCGAGCCAGAACTTCCTCCAGCTGCAGGGCGAGCTGGTCGACACCGAGGACAAGATCCAGTCGGCCCGGCGCTTCTACAACGGTGGCGTGCGCGAGATGAACACCAAGGTGAAGGTCTTCCCGAACACGCTCTTCTCGCGTCGGCTCGGCTTCTCGGAGCGCGAGTTCTTCGAGGTCGGCGATCTCGCCGCGATCTCGGAGCCCCCGCGCGTCCAGTTCTAGGCAGCCGCCGTGTACAGCGCGATCGCCCGCAACAAGCGCAACACGGTCCTGATCCTCGTCCTGTTCCTGGCGATCATCGGCGGCCTGGGCGCCCTGGCGGCAGCGGTCTACCGCAGCACGACGATCGTCGTGGTGGTCCTCGTGATCGCCGCCGGGTACGCGTTCTTCCAGTACTTCTTCGCCGCTCGCCAGGCGGTCGCGCTCAGCGGCGGCGTGGCGGTGGAGAAGGCGGACGAGCCGAGGCTGTACCGCATCGTCGAGAACCTCTCGATCGCGACGGGCACGCCGATGCCGAAGGTGTACCTGATCGACGACCCGGCGCCGAACGCGTTCGCGACCGGCCGCGACCCCGAGCACGCCGTCGTCGCCGCGACGACCGGCCTGCTCGCGATCATGGACGACGCCGAGCTGGAGGGCGTGATGGCCCACGAGCTGGGCCACGTCCGCAACTACGACATCCGCGTCTCGATGATCGTCTTCGGTCTCGTCGTCGCAGTGGGCTTCCTCTCGGACGCCTTCCTCCGCCTGGCCTTCTTCGGGCGGGGCGGCAACGGCAACGGCGGGGGCAACCCGGCGCTCCTGATCGTCGGGCTGGTGTCGATGGTCCTCGCGCCGATCGTCGCCTCGGTCGTGCAGCTCTCGATCTCCCGTCAGCGCGAGTACCTCGCCGATGCGACCAGCGCGCTGACGACCCGCCACCCCGACGCCCTCGCCCGCGCCCTGCTCAAGCTCGAGTCCGCGGGCCGGCCGATGCAGCGGCAGAACAGCTCGATGGCGCACCTCTGGATCGCCGACCCGTCGAAGCCGGGAGTGGTCGCGCGCCTCTTCGCGACCCACCCGCCGATCGCGGACCGCGTCGCCCGCCTCTCCGAGATGGGCTCGCGCTTCTAGCAGGCCGATCCGGCCGACGCCCCGTCGACGAGCGCCGCCCCGCACCGCATCCCGCTTCGGTCAGAGGTGCGCCCGTCACCGCGCCGGACGGGACGTCATCCGGTCGGAGCCGCGAGCGGACCGCCGTCGACGGTCGTCAGGTACTCGGCGAAGACCGGCGCCGGGTCGATGCCGCTCGCGGCCGCGTCGACCAGCGCCCGCCGGACCAGGGCGAGGACGACGGTGGCCAGGACGGCCGCCCGGTGCGGGGACGTGCGGCCGAGCCCCATACGCTCCGCGAGGAACGGCGTCAGCGCCTCCTCGCCGTCGTGCAGCGACTGCGCCCAGACGGCGCGCATCGCCGAGGTCTCGGTGAGCAGGGGGATCAGCCGGAGGGTGCGGTCGAGCTGGCGACCGGAGGCCGCCGCGGCGAAGGCGTGACCGAGCGCCGCGTTCAGCGGCTCGGCGGCCGGGCGCTCGAGGAGGGCGCGTCCCATCGCGGCGATCGCGGCGGCGAGCACCGGGCGCACGCAGTCCTCCTTCCCGCCGAGGTACCGGTGGAAGGTCCGGAGGGAGACGCCGGCCGCATGGGCGAGCTCGCCCGTGCCGACCCCGACGACGCTCCCGCGCTCGAGCAGACGGGCGACGCAGCGCTCCGAGAGCGCCAGCGCCAGGACGCCGCCGGGCGCGCTCACGCGATCCTCTGCAGTGCTGCGGCGAGGGCGGCCGCGAGGTCGCCGCGACCGACGACCTCGACGGCGTCGAGGCCCTGCCAGGCCGCCGCCTCGACCAGCAGTGCGGCGAGCCGCTCCGGCGTGTCGGCCGGGGCCCCCGGCTCGAGCCAGGCGGCCTGCACGAGGAGGATCCGGCGCTTGCGCTCGCTCTTGAGGTCGACCCGGGCGGCGATCACGTCGTCGAGGAGCACGGGGAGGACGTAGTAGCCGTGGACCCGCTGCTCGGCCGGGGTGTAGATCTCGATCCGGTAGTGGAAGCCGAAGAACAGCTCGGCTCTCGGCCGGTGCCAGACCACGGGGTCGAACGGCGAGAGGAGCGCGTCCGCCCGGAGCGTGCGGGGGCGTCGGGCATCGACGTGCCGCCAGAGCGGCACGGGTCGCCCGCCCCGCTCCCAGCCGCGCACCTCGACGCGCTCGAGCTCGCCCGCCTCGACCAGCTCGTCGATCGCGACGCGCGTGGGGGACTGGAGCAGCCGGTGGTAATCGGCCAGGTCGCCGAGGGTGCCGATCCCATGGGCCCGGGCCGCCCGGCGCACGAGCTCGCGGACGGCATCGGGGAGGGGCACGTCGGCGTCGAGCACCGCGCTCGGGAGGAGCCGCTCGGCGAGACCGTAGGAGCGCTCGAAGCGCGTGCGCCCCGCCGTCACCACCTCGCCCCAGCGGAACAGGACCTCGAGGCCGCGCTTGATGTCGGACCAGCCCCACCAGGGGCCCGTGCGGACGTTGGCCTCGTGCTCGATCTCGGAGGCGCGGAGGGGACCGTCGGCGAGCGCGGAGCGGAGCCAGTCGAGGGTGGCGCGGTTCTCGTGGGCCCAGCCCTCGTGCTCGGGCAGGCGGACCCGGCGGTAGTGCTCCATCCGCCAGCGGTAGAGCGGGAGGTCCTCGCGGCGGACGAGGGCGGCCTCGTGGGCCCAGTACTCGACGTAGGGGCCGTCGGGGGAGAAGGCCGCGGCGTCGAGGAGGGAGCGATCGTACGGGCCGAGCCGCGCGAGCAGCGGCAGGTAGTGGCTCCGCTCGAAGACGTTCACCGAGTCGAGCTGGAGCGGGCGGATCCGGTCCACGGCGGCGCGCACCCGGCGCGCGTCGACCCGGGACGGACGGGGGACGCCGAACCCCTGCGCCGCCAGGGCGATGCGGCGCGCCAGCGCGGCGGAGAGCTGCTCGGTCATGGTCCGCCCACGCTAGCGAACGCCCCCGACATCGCCGTCCCCGATTCGGCCCCCGGCGTTCGCCCGGCATTCACCGCCGCGCTCCCTCGCCGACTCGCGGCGCTCCTACCGTGCCCGAGGCCGTCCCACCGGGGCGGCCCACCCGACTCCTGGAGGACCCTTGACCATTCAGCGCCTGTCGCGCGCCGCCGCGGTCGCCGCCGCCGGCACCGCCCTCGTCTTCACACTCTCGGCCTGCTCCGGCGGCGCCACCGCCTCGTCCGACGGCGGCGGCGCGGACGCGGCGTCCGCCACGTCCGCCGCGGACCTCGGCGGGCTGGACGCCCTGGTCGAGGCCGCGAAGGCCGAGGGCGAGCTCAACGTCATCGCCCTGCCCGACACCTGGGCGAACTACGGCGAGCTGATCAGCGGCTTCGAGGACGAGTACGGCATCACCGTGAACTCCGCCGACCCCGACGTCTCCTCCGCGGAGGAGATCAGCACGGCGGAGAACCTCGCCGGGCAGGACACCGCTCCCGACGTGTTCGACCTCGGGCCGGCCGTCGCTCTGGCGAACACGGACATGTTCGCGCCGTACAAGGTCGAGTCCTGGGACGACATCCCCGAGGGGAACAAGGAGGAGTCGGGCCTCTGGGTCAACGACTACACCGGCCTGATGTCGATCGGGTTCGACGCGGCCGCGGTGCCTGCGCCCACGTCGCTCGAGGACCTCCTCGGCGCCGACTACCGCGGCTCGGTCGCGATCAACGGCGACCCGACCCAGGCGGGAGCCGCCGCGGCCGCGGTGCAGCTCGCGGCTCTCCAGTCCGGCGGCTCCGCCGACGACGTCCAGGCGGGGATCGACTTCTTCGAGAAGCTGAACGACGCCGGCAACTTCCTGCCGCTGGACCCGACCGACGCCACCATCGCCTCGGGCGAGACCCCTGTCGTCTTCGACTGGAGCTACAACAACCTCGCCGCCGGGAAGGCGAACGAGGGCACCCGCGAGTGGACGACGACCGTCCTCCCGGGCTCCGCCGTCGGCAGCTACTACAACCAGGCGGTCAACGCCGACGCTCCGCACCCGGCGGCCGCGCGGCTCTGGCAGGAGTACCTCTACTCCGACGCCGCGCAGAACCTCTACCTCGCCGCCGGCGCCTACCCGGTGCGCCTGGCCGCGATGACCGAGGCCGGCACGGTCGACCAGGACGCGCTCTACGCCGTCGGCGCCGCTCCCTCCGACCTCGTCCAGTTCACGGAGGAGCAGACCGAGGCGGCCTCGTCGCTCCTCGCCGAGAAGTGGGCCGCGGCGATCCAGTGACCACCGCTCCCGCCGAGGCCGTCTCCGGGGCGTCCGCGCCCCGGGGACGGCGCGGCACCCCGGCCGTGCTGGGCGTCGCCCCCTTCGCGCTCTACGTCCTGCTGTTCCTGGCCGTCCCCACGGTCCTCGCAGTGGCGACCGGATTCACGGACGGAGACGGCCGCTTCACCACGGCGAACGTGCTGGCGCTCGGGGATCCCGTCGTGCTATCCGCCTTCGGCGCGTCGCTCGGGCTCTCGGCCGTGACCGCCGTCGTCGGCGCGGTGCTGGGCGCGGTCGTGTGCCTGGCCCTGCTCGGCTCCGATCCGCGCGGGGCGCTCCGAACCGTCGTCGATGCGGCGGCGAGCGTCCTCGCGCAGTTCGGCGGTGTGATGCTCGCGTTCGCCTTCATCGCGACGATCGGCGTGCAGGGGCTGGTGACCACCCTCCTCGCGGGAGCGGGCGTCGACCTCTACGCCGACGGCGTGTGGCTCTACCAGCTGCCCGGGCTCGTCCTGCCCTACCTCTACTTCCAGGTGCCCCTGATGGTGCTCACGTTCCTGCCCGCGCTCGAGGGCCTGCGCCCGGAGTGGGCCGAGGCGAACGCGGTGCTCGGCGGGGGCCGGCTCGGCTACTGGCTGCACGTGGCCCTCCCGGTGCTGGCGCCGTCGTTCCTCGGCTGCGTGCTGCTGCTGTTCGCGAACGCGTTCTCCTCCTTCGCCACCGCGGCGGCGCTGATCAGCCAGGGCGCGCAGATCGTCCCCCTGCAGATCCGCGCCGCGCTGGTCAGCGAGACGGTGCTGGGCCGTGAGAACCTCGCGGGCGCCCTCGCGCTCGGGATGCTCGCGGTGATGGTGGTCCTGATGTCCGGGTACGCGCTGCTGCAGCGCCGGGCCCGGCGGTGGCAGCGATGAGGCTAGCGCGGCTCCTGTCCGGGGCGGTGCTCGTGATCACCGGGCTGGTGTTCGCCGTCCCGATCGTCGCGATGGCGGAGTTCACGCTCCGCGGCGCCGGCGGCCACGACCTCTCGCACTGGACGGCGATCCTCGACCCGGAGAACGAGCGCGCCTACCGCTCGCTGTTCCGGGGGATCGGAAACTCGCTGGTCCTCGCCGTCGTCACCGCCCTCATCGTCCTGGTCCTGCTGGTGCCGACGATGCTGCTCGTCGAGATCCGGCTCCCGCGCCTGCGCCGGGCTCTGGAGCTGGTCTGCCTGCTCCCGCTGACCGTGCCCGCCATCGTCCTCGTCGTCGGCCTCGCGCCGGTCTACTCCGTGGTCACCCGGCTCGCCGGCTCCGCGCCGTGGACGCTCGCTCTCGCCTACGGGGTGCTGGTCCTGCCCTACGCCTACCGCGCCGTGGCGGCGGACCTCGCCGGTCTCGACGCCGTGACGCTCTCGGAGGCGGCCCGCTCGCTCGGCGCGGGCCCGCTCGCGGTGCTCGGGAGGGTCCTCCTGCCGAACCTGCGCCGGGGCCTGGTCGCGGCCGCGCTGATCACCGTCGCAGTCGTTCTCGGCGAGTACACGATCGCCTCGCTCCTCAGCCGCACCACCCTCCAGACCGGCCTGGTGCAGGTGTCGAAGTCCGACGCCTACGTCGCCGTGATCTTCTCGCTGCTCTCGCTCCTCTTCGCCTTCGCCCTCCTGCTCGGGATCGGCCGCCTCGCGCGGATCGGCCTGCCGACGGGCCGGGCGCGCTCCTCGAAAGGCTCCTCGTGACCGCTCCCACCCTCCCCGGCGCCCGCGTGCGCTTCGTCGACGTGGAGCGGCACTACGGCTCCGCGCGAGCGCTCGACGGCGTCTCGTTCGACGTGGCCCCGGGTGAGTTCATCGCGCTGCTCGGCCCCTCCGGCTGCGGCAAGACCACAGCCCTGCGCGCCCTCAGCGGTCTCGAGCGGATCGACGCGGGGCGGATCCTCGTCGACGAGGAGGACGTCGCCCACGTCCCCGTCGCGAAGCGCGACATGGGCATGGTCTTCCAGTCGTACTCGCTCTTCCCGCACCTGCGGGCGCGCGAGAACGTCGAGTTCGGGCTGCGCACCCGGGGAGTCGGGGCGCGCGAACGCCGGGCGGCCGCGGGGGAGGCGCTGGAGGTCGTGGGCCTCGGCGCCCTCGGCGACCGCTACGCGCACGAGCTCTCCGGCGGCCAGCAGCAGCGGGTGGCGCTCGCGCGCGCCCTCGTCACGCGGCCGCGGGTGCTGCTGCTGGACGAGCCCCTGTCGGCACTGGACGCGAAGGTCCGCGTCCAGCTGCGCGACGAGATCAAGCGCCTGCAGTCCGAGATCGGCATCACCACGTTCTTCGTCACGCACGACCAGGAGGAGGCGCTCGCCGTCGCCGACCGCGTCGCGGTGATGAACGCCGGGCGGATCGAGCAGCTGGGCGCGCCGGAGGACCTCTACGCGCGCCCGGCGACCGCCTTCACGGCCCGCTTCGTCGGCCTCTCGACGGTGGTCACGGGGACGGTCTCGTCGGGATCGGTCCTCGCGCTCGGCGTGCGCCTGCCGCTCGTCGACGCGGCGGCGGCGGACGGGCCCGTGTCGGTGTTCCTCCGCCCCGAGGACCTCGCCGTCGTGGCCGACGGCGCTCCCGACTCCCTGCCCGGAGTCGTCCTCGCCTCGAGCTTCCTGGGGCCGGTGCGGCGCTCGACAGTCCGGCTGTCGACGGGCGAGGAGGTCACCGTCCAGCACGCGTCGGGGCACCGCCTCGAGTCGGGGGAGCGGGTCGGCGTGCTGCCCGCGCGGCGCCCGGTCGCGGTCGGTCCGGCACCGGAGCAGGCGGCGGTCGGCGCCGCCGCATGAGCACTCCCCGGGGATACCGCGCGGGGTATGCGCCGGGGCCTAGTCTGGGCAGATGAGACTCGGCAGGTCCCGCCGCACCTCCGGCCCGCGCGCCGTCCAGCCCGCCGCGCCCGTCGCCCCGGCCGCCCCCTCCCGGCCCGCTCCCGTCGCCGATTCGGCCTTCGTGAGCGACGGGATGCGCATCGCCGGCGCCTGGGCCTGGCGCGTCCTCGTCGTGGTCGCGGCGCTCGCGGTGCTGGTGCTGCTCGTCATCGAGCTGCGGCTGATCGTCATCCCGCTCCTGCTCGCGATCGTGATCGCCGCCCTGCTCGTGCCGTTCTCGAGCTTCCTCCAGCGCCACCGCTGGCCCAAGTGGGCGGCCGTCGTCCTGGCGGAGCTGGGGATCGTCGTGGTGATCGGCGGGCTCCTCTTCCTCGTCGTCACCCAGGTCTACTCCGGCTTCGACGACCTCAGCCGGCAGACGGTGCAGTCCTACGACGACTTCAAGGCCTTCCTCCTCGAGTCGCCGCTCCACCTCACCGAGACCGACATCAACCAGTACGCGCAGCAGGCGCTCACGGCCCTGCAGCAGGACTCGGGGATGCTGGTCAGCGGCGCGCTCAGCGTCGGCTCGACCGTCGGCCACCTGCTGACGGGCGTGCTGCTCACCCTCTTCTCGACGCTGTTCATCCTGATCGACGGGCCGAACATCTGGAGCTGGGTCGTCCGCCTCTTCCCGCGCCGCGCCCGCGGAGCCGTCGACGGCGCCGGTCGCGCAGGGTGGGTCACGCTGACCAACTTCGTGAAGGTGCAGATCCTGGTCGCCTTCGTCGACGCGGTCGGCATCGGCCTCGGCTCCTTCCTCCTCGGCGTCCCGCTGGCCATCCCGATCGGCGTGCTCGTCTTCCTCGGCTCCTTCGTGCCGGTCATCGGCGCCGTGGTGACCGGGGCGCTGGCCGTCTTCATCGCGCTGGTCTACAACGGACCGCTGATCGCGCTCTTCCTGCTGATCGTCGTCCTCGCGGTGCAGCAGCTCGAGGGCCACATCCTCCAGCCGCTGATCATGGGGTCGGCGGTCAAGGTCCACCCGCTGGCCGTCGTGCTCGCTGTGGCCGGAGGCTCGATCATCGGCGGCATCGCCGGCGCCTTCTTCGCGGTGCCCGTCGTGGCCACGCTCAACGTCATGGTCAAGTACGTCGCGAGCGGAGCCTGGCGCTCGCCGACCCGAACCCCCGAGAGAGTTGCCGCAGAGCATGCAGACTAGCCGCGTCGTCGGACCCGCCCTCCACGAGTTCGAGGCGGCCCGCGCCGTCCTCGCCCCCGTCATCGCCGCCACCCCCATGGAGACGAGCACCTTCCTCGCGCAGGTCCTCGGCTCGCCCGTGTTCCTCAAGTGCGAGAACCTCCAGCGCACCGGCTCCTACAAGATCCGCGGAGCCGTGTTCCGGATGTCGCGGCTCACCCCGGAGGAGCGGGCCCGCGGAGTCGTGGCGGCCTCGGCCGGCAACCACGCGCAGGGCGTCGCCTACGCGGCGCGGGAGCTGGGGATCAAGGCCACGATCTTCATGCCGATCGGCGTCGCGCTGCCCAAGCTCGCGGCCACCCGTGACTACGGCGCTGACGTGGTGCTGAGCGGGCACATCTTCAACGAGGCGCTCGCGGCGGCGGCGGAGTTCGCCGAGCGCACCGGCGCGGTCTTCGTTCCTCCCTACGACCACCCCGACGTGATCACCGGCCAGGGCACGGTCGGCCTCGAGATCCTCGAGCAGGCCCCCGCCGTCGAGACCATCGTGGTGCCCATCGGCGGCGGCGGCCTCATCGCCGGGGTCGCCTCGGCGGCCAAGCAGAAGGCGGCCGAGGAGGGGCGCACTCTCCGCGTCATCGGCGTGCAGGCGGCCAACGCGGCGCCGTACCCGCTCTCGCTCGCGAGCGGCGAGCCGACCGCGATCACGATCTCTCCGACGATCGCCGACGGCATAGCCGTGGCGAAGCCGGGGCAGCTGAACTTCGCGATCGTCCGCGAGATGGTGGACGAGGTCGTCACCGTCGAGGACGACGACATCGCCCGGGCTCTGCTGGTGCTGCTGGAGCGGGCGAAGCTCGTGGTGGAGCCCGCGGGCGCGGTGGGCATCGCGGCGATCCTGACGGGGAAGATCCGCGACGCCGGAGCGACCGCGGTCATCCTGTCGGGCGGCAACATCGATCCGCTGATGATGGAGCGGGTGATCAGCCGGGGCCTGGCCGCGTCGGAACGCTACCTCAAGATGAGCATCGGGCTGCCGGATCGTCCGGGGCAGCTGTCGCGCATCGCGGAGCTCATCTCGGAGGCGAACGCGAACGTGGTCGAGGTGCTGCACACCCGGCACGGCCGGGGCCTGCAGATCAGCGAGGTCGAGATCGAGATCAGCGTCGAGACCCGCGGCCCCGAGCACGCCGACCGCGTCATCCAGGTCCTCACCGACGCCGGCTACGCCCCCCGCATCTCCCGCAACTGACCGCTCGAGGGCGCCGCGGTGTTCTCCGCAGAGCGGAGGACAAAGCCGGTACCGGCGATCTCGCGCCCTCGCCGTCGCCGCGAAGCCTGCGCGGCGCTCCCGTTCGGAGAGGGCTGGTCGTGCGTCGCGGCGTTCTCCGCAAGGCGGAGGAGGAAGCGGTACCGGCGATGTCGCGCCCGACGCTGTCGCCGCGAAGCCGGCGCCCCCCCGTCTGGAGAGGGCTGGTCGTGCGTCGCGGCGTTCTCCGCAAGGCGGAGGAGGAAGCCGGTACCGGCGTTATCGCGCCCTACGCCGTCGCCGCGAAGCCGGCGCCCCGCTCCCGTTCAGAGAGGGCTGATCGTGCGTCGCGGCGTTCTCCGCAAGGCGGAGGAGGAAGCGATACCGGCGGTATCGCGCCCGACGACAACGCCGCGGAGAGCGCCGCGACGTGCGATCAGTGGCCGGACCAGGTCTCGACGTTGGCGACGCGGACCTCGATCTCCCGCCCGTTGGGTGCCGTGAAGCGGGCGGTGTCGCCGACGTTCAGGCCCATGATCGCCGATCCGAGGGGGCTCTGGGGGCTGTAGACGTCGAGGTCGCTCTCGCCCGCCATCTCGCGGTTGCCGAGGAGGAAGCGGGACTCGTCGCCGGCGATCTCGGCGGTGATGATGGTGCCGGCCTCGACGACTCCGTGGCTCTCGGGGGGCGTGCCGATCTCGGCTTCGCGGAGGAGGGAGGTCAGCTGGCGGATGCGGGCCTCGATCTTGCCCTGCTCGTCCTTCGCGGCGTGGTAGCCGCCGTTCTCCTTCAGGTCGCCCTCCTCGCGGGCGACCTCGATGCGCTTGGCGATCTCCTCGCGTCCGTTGGTGGACAGCTCGGTGAGCTCCGCCTCGAGGCGGTCGTACGACTCCTGGGTCATCCAGGTCACCTGTGACTGGTCGGCCATGGTGGGCTCCTGCTCTGCGGGCCGCGCTCGCGGCGCCCGGCAGCACCGTGCGGAGGTGTCCGCGTCCGGCGGTGGGGACGGCCGGCGTCAGGCGGCGGTGGGAATGGCGAGGCCCCGACGAGTCCGTCAGGGCTTCGGGCAAGCCTACGGGAGCCAGCAGGAGGAGATCAAACCTGTGTTCGCGAGCTCGGTGGTGCGGACGGTCTCCGTGTAGGAGCGGAAGCGCTCCGTCGAGGCGGGGTACTCCACGACCAGCCAGCCGACCACGGCGGACTGCTCGTTGAGGGCCTGGACCGCGCAGGCGACCTCGCGGCCGACGGGCGCGGTGAGGTCGAAGGAGACGGTGACGGTGCGGTCGTCCACGACCTGGTGCGCGGTGTCCTGGACGTCCACCCCGCCGCGTGCTCCGTCGAGTCCGGCCCAGACGACCCAGGCGGCGAAGACGGCGACGAAGGCGAGCGCGACACCGCCGAAGAGCCAGCGGTTCCCGCGGCGGGTGCGCGTCGTGCGGCCGTAGCGGGTGGCGAGGGGTCCAGCGGCGCGGACGGCGTCCGGATCGAGCGCGGGCGCGGCGGCTCCCTCGACGCTCTCGGACGTGCGGGCGGCCACGGAACTCCCTGGGTGATGCGTCTACTCTGGACGGGTGGCGCGCGTCCTTCGCGGACGGGAGCGCCGATCCCATTAAACCCCGAGGAATCGAGCGATCGTGTCCCAGGCCGTCGAGGTCTCCGTCGATTCGGAGGTGCGGGACACTCCGCGCCTCCTCGCCGTGCACGCCCATCCTGACGACGAGTCGAGCAAGGGCGCGGCGACGCTGGCCGCCTACGCCTCGCGGGGCGCCGAGGTCATGGTGGTCTCCTGCACCGGAGGCGAGGCCGGCTCCGTGCTGAACGAGGGCCTCGAGGCCCGCGCGCACGCCGAGCGCGACATCGGCGGCCTCCGCCGGTACGAGATGGCGGCCGCTCGCGAGGCGCTCGGCGTCGAGCACGCCTGGCTCGGCTTCGTCGACTCCGGCATGCCCGAGGACGGGAAGGTCGACGCCGCCTCGTTCGCGGGCCTGCCGCTCGCCACGGCCGCCGCTCCGCTCGTGCGCCTGGTCCGCCGGTTCCGCCCGCACGTGATCATCAGCTACGACGAGAACGGCGGCTACCCGCACCCCGACCACATCCGCGCCCACCAGGTCGCCGTCGAGGCGTACCGCGCGGCGGGCCTCGCCGAGGGGTACCGGGGCGCGGGCGCTCCGTGGTCGGTCTCGAAGCTGTACTACGACCGCGTCTTCAGCGGCCAGAAGCTGCGGGCGATCGCCGAGCACCTGCGCTCGATCGACCCGGAGGACCCGCGCCTGTCGGTCTTCGAGGAGATGAAGCGCTGGAACGAGGACACCCCGTACCTCGCGACCACGCGGGTCGTGATCTCCGGCTTCCACGATCGGCGCGATGCGGCCCTGCTCGCCCACGCCAGCCAGGTCGCTCCGGACAACGCCTTCTTCTTCCTCCCGCACGAGGCGATCGACGCCGCCTGGCCGACCGACGACTTCCAGCTCGTCGAGAGCCGGGTCGACGCGCCGACGCCCGAGACGGATCTCTTCGCCGGTCTCGACCTGGCCGAGCTCGCCCCGGGCCCGACCGCGGTCGTCCCGCCGATCGCGCCCGACCCCGAGCCCTCGGGGGACGCCCCGGTGTCCCCGGAGCCCGACGGCTCCGGCGTCGTCGTCGCCGACGAGGTGCGCGCGTGATCGCCGGGCTGCTCGAGGGCGCCCAGCGCGCCGTCGTTCTCGCCTCCACGACGGTGCCGACCCCGGGTCCCGAGTTCAACGAGGACACGGTCACGCCGGGCCTCTTCGGCTTCATCACGATGCTCGTGATCGCTCTGGCCGCCGTCCTCCTCGCGCTCGACATGGTCCGGCGCGTGCGGCGCACCACCTACACCGCCCAGGTGAAGGAGCGGCTCGACGCCGAGGAGGCGGAGCGCAGCGAGGGCTGAGCCCGGCCCGCAGCGATGGGCCCGGGCCCCGCTAGGCGTTGTAGGCGGGGTGGAGCGAGACGATCAGCGCCGCCGTCCAGTGGCAGAGGAACGCCACGGCCGTGAGCGCGTGGAAGATCTCGTGGAAGCCGAAGACGCCCGGGACCGGGTTGGGCTTCTTGATCCCGTAGATCACGGCTCCGGCGGAGTAGCAGAGCCCGCCGACGAGGACGAGCACCATCATCGTCGCGCTGGCCTCGAAGAGCGGACCGAGGTACATCACGGCCGCCCAGCCCAGCAGCAGGTAGAGCGGCACGTAGAGCCAGCGCGGCGCGCCGATCCAGAAGACGCGGAAGCCGATCCCGAGCAGCGCCCCCGCCCAGACCAGGACCAGCAGGAGCGTGCCCTGCGCGGGCGGCAGGGCGAGCACGGCCAGCGGCGTGTAGGTGCCGGCGATCAGCAGGAAGATGTTGGCGTGGTCGATCCGCTTGAGGATCATCTTCGTCCGCGGCTTCCAGTCGAAGCGGTGGTACAGAGCGGAGTTGCCGAAGAGCAGGAGCGACGTGGTCGCGAACACCGCGGCCGCCCACTTCGCCGCGGTCCCCTCCGCGACCACGATCAGCACCACTCCGGCGACGATCGCGAGCGGGAAGAGGCCGGCGTGGATCCAGCCGCGCCAGGTGGGCCGGACCTCCGCCGAGGAGTCGTGCTCGATCGCGTCCTCGACGAGGGGGAGGGCGGGCAGGTCCGGGCCGTCCGCTCCGACGGCGTCTCCGCCGCGGACGGTGCGGGCGCGGGGATCGGACGGGGGAGGCGTCGGCCGCTGGCTCATGCCGGACAGACTACGACGCCGTCCCGGGCCGACGCCGAGCGCCGCCGGGCTTCGAGGAGCGCCCCGGGTCGACTACCGTGTCACTGTGCCGAAGCCGAGACTGCCTGTGGGAAGGGACCTCCTCTACGGCGTCTACAAGAAGCGCCTCCGCTCGAGCCTTCCCCCCGACTCCCTGCCGAACCACGTCGCGATGATCATCGACGGCAACCGGCGCTGGGCGCGGCAGCGGGCCCTCGAGACCGCCGCGCACGGCCACCGGGCCGGCGCCGCCAAGGTGCACGAGTTCCTGCAGTGGTGCGACGAGCTCGGCGTGCGCCACGTCACCCTCTACCTGCTCTCGCAGGACAACCTCGTCGGCCGCGACAGCAGCGAGCTGTCCGAGCTGATCGCGATCATCGCCGACCTCGCCGAGGAGGTCTCCCAGCAGCCCGACTGGCGCGTGCAGCACGTCGGCTCCGACGAGGGCCTCCCGCCCTCGCTCGTGGCCGCGCTCGACACGGCGGAGGCGCGCACCGCCTCCCACACGGGCCTGCACGTCAATCTCGCGGTCGGCTACGGCGGGCGGCACGAGATCGCCCAGGCCGTGCGGAGCATCCTGGAGGAGCACGGCAAGCGCGGCTCCTCCATCGAGGACGTCGCGGGCCTGCTGACCCCGGAGCTCATCGGCGAGCACCTGTACACCAGCGGGCAGCCCGACCCCGATCTGGTCATCCGCACCTCGGGGGAGCAGCGCCTCTCCGACTTCATGCTCTGGCAGAGCGCGCACAGCGAGTTCTACTTCATGGAGGCGCTCGGCCCCGACATCCGCGAGGTCGACTTCCTCCGCGCGCTCCGCGATTACGCCGGACGGCACCGCCGCTTCGGCAGCTGACCTCGCGGCTCCTGCCGCACCACCGACCGGAAGGGCCGGCATGAGCTCGAACGAGGCCACCTCCACCACGACCGAGGACTACCTCGCCGGTTTCGGCGAGGAGACCGGGTACCTCGACTTCGGCCGGGTGGGCCCGCTCTCGGCGACCGTCGCCGCCGAGCAGGAGGCGGCCGTCGAGCTGCTGGTGCGCGCGCGCAGCGGCACCCTCGACGAGCTGTTCCGGCAGGACGTGCGCGTCCGGGAGGCGGCGGCGGCGCTCGTGCGCGTCCCCGCCGACAGCGTCGTCTTCCAGCCCAACACCTCGACCGGCCTCCTGCACGCGCTGTTCGGCGCCTCGGGCGCGGTGCTGCTGTCGGCCGCGGAGTTCCCGAGCCTGCCGTTCGCGGCGGTGCGCTCGGCGCAGGCTCTCGGCTCGGTGGAGCCCCGCTGGCTGCGGACCGAGCAGGGACGGGTGACGCCGGAGGCGGTCCGCGAGCAGCTCACGGACGACGTGACGACCGTCGCGGTGAGCCTGGTCGACTCCCGCACGGGCTACCTCGCGGACGTCGCGGCGATCCGGGACGTGATCGGCGACCGGATGCTCGTCCTCGACGCGATCCAGGGCTTCGGCGTCGTCGACGCGCCCTACGAGCTGGCGGACGTGGTCGTCACCGGCGGCCAGAAGTGGCTCCGCGCCGGCTGGGGGACGGGCTTCCTCGCGCTCAGCGAGCGGGCGCTGTCGCGGCTGACCCCGGTGCTCTCCGGCTGGACGGGATCGGAGCAGGCGGAGCCGTGGGACGAGGTGGCTCCGCCGCGCGGCGACGCCCGCGCCTTCAGCATCAGCAACCCGGACCCGATCGCCCAGGCCCGGCTCGCGTCGGCGCTGGAGGAGGTCGCCGCGGTCGGGCAGTCGACGATCGCCGCGCTCGTGGCGGAGCGGGTCAGCGCGATCGTCGACCTCGCGGACGAGTTCGGGCTGGCGGTCGTGGGCTCCCGCGGCGAGCACGAGCGCGCCGGCATCGTGGTCGTCGAGCCGGAGCCGGAGGAACTGGCCCCGCTGGCGGCCTCCCTCGCCGCGCACGGCGTCACCGCGCGCCTGCGTCCGAGCACCGTCCGCTTCAGCGCGCACGCCGGCACCACCGACGCGACCCTCGCGCTGCTCCGCGCCGCCCTGATCTCGTCGGCCACGAGCATCGACTACTAGGCCGGATTCCGCGCGTTCACACACTGGTTACACATTCGTAGCGGTGAGAAGCACACGGATGTCATTCGCCGGGTTAGGTTCGAGTCATCAGGTACAGCGCCTGGTCGAGACGGCCACAGAAGTACGGCTCGACATCGCGCAGACGCCGAAGGGACACTGCGCGGTGCACGACACGCACCGATGAGACCGGCTCGAGGACATGAGCCGGGGGCTCCGGCCCCCGGAGTGTGGAGAGTCGTCGTGACAGTTCCCCAGGGCATGGATCCGCAGACCGGGACGCAGGGCGGCGTCCACCGCCGTGTCCAGCACGGCTCCTCGGATCCGGCCGATCAGCTCCTCCGCACCTACGTCCTGGACACCTCGGTGCTGCTGTCGGATCCGTCCTCGATGTTCCGGTTCGCGGAGCACGCCGTCGTGCTGCCGATCGTCGTCATCAGCGAGCTCGAGGGCAAGCGCAACGATCCCGAGATCGGCTACTTCGCCCGGCAGGCCCTGCGCCGCCTCGACGAGCTGCGCGTGCAGCACGAGCGCCTCGACTTCCCCATCGCCGTCGGCCGCGGCGGCACGCTCCGCGTCGAGCTCAACCACTCGAACATGTCGGTGCTGCCGAGCGGGCTCCAGATGGGCGACAACGACGCGAGGATCCTCGCCGTCGCGCTCAACCTGCAGAGCGAGGGCGCCGCGGTCACCGTCGTGTCCAAGGACATGCCGATGCGCGTGAAGGCCGCCTCCATCGGCCTCGCCGCGGAGGAGTACCTGGCCGAGCAGGCCCCCGAGTCCGGTTGGACCGGCATGGACGACGTGACGCTCGGCGGCGACGCGATGAGCGAGCTCTACGACCGCGAGCGGCTCTTCACGGACGTCGTGGCCGACATCCCGGTCAACACCGGACTCGTCGTCCACTCCGACCGCGGCTCCGCTCTCGCGAGGGTCACCGGCAAGCGGCAGATCACGCTGGTCCGCGGCGACAAGGACGTGTTCGGCCTGCACGGGCGGTCGGCGGAGCAGCGGCTCGCGATCGACCTGCTGCTCGACCCGGAGGTCGGCATCGTCTCGCTCGGCGGCCGGGCCGGCACCGGCAAGTCGGCGCTGGCGCTCTGCGCGGGCCTGGAGGCGGTGCTGGAGAAGCGCCAGCACAAGAAGATCATGGTCTTCCGGCCGCTCTACGCGGTGGGCGGCCAGGACCTCGGCTTCCTGCCCGGCGACGCGGCCGAGAAGATGAACCCCTGGGCGCAGGCGGTCTTCGACACGCTCGGGGCGCTGGTGTCGCAGAACGTGCTCGACGAGGTGATCGAGCGCGGGATGCTCGAGGTGCTGCCGCTCACGCACATCCGCGGGCGCTCGCTGCACGACGCGTTCGTGATCGTCGACGAGGCGCAGTCGCTGGAGCGGAACGTCCTGCTCACGGTGCTCTCGCGGGTCGGGCAGAACTCCCGGGTGGTGCTGACCCACGACGTGGCGCAGCGCGACAACCTCCGGGTCGGCCGGCACGACGGGGTCGCCTCCGTGATCGAGACGCTGAAGGGCCACCCGCTGTTCGCGCACGTCACGCTGACCCGCTCCGAGCGCTCGGCGATCGCCGCTCTGGTCACCGAGATGCTGGAGTCGAACGAGCTCGCCTGACGGGCTCGCCGTGCGTCCGGCCCGTGGGATCCGAGGATCCCCTGGCCGGGCGCGTCCCTGCAGGGCACCGGGGCGTAGCGTGGACGGGTGAGCATCCTCGACGACGCGCTCCTCGAGCGCTTCCGCACCCGCGCGGCCGACTACGACGAGCGCAACGCGTTCTGCGCGGACGACCTGGAGGAGCTGCGCTCGATCGGCTACCTGGCGCTGCTCGTCCCCGAGGAGCTCGGCGGTGCCGGCCTCGGCCTGGAGCAGGCGGCCGCCGAGCAGACGCGCCTCGCGACGGCCGCGCCCGCGACCGCGCTCGCCGTCAACATGCACCTGGTCTGGACCGGGATCGCGCGACTCCTGCTCGAGCGGGGCGACGACTCCCTCCGCTCGGTCCTCGTCGACGCCGCGGCGGGTCACGTCTTCGCCTTCGGCAACAGCGAGGCGGGCAACGACCTGGTGCTCTCGGACTCGCTGACGCGGGCGGAGCCGCTCGGGGACGGCGGCTACCGCTTCACCGGCACGAAGGTCTTCACCTCCCTCGCGCCCGCCTGGACGCGGCTCGGCGTGTTCGGCCGCGACGACAGTGGGTCGGAGCCGCGGCTCGTGCACGGTTTCGTGCACCGTGAGAGCCCGGAGTCTCCGGTCGCCGGGCTCGAGGTCCGCGACGACTGGGACACGCTCGGCATGCGGGCGACCCACAGCCGCACGACGGTGCTCGGCGGCGTCGTCGTCCCGGCCGAGCGGATGATCCGCTCGCTGCCCGTCGGACCGACCGCCGACCCCTTCGTCTTCGCCGTCTTCGCGGCCTTCGAGCTGCTGATCTCCTCGGTCTACCTCGGTGTCGCGCAGCGCGCGCTCGAGCTCGCCGTCGCCTCCGTCCGCCGACGGACCTCCCTCCGGGCGGGAGGGCGGCCACTGGCGGAGGACCCCGAGGTGCGGCACCGGGTGGCTGAGACCGGGATGCTGCTCGACGGGCTCGAGGCGCCCCTGCGCTCGGCGGCGGCCGACGTGGACGCGCTCGTCGACCGGGGCGCGCGCTGGTTCCCGTCGCTGGTGGGGGTGAAGATCCGCACCACGGAGGGAGCGCTCCGCGTGGTCGAGAGCGCCGTCCGGATCGCGGGCGGCTCGGCGTATCAGCGCCGGTCGGAGCTCGGTCGCCTCTACCGCGACGTGCTCGCCGGGCAGTTCCACCCCTCCGACGACGCGTCGGCGCACGGCGCCTGGGCGTCGCTCCTGCTGGGACCGCTGCCGCCGCACGACTGAGGCCGGGGATGGGACCCGCTGCCGCCCGAGCACGCCGGCGGGCCGCCCTGTGGAGAACTCCGACGCCCCGAGGGCGTCGCCCCCTAGTCTCGGCGGATGCTCCGCGGATCTCTGCTCGACTGGGCCGCCCTGCTCCTCGGCGCCCTGGTGCTCCTCCTGATCGGGGCCCCGCACCTCGGTCGGGCGCCCGGCCTCGTCCCGGTGGCGCTCGTGAGCGTGCCGTTGGTGCTGGCGGACGTGCGCGGGCACCGGCTCCCGAACGCGGTCACGCTCCCGCTGCTGGTGGTCGGAGCCGTCCTCGCGCCCACGGAGGGGACGCTTGTCGCCGTCCTCGCGACGGTGCTGTGCCTGGGCGTGCTGCATGCGGCGGGCGGGCTGGGTCTCGGCGACGTGAAGCTCCAGGCGGCCCTCGCACCGCCGCTCGCGGCTCTCGGACCCGAGCAGGTCGTCGCCGCGCCCGCTGTCGGCTTCGCGGTGGCAGGGCTGTGGGTGCTCGTGCTGCGCGTCCGCGGACGGGTCGCGTTCGGACCGTTCCTGCTCGCGGGATTCTGGCTGGTGCTCTGACGGCCCGCCTCCGCGCCGAGCGCAGGGACGGGCCGTCGGAGGGCCGGGCTCAGCCGGGGTGGGTCATCGACATGACGTCGAGGGCGCTGTCGAGCTGCTCCTCCGTCACCTCGCCGCGCTCGACGAAGCCGAGGTCCACGACCGACTCGCGGACGGTGATCCCCTTGGCGACCGAGTTCTTCGCGACCTTGGCGGCGGCCTCGTAGCCGATCACCTTGTTGAGCGGCGTGACGATCGAGGGGGAGGACTCGGCGAGGGCGCGGGCGTGCTCGACGTCGGCCTCGAGGCCGTCGACGGTCTTGTCGGCGAGCAGCACGGCGGAGTTCGCGAGCAGGCGGATCGACTCCAGCAGCGCCGTCCCCATGACGGGGATCGCGACGTTGAGCTCGAAGGCACCGGAGGCGCCGGCCCAGGCGATGGTGGCGTCGTTGCCGATCACGCGCGCGCAGACCATGAGGACGGCCTCCGGGATCACCGGGTTCACCTTGCCGGGCATGATCGAGGATCCGGGCTGGAGGTCGGGGATCCGCAGCTCTCCGAGGCCGGTGTTGGGGCCGGAGCCCATCCAGCGGAGGTCGTTGTTGATCTTGGTCAGGCTCACCGCGAGCACGCGCAGCGCTCCGGAGGCCTCGACCAGCGAGTCCCGCGCGCCCTGGGCCTCGAAGTGGTTGCGGGCCTCGGTGACGGGAAGGCCCGTCTCCTCCGCGAGGCGCGCGATGACCTTCTGCGGGAAGCCGGCGGGGGTGTTGATCCCGGTGCCGACCGCGGTGCCGCCGAGCGGGACCTCGGCGACGCGGGGGAGCGCCGACTGCACGCGCTCGATGCCGAGGCGGATCTGCGCGGCGTAGCCGCCGAACTCCTGGCCGAGCGTGACGGGGGTGGCGTCCATCAGGTGGGTGCGGCCGGCCTTGACGACCTCGGCCCACTGCTCCGCCTTGACCTCGAGCGACTCGGCGAGCTGCTCGAGCGAGGGGATCAGCGACTCGATGAGCGCGCCGGTGACGGCGACGTGGACCGAGGTGGGGAACACGTCGTTGGAGGACTGCGAGGCGTTGACGTGGTCGTTCGGGTGCACGGTGCGGCCGAGGGCCGTGGTCGCCAGCGAGCCCAGCACCTCGTTCATGTTCATGTTCGAGGACGTGCCCGAGCCGGTCTGGTACACGTCGATCGGGAAGTGCGCGTCGTAGCCGCCCCCGACGACGAGGTCGGCCGCGTCGGCGATCGCCGTGGCGATGTCGGCGTCGAGCACGCCCAGCTCGGCGTTGGCCAGCGCCGCCGCCTTCTTGATGCGGGCGAGGGCCGCGATCTGGGCAGGCTCGAGGCCCGCACCGGAGATCGGGAAGTTCTCGACCGCCCGCTGGGTCTGCGCGGCGTAGAGGGCGTCGCGGGGGACCCGCACCTCGCCCATCGTGTCGTGCTCGATGCGGAAGTCGCCGGAGTCGTCGGTCGGGGAGTGATCCACCACGCTGTGTTCGTCCTTGTCTGATCGGTTGGTGCTGTGCTGTCCGGAGCCGCTCACGCGGGATCCGATCCCACCGCGCTCGGAGCGGCGGCGGAGGAGGCCGAGCCGGAGTCGCGCTCCAGCTCGGAGACGTAGGGGCTGAGCTCGGGCGGATCGATGCCGAGCACGACATCGGACATCACGGTGCCGTCCGAGAGCCGGTAGTTGGCGCCCACGAGGGCGAGCCGCCCGGTCGCGACAGCGTCGGCGATCAGCGGGGAGCGCTGGAGCAGCTCGGCGACCGTGTCGCGCAGGTGCTCGCGGCCGACGGCCAGCGCGTCGGTCGCCGACGGGTCGACGAGCACGCGGCCGTCCGGCTGAGCGCCCACGAGGCGGCGCACCGCGGGGATGATCGGCTCGATCAGGTGCTCGATGTGCGGGGGGAGCCGCTCGGCGCCGGGCGCCTGCGACTGGATCGCCGCCCGGACCGCTCCGCACTCGTCGTGGCCGAGCACGAGCAGCACCTTCACGCCGAGGACGGCGACACCGTACTCCAGCGAGCCGATGATGGAGTCCGCGATCACCTGGCCGGCGTTGCGGACGACGAAGAGGTCGCCGAGCCCCAGGTCGAAGATGATCTCGGCCGCGAGGCGGGAGTCGCTGCAGCCGAAGAGCGCGGCGAGCGGGGCCTGCGCGGCGGCGAGCTCGGCGCGGCGCTCGACGTCCTGGCGGGGGTGGCGGGGCTCGCCGGCGACGAAGCGCTGGTTGCCGCGGAGCATCTCCTTCCAGACCCACGCCGGCGGGCGGGACTCGCGGGGGACGGTGCTGCTGGTTCCGAGGCTCATCGGGACTCCTCCTGGCCGATCTGCGGGGTGATGGCATCGACGACCAGGCGGATCTCGTCCGTCGGGGCCGTGCCGTAGACGAGGTAGGTGCTGGAGCCCTCCGTCGTCTCGAGTGCGTAGGGCGTGTTGCCGGTGTCGTCGCCGGAGTCGCGGTGGTCGTAGACGGTCCAGTCGCGGCCGTCGATCGTCTCGACGCCGGTCGCCGCCCGGCGGTCGAGTTGCGTCGCGACCCAGGCCGCGTCCGCGTCGAGCCCCTGGCTCAGGCCGATGTAGCCCGCCTTCGGGGTGATCAGGCCGACGTACCAGTAGTCGGTGCCGTTCTCGCGGCGGAGCTCGGCCGCGTTGGCCTTCCAGCCCTCGGGCAGGGAGGGCACGGCGAGCGTCTGCTCCTCGCCCAGCTGGACCTGTGCGGCGACGCGGGGGACGTCGACCGAGGAGAGCTCCACGGTGTCGCCGCGGGGGACGAGCAGGACGATGAGCGCTACGGCGCCGACGGTCGCGAGCAGCGAGAAGACGAGGTTGTTGACCGTCTTGCGCTGACGGTAGAGCCGGGAGTTCTCGGCCTTGCGTGCGGCCGTCTCGGCGGCCGTCTCCGGGCGCCCGAGCTCGGCGACGACCCGCGCGGGCTTCGCGCGGCTCATCCGGCGGCCGCCCCTCCGGAGCGGGTCGCGTCCAGCCGGGCGCGTGCTCCGATCAGCCACTCCTCGCAGCGGGCGGCGAGGGCCTCGCCGCGCTCCCACAGGGCGAGCGAGCGCTCGAGGGTGGAGCTGCCCTGCTCGAGCTCGGACACGACGCGGACGAGCTCGTCGCGCGCCTGCTCGTAGGAGAATCCCGAGACGTCGGAGTCGGTCGCCGGGGCGTCGGGGGAGTCGGGCATGGGTCTGATCCTATCGATCGGGGCTGAGGGGGGACGGGTGGCGCGGCGGGCTCAGGACCGGCCGGCGGGATCGCCGGTGGGCCCCTCGGAGCGGGCGCCGACGGCCCCCTCCGCGAGCGTGAGGACGAGTGCGCCGCCGGCCGGCGCCTCACCGGGCGCCCGGACGACGTGCCCGGCCGCGTTCTGGACGATCGCGTAGCCGCGGTCGAGGGTGTGCTGGGGGGAGAGGGCGCGCAGGTGGCCGTGCAGGCGCTCGACCTCGAGGTGCGCGCGCTCGAGGCGGCGGTCCACCAGCTCGGCGCCGCGCGCGACCCAGCGGGTCAGCTCCTCGGCGTGCCGGTCGACCAGCACGTGCGGCTGGGCGAGCACCGGCCGCGAGCGCAGCTGCGAGAGCCGGTCGATCTCGTGCGAGACGAGCCCGCTCACGCGGCCGGTCATCCGCAGCCGGGCCTGCTGCACGCGCAGCAGCTCGTCGGAGACGTCGGGCACGACCCTCTTCGCGGCGTCGGTGGGAGTGGAGGCGCGCAGGTCGGCGACGTCGTCGAGCAGCGGGCGGTCGGCCTCGTGGCCGATCGCGCTGACGACCGGAGTGGAGCAGGCGGCGACGGCGCGCACGAGCGCCTCGTCGCTGAAGCCGAGCAGGTTCTGGAAGTCGCCGCCTCCGCGGGCGATCACGATCACGTCGATGCTGTCGTCGGCCTCGAGGGTCCGCAGGGCCGAGAGCACCTCCGGGACCGTCCGGTCGCCCTGCACGGCCGAGTGGACCACCCGGAAGCGCACGGCCGGCCAGCGCAGCTGCGCGTTCCGCAGCACGTCCTTCTCGGCGTCCGAGTCCTTGCCGGTGATGAGGCCCACGCCGTGCGGGAGGAACGGCAGCGGCTTCTTGCGGGAGGCGTCGAACAGCCCCTCCGACGCCAGCTGCCGGCGGAGCCGCTCGAGCTTCTCGAGCAGATCGCCCAGGCCGACGTGGCGCATCTCGAAGACCTGCATCGAGAGCGTGCCGCCCTTGACCCAGTAGTTGGGCTTCACCAGCGCGATGACCCGATCGCCCTGCTTGAGGTCGGCCGGGAGGCGGCTCCGCACCGACGACCAGACGGTGAAGCCGACCGTCGCGTCTCCGGACAGGTCCTTCAGCTTCCCGTAGACGTTGCCGCCGGACGCGCCCCACTGGGTGATCTCGCCCTCGACCCACGCGGTCCCGAGGCGCTCGATCCAGCCCTTGATCTTGCTGGCGAGCAGGCCGACCGGCCAGGGTGCGTCGGCGGTGGGTGGGGCGTCGGTCATCGCTGCCTCTGCTCGGAGGGACGGGGGGAGCGGGAGTGCCCTCCCGCGACGACAACGGTACGGGACGGGTCCGACACCGGGACGGCCCGGGCACAGGATGCACCACGTAGAATCAGGGGGTGAGCCAAGTCCCGATCAGCCTGCCCATGCCGCGCATGCCCCGCGCCACAGGGCGTCTGCGCGACGTCCCCGTCGAGGGCCGCAAGCGCCTCCTCCTCGCCGCGCCCCGCGGCTACTGCGCCGGAGTCGACCGCGCGGTCGTCGCCGTCGAGAAGGCCATCGAGCACTACGGTGCCCCGGTCTACGTGCGCAAGCAGATCGTGCACAACGTGCACGTCGTCTCCACGCTCGAGAGCCAGGGCGCCATCTTCGTCGACGAGGTCGACGAGGTGCCCGAGGGATCGCACATCGTCTTCAGCGCGCACGGCGTCTCACCGGCCGTCGTCCAGGGCGCGGCCGACCGCAATCTTCAGGCGATCGACGCGACCTGCCCCCTGGTGACGAAGGTGCACCGCGAGGCCGTCCGCTTCGCGCGCGACGACTTCGAGATCCTCCTCATCGGCCACGAGGGCCACGAGGAGGTCGAGGGCACCGCGGGCGAGGCCCCCGATCACGTCACCCTCGTCGGCAGCCCCGACGACGTGCCGAACATCGTCGTGAAGGACCCGGACAAGGTCGTCTGGCTCTCGCAGACGACGCTCTCGGTCGACGAGACGATGGAGACGGTGCGCCGCCTCCGCGAGCGCTTCCCCAACCTGCAGGACCCGCCGAGCGACGACATCTGCTACGCCACGCAGAACCGCCAGGTCGCGATCAAGAAGGTCGCCGCGGGCGCTGAGCTGGTCATCGTCGTCGGCTCCGCGAACTCCTCCAACTCCGTGCGCCTCGTCGAGGTCGCCCTCGAGTACGGCGCGAAGGCCGCCTACCGGGTCGACTATGCGAGCGAGATCAAGCAGGAGTGGCTCGAGGGCATCCGCACCGTCGGCGTCACCAGCGGCGCCTCGGTGCCCGAGGTGCTCGTCCAGGAGGTCCTCGACGACCTCGCCGCCGCCGGGTACGGCGACGTCGAGGAGGTCAAGACCGCGGAGGAGGACCTGATGTTCTCGCTCCCCAAGGAGCTGCGCAAGGACGTCGCCGGCAAGCGCGACGCCCGCGGCGTCGGTGGACGCATCAGCGCGGGAGCGGGCGCCTAGAGCGTTCCGGCCCGGACACGGAAGAGGCCGCCCTCCCTCGGGAGCGGCGGCCTCTTCCGTGTGCGGTGGAACGGGGATCGACGCTAGACGTCGGTGCCCGCGCCGCCCTGCGAGCCCGACATGCGCGTGACGTACTCCGCGAACGTCGGGTCGCCCAGGATGGCGATCGCCGCGACGATCAGGGAGAGCAGCACGGTCGCCGCGATCCCGAGGATCGGGACGAGCACGGCGCGCTTGCCGGCGCGGAGCCGCCGGATCGAGATCCACACCGCGAAGGCGACGATCAGCGACTGCGCGAGCGCCACCACGACGCCGAGGATCCGCGCGAGCTCCGGAGACGCGTAGGTGCCGATGCCCTGGGAGCGGTAGAGCTCCTGGAGGGTCGTCGCGAAGCTCGAGGGGTCGAGCAGCGTCGGCACGGCGAAGAACACGCCGAGCGCGAGCAGCACGATCGTGAGCAGGCGGTCGACGGGATGCGCGACCGGCTTCGCGGCCGGAGCGGTCGCGGGCCTCGGATCGGTCTCCGACCCCCGCGGGTCGGGGACGACCACGGCGTCCTCCGGCGGCTGCCACGACCAGCCAGGCGGCGCGTACTCGCCGTACTGCGGCTCCGGACGCCTGTCGCCCGGCTGATCGTGTGCGTTCGTCACGGAGCGGTGCCCTACTTCCCGGAGTTCCCGGCCGAGCCGAGCTGACGGGTCGCCTCGGCGACGCGCGCGGCCATCGCGGTCTCGGCGATCTTGCCCCACGAGCGCGGGTCGTAGACCTTCTTGTTGCCGACCTCGCCGTCGACCTTGAGGAAGCCGTCGTAGTTCTTCAGCACGGTGTCCGCGACGGAGCGGCTGAACGCGTACTGCGTGTCGGTGTCGATGTTCATCTTGACGACGCCGTTGCGGACCGCCTCGGCGATCTCCTCGTCGGTCGAGCCCGAGCCGCCGTGGAAGACGAGGTCGAGGGGGAGCGCGCCGGTGCCGTACTTCGCCTGCAGGCCGTCCTGGATCTCGCGGAGCAGCTCCGGGCGCAGGCGGACGTTGCCCGGCTTGTAGACGCCGTGGACGTTGCCGAAGGTCAGGGCGGCCATGTAGCGGCCCTGCTCGCCGAAGCCGAGGGCCTCGACGGTCGCGATCGCGTCGTCGAGCGTGGTGTAGAGGTGCTCGTTGATGTCGTGCGAGACGCCGTCCTCCTCGCCGCCGACGACGCCGATCTCGACCTCGAGGATGGCGTTGATGTTCTTGACGCGCGGGAGGATCTCCTTCGCGATGGCGAGGTTCTCGTCGAGCGGGATCGCGGAGCCGTCCCACATGTGCGACTGGAAGAGCGGCTCGCGACCGGCCTTGACCTCCTCCTCGGAGGCTGCGATCAGCGGGTAGACGAAGCCTTCGAGCGCGTTCTGCGGGCAGTGGTCGGTGTGGAGCGCGACCGTGACCGGGTAGTTCTTGGCGACCTCGGTCGCGAACCTCGCGAAGGCGATCGCGCCGGCCGCGCGGTTCTTCACGGTGTGGCCGGCGAAGTAGTCCGCGCCTCCGGTGGTGACCTGGATGATGCCGTCCGAGCCCGCCTCGGTGAGGCCCTGGAGGACCGCGTTGATCGTCTGCGACGACGAGACGTTGAACGCCGGGTAGGCGAAGCCGCCCGCCTTCGCCTTGTCGAGCATCTCTGCGTACTGGTCCGGGGTAGCGACGGGCATGGCATCTCCTTTGACGGATGAACGAAGGGGGGTCGGGCGAGGCCCGCGTCGCGGACGAGTCTAGCGAGGCGCCCCTCCGCGGTCCCTCCGCCTGTGGAGGGCCCTGGACTAGGCTTCGGGCAGGGATGGGGATCCGCTCCGCGGGTCCTGCGACGACGTGCACGAACTCGACGACGAAGGACTCCGCTCTGTGATCGACAACGACTCGCTCTACCTCCACCCCGACCGCAACCTCGGCATGGAGCTCGTCCGCGCCACCGAGGCCGCCGCGATCCGCGCCGTGCCCTTCATCGGCAAGGGCGACAAGAACGCCGCCGACGGCGCAGCGGTCGATGCCATGCGCACCTTCCTCGGGACCGTGAACTTCGACGGAGTCGTCGTGATCGGCGAGGGCGAGAAGGACAACGCGCCCATGCTCTTCAACGGCGAGCACGTCGGCAACGGCTCGGGGCCCGCCGCCGACATCGCCGTCGACCCGATCGACGGCACCTCGCTGACCGCCGCCGGGCGCCAGAACGCGCTCTCGATGATCGCCGTCGCCGACCGCGGCGCGATGTTCGACCCCTCCGCCGTGTTCTATATGGAGAAGATCGTCACCGGGCCCGAGGGCGTCGGGATCATCGACATCCAGCGCCCGATCGGCGAGAACATCCGCGCCCTGGCCCGCGCCAAGCGCAAGCCCGTCGAGGAGATGCGCATCGCGGTGCTGGACCGCCCGCGCCACGCTCAACTGATCGAGGACATCCGCGCGGCCGGAGCCGGCACGCGCCTCCTGCTCGACGGCGACGTCGCGGGCGGCATCAACGCCGCTCGCCACGACTCCCGACTCGACATGTGCGTCGGCACCGGAGGCACGCCCGAGGGCATCATCACGGCCTGCGCCATCCGCGCGCTCGGCGGAGTGATCCAGGGCATCCTCCGCCCGAAGGACGACGACGAGCGCCAGCGCGCCATCGACGCCGGGCACGACCTCGACCGCGTCCTCCACGCCAACGACCTCGTCCGCAGCGACAACACCTACTTCGTCGCGACCGGAGTGACGAACGGCGGGCTCGTGAAGGGCGTGCGCAAGGAGGGCCACGTCATCACGACGGAGTCCATCGTGCTGCGCTCCCGCTCGGGCACCATCCGCCGCGTGACCGCCCAGCACCTCGCGGAGAAGTGGGTCTAGGCCGTCACGCTCTCTCAGAGACGCCGCACTGCTGCCGAGGCGCCGCTCCGCTGACGGCGCACTCGTCGAGTGCGGCGGCGTCTCGGCGTGCAGGACGCGGAAGGACACCGGCCTCGGTCACCGAGGCGAGCGGGCGGGGCCGCGGCGGGTCTCGAGACGCCTCGCGGTCGCTCCTCCACCGAGCCGCGGAGGTGGAGCGCCGTCGCGAGCTGCGGTCGTCCGGGTGTCGAGCCGGATGGACGGCGCCGCTCGCGCGCGGCCTGCGCGCCCCCGGTGATCGCTCAACGGGGACCGGGGACCCTACGCGCTCCGCTCGGACTCGTCGTCCGCGGCGAGCAGCTCGACGGCGGTGAGGCGGCGCGGCGAGGAGGCGACTCCTCCGACCGGGGCGATGACGCGCGACTCGTCGAGGGAGTCGAACTGGCGCGCTGTGACCAGCACGCGGCTCTCGAGCGAGCCGGCGAAGGCGTTGTAGGAGTCGACCGTCTTCTCGAGCGATCGGCGCAGGCCCTCGGCGTGGTCGGCGAGGGTGCCGAGACGGGCGTAGAGCGTCTTGCCGAGGTCGAGCAGGCGCTTGGCGTCGTCGGTGAGCACGTCCTGCTGCCAGGTGTAGGCGACGGTCTTCAGCACCGACCACAGGGTCACGGGGGAGGCGAGGGCGACGCGCTTGCGGAACGCGTACTCGAGCAGGCTCGGGTCGGCGTCGAGCGCGCTCGCGAGCAGCGGCTCGCTCGGGACGAACGCGATGACGAACTCGGGGCTCGCCGGGAGCCCGGTCCAGTAGGAGCGGGCGGCCAGCGCGTCCACGTGGCCGCGGAGGGCGCGGACGTGCGCGCGCAGGAGCCCCGCGCGCCGCGCCTCCTCCTCTCCGCCGGCGCCCGCGGGGATCGCGCTCGCCTCCAGGTACGCGTCGAACGGCACTTTGGCGTCCACCGCGATCGCCTTGCCGCCGGGCAGGCGGACCACCATGTCGGCGCGGCCGCGGCCCGCCTCGCCCTCGAGGCCGAACTGCACGTCGAAGTCGACCCGCTGGGTGAGCCCGGCGGCCTCGACGACGTTCCGCAGCTGCGTCTCGCCCCAGGCGCCGCGGCTCGTGGTGGAGCGGAGCGCGGACGCGAGGGTCTCGGTCGTCGAGCGCAGCTGCTCGCCCGCCGCCCGCTGCCCCTCGAGCTGCTCGGTGATCGCCCCGAACTGGGCGGCGCGCTCGCGCTCGAGCCGGCCGACCGCCTCCTGCATGCCGCGCAGGCTCTCGGCGACGGGGGAGAGTGTCTGCAGGATGCGCGCGTCGTGCCGCTCGCGCTCGGCGACGACGCGCAGCTGCTCCTGGAGCTCGCGGATCTGGTCGCGGGCGGAGCCGAGGTGCTCGCGGTGCTGCTCGATGACGGCCTCGTGGCGCTCCTCCAGGCCCTCCGCGCGTGCGCGGGCCGTCGCGAGGTCGAGGGCGAGGGCGGCGTCGGGGGTGCGGGAGCGGGCGAGGAGGACGGCCACGACTCCCGCGAGGAGCGCGCCGACCACCAGGCCGAGGACGAAGGAGAGATCCATGCCGCCGATGACACCACGCACCTCCGACATCGAGCGATCGACGCGCCACGACCACCGAACGAGGGCCAGGACGCCCTGCGACCGCCTCGTAGACTTCGCGATCATGGGGAATCACCACCGCTCATCGCGCCTGCTCACGGTCGCGCTCGCTCTCGCCGTCGGGCTCGGCACCGCCCTCGTCCCGATCACCTCCGCCTCCGCCGCCGAGGACGCGCCGTCGACCGTCTCGGTCGAGACCGGCGCTCTCGACGCGTCCCTCGACCGCGCCGACCTCGGCGTCCCGGACCAGTCGACGCAGTACAGCGCCGAGGAGACGAAGAGCTTCCGCGCCGGCTTCATCGTCAGCGACGCCCAGTTCTTCGACGGCGACGCGCTGAGCACCGGTCAGGTGCAGTCGCTCCTGAACGAGAAGGGCAGCCGGTGCTCCACCGCCGGCACCGCCCCCTGCCTCAAGAACTTCTCGCAGGCGACGCCGTCGAAGGCGGCGGACGCGATGTGCAGCGCCTACCAGGGCTCCGGCAGCGAGTCGTCGGCCTCGATCTTCACGCGCGTCGGCCTGGCCTGCGGCATCAACCCGCTCGCCCTGGTCGTGCTCGTGCAGAAGGAGCGCAGCCTCGTCACCGACACGACGCCGAGCCCCGAGGACTACGCCAAGGCGACCGGCTACAACTGCCCGGACACCGCGGCGTGCGACCCCGGCTCCGCCGGATTCTTCACCCAGGTCTACAGCGCGGCCCGCCAGTTCAAGCGCTACGCCAACCCGCCCGGCTCCGGCTCGAACTTCACCACCTACGCTCCGGGCACGACGCCGAACGTCGCCTACTACCCGAGCACCGCGTGCGGCTCCTCGCCGGTCACCATCCGCAACCAGGCCACGGCCGACCTCTACTACTACACGCCGTACCAGCCCAACGACTACGCGCTCACCGGCTCCGGCAACGCGGCCTGCGCGACCTACGGCAACATCAACTTCTGGTACCTCTTCAGCGACTGGAACCCGAACGGCACCCTGGCCAACGCCGGGATCGCCCCCGCGGGACGCGTCGACGCCCCGCGCATCTCGGGCAGCACCCTGAGCGTGTCCGGCTGGGCCGTCGATCCGACGACGCAGCAGGCCGCGCTGACCACGACGGTCACGGTGACCGGCCCCGACGGCACCCGCACGGTCCGCACGCAGACCGCGAACGGCGACCGCGGCGACATCCCGGGCGAGTACTCCGTCGCCGGCCGCGCCCACGGCTTCGGCGCCACCACGCCCGTCTCGGCACCCGGCACCTACCAGGTCTGCGTCTCCGCCGACTCCGTCGAGTGGAACCGCTGGGTCGGCACGGGCGACTCCCGGGGCCCCGGCCGGAAGGATCTCGGCTGCTCGTCCGTGAGCACGTCGGCCGGGATCGACGTCTCGCGTCTGGCCGGCACCGACCGCCAGGGCACCGCCGTCGAGATCTCGAAGGCCGTCTTCGGCCCGAACGTCCCCGTCGTCTACATCGCGACCGGCGCGAACTTCCCCGACGCGCTGAGCGCCGCCCCGGCCGCCGCCAAGCAGAAGGGTCCGCTGCTCCTGGTCGACCGCGACGGCATGTCGCAGCCCGTCCGCGACGAGCTCGACCGCCTGAAGCCCGCGAAGATCGTCGTCGTCGGATCGGAGCTCAGCGTCGGCAAGGGCGTGTACGACCAGCTCCGCGGCTACACCTCGTCGATCCAGCGGCTCGGCGGGACCGACCGCTACGACACCTCGAGGAAGATCATCCAGTACGCCTTCTCGGGCGGCTCGTCGCGCGCTTGGCTGGCGACCGGCGAGAAGTTCCCGGACGCGCTCGGCGCGAGCGCCGCAGCCGGCTCGGTGAACGCTCCCGTCGTCCTGGTCAACGGCACCGGGAGCACGGCCGACGCCGTGACGAAGGGCATCCTCTCGAAGCTCAAGGTGCAGAACCTCACCATCGCGGGCAGCCCCCTGTCGGTGAGCGAGGGGATCAAGAACTCGCTTCCGGTGCCGACCATCACCCGCATCGGCGGAGTCGACCGCTACGACACCTCGGAGCAGCTGAACCGGGCCGCCTTCTCGAGGGCCAAGACCGTGTTCCTGGCGACGGGCGAGAACTTCCCCGACGCCCTCGCCGGAGCCACGGCGGCGGGCTACTCGAACAGCCCGCTCTTCGCCGTGCCGACGAACTGCGTGCCCCGCGCCGTCCTGACCGACATCGCGAAGTCGGGAGCGCAGCGGGTCGTCCTCCTCGGCGGTCCCACCACCCTCTCGGAGGACGTCGCGCGGCTCACCCCCTGCGGCTGATCGCCCGCGACCCCGCCACTAGCGTGGAGGGATGACCCCGACCGCACCGTCCCCGACCGGCCTCCGACGCCGGCGGTGCGGTGCGGTCGTCGTCGTCGCGGCGCTGGTGGCACTCCTGCTGGGAGGCTCCGTCGACGGCACGCGCCTCGCAGCGGTGCCGTCCGAGCCGCAGACAGTCCGGCTGTGGACCTTCCTCCAGCCGGGCCCCGTCGCGGCCGACTTCGACCCGGGCGACCTGATCTCCGACGAGGTCTTCTTCGACGGCGACGCGCTCGGACCGCTCACGGTGCAGGCGTTCCTCGACGCCCGCGTCCCCGACTGCGCGGGCGGGCCGGTGCCGTGCCTGCGCGACTACGCCGAGGACACCGCGGCGATCACGGCCGACGAGCAGTGCGACGCGCTGCCCGCCGGACGCGACGTCCCGGCCGCGGAGATCATCACCTCGGTCGCCGGCGCGTGCGGCGTGAATCCGGCCGTCCTCCTGGTGCTGCTGCAGAAGGAGCAGTCGCTCGTGACCGATCCGGAGCCGAGCGAGCGGCAGTTCCGCAGTGCCACGGGCTACGGCTGCCCGGACACCGCCGACTGCGACACGGACTCCTACGGCTTCGCGGCGCAGGTGTACGGAGCGGCGTGGCAGTTCCAGCGCTACCGGAATCCGGACTCGAGCTTCGACTGGTACCCGGTCGGCGCGGCCGGCGACGTCCGCTACTCCCCGGACGAGTCCTGCGGCAGCGACCCGGTGACGATCGCCAACGCGGCCACGGCGGGTCTCTACTTCTACACGCCGTACCAGCCGAACGCGGCGGCGCTCGCGAACCTCTACGGCGAGGGCGACGACTGCTCGGCCTACGGGAACCGGAACTTCTGGCGCATCTTCAGCACCTGGTTCGGCGACCCCCGCGGCTGAGCCGATCGTCTCGAGTCGGCTCGGCACGACGGACGTCAGGCGGCGACGGGGGCCTTCGGGCGCAGGCGCTTCACGGAGACGCCGGCCAGCTCGCCGAGCTCGGCCATGCTCGCGGCGCCGTGCCGCCGGGCCGCGTGCACGACGATCGCGGCGCACGCCTCGGCATCGGCCGACGCGTCGTGGTGGCGGAAGTCCTCGAAGCCCGCGGCCATGGCGACAACGGGGAGGCGGTAGGAGTCGAGCTCGTACGTCTTGCGGGCGAGCTGCAGCGAGCAGAGGTAGTCGTACTCGGGGTGCTCGAGGGAGGTCGCCGCGCAGGCCGCGCGGATGACGCCCATGTCGAAGCCGGCGTTGTGCGCGACGAACACGTCCTCGCCGGCGAAGGCCGCCAGGTCGGCGAACTGGTCGACCCAGGAGGCGGCGGCGTGCACGTCGTGCTTGCGGATGCCGTGGATCCGCGTGTTCCACTCGAGGAAGTCGTCGTACCCCAGCGGCGGGCGGATGAGCCAGCCGGCGCGGTCGACGACGCGGCCGTCGCGGACCTTCACGAGCCCGACGGAGCAGGCGGAGGCCCCGTGCGAGTTTGCGGTCTCGAAGTCGATGGCGGTGAAGTCGATGGGCACACTCCAGCCTCTCACGCACCTCCGACGCCGCAGGGAGCGTCGCGCGCGCGTCGCCCCGAGCGGGCGGGAGCACCCGCCGGCCGCGGGCGGGCGCCTCCCGTTCCTCCGCGCCCCGCCCGCCCGGCCCTTCCGCCGCCACGCCGTAGGATGGATGCCCGTGGCTCTCACTATCGCAATCGTCGGTCTCCCCAACGTCGGCAAGTCGACGCTCTTCAACGCACTGACCAAGAACACGGTGCTCGCGGCGAACTACCCGTTCGCGACGATCGAGCCGAACGTGGGTGTGGTGAACCTGCCCGACTCCCGCCTCGAGGTGCTCGCCGGGATCTTCGGCTCCGAGCGCATCCTCCCGGCGCCCGTCTCCTTCGTCGACATCGCCGGCATCGTGCGCGGCGCGTCCGAGGGCGAGGGCCTGGGCAACAAGTTCCTCGCGAACATCCGCGAGGCCGACGCGATCGCGCAGGTCATCCGCGGCTTCGAGGACTCCGACGTCGTCCACGTCGACGGCAAGGTCGACGCCGCCAGCGACATGGAGACGATCAACACCGAGCTGGTCCTCGCCGATCTGCAGACCCTCGAGAAGGCCGAGGCCCGCTACGAGAAGGAGCTCAAGGGCAGGAAGATCGAGCCGATCGTGGTCGAGACCGCGAAGAAGGCGCGCGAGTTCCTCGACCAGGGCAAGCCGCTGTCGGCCTCCTCGATCGATCTGGAGCCGATCCGCGAGCTGGGCCTGCTGACCGCCAAGCCGTTCATCTACGTCTTCAACGTCGACGAGGCCGTGCTGACCGACGACGCCCGGAAGGCCGAGCTCGCGGCCCTGGTCGCGCCGGCGAAGGCGATCTTCCTCGACGCGAAGATCGAGTCCGAGCTGATCGACCTCGACGAGGCCGACGCCGCCGAGATGCTCGAGTCGACCGGCCAGACGGAGTCGGGCCTCAACCAGCTCGCGACCATCGGCTTCGACACCCTGGGCCTGCAGACGTACCTCACGGCCGGCCCGAAGGAGACGCGCGCCTGGACCATCGGGAAGGGCTGGACCGCGCCCCAGGCCGCCGGTGTGATCCACACCGACTTCCAGAAGGGCTTCATCAAGGCCGAGATCATCTCGTTCGACGACCTCGTCGAGACCGGCTCGATCGCCGAGGCCCGCGCGAAGGGCAAGGCCCGCATCGAGGGCAAGGACTACGTCATGCAGGACGGCGACGTCGTGGAGTTCCGCTTCAACGTGTAGGACGGCCGCGCTCGGCTCGAGGCGCCCGGTTCGCTCGGATCCCCGGATCCGCGAGCCGGGCGCGTCTGCGCGGAGGTGCGGGATCGCCGACCCCGGGAGTCCGACACGAGGCCGGTCACATCCCCGGGCGTCCGCCCCGCCCCGTCAGTTCAGCACGTCCCCGATCAGCCAGCTCGACAGCCCGACGAGGGTGCAGACGCCGACGACCACCCAGGCGACGGTCCGGCGGACCGAACGGGAGACCGCCTCCGAGCTGCGGGGAGTGGGACGCAGCGGCGGCGTGTACGCGGGCGGGACGGTGTAGGTCCGGGCCGGCGGGAGGAGTCGGGGGAGAGTGACCGGACGGCCGTCGACCCACTCGGCGGGCAGCTCCGCGGCCTTCGCGGCCTGCAGTGTGAGCTCGACCTTCAGCGGGGATCCGCGGAGGGAGGCGTAGGCGGCGGCGGTGAGGCCGAGGCTCGCGAGGTGGCGGAGGGTCGGGGCGAAATCCGCCGAGAGGGTCGGGGAGAGCTCGCCCACCCGCTCGCCGTCGAGACGGAGCTCGACGAGGTCGCCGGCCGGGTGCAGGGTCACCAGCAGCAGGCCGCGGCCGCTCGCCGGAACGACCGACGAGAGGCGGGCGAAGTGCTCGTCCTCGCGCAGGACCGGCAGGCCCCGCGACCAGGGGAGGATCGAGTGGCGCTCGACGGGCGGCTCGTTGAGCGGCACGAGCAGCTCGGGGGCGACCAGGGCGACGCGGAGGACGGCCCGCAGGCCCTCCTCGCCGCGCTCGAGCCGGAGGCGCGCGGTCGTGACCGGGACGGCTCCGCTCGCCACGACCCGGTCGAGAGCAGCCCGGTGGGCGGAGGCGTTCGGCAGGTAGCCGAGGACGCGGCCGCCGGCCCGGACCGAGACGGCGTCGAGGCCGGTGGGGTGGTCGGGCTCGGGGACCAGGTCGACCTCGAGGGTCCGCTCGTCGATCTCGCCCGGCTCGAGCTTGCGGCCGATCAGATCGGCGATCTCCTCGATCCGCTCGGCCTCGGCGAGGGCGTCGACGCTCGGGGTGCCGCCGGCGTTCGGGAGGCGGTAGACGACGCGCTCCGTGACGGGGGTGACGGGTGCGTCCCGCACCACCGCGGCACTGTCCTGCGCGGAGCGGCGCGCCCCGGTGAACCGCCTGCCGTCCCACCAGCGCATCTCGGCCGCATCGGCATCGTCGCGGTACCAGCCCGCCGGCGCACCCTCGTCCATCGACCCCCCCGTTCCTCCGGCGAACGAGTCTACGAGGAGGGCGGGAGCGTCAGAGACCCGGGTCCGTGGCGGCGGGATCCTCGGGGGCGAGCGCGGCCGCGGGCTCTCCCGAAGCGGGGCCGCTCCACGCACCGGACTCGTGCGCCCGAGGGCCGGCGATCCACTCCAGAGCCTCGCGGACGAGCATCCGGACGTGACGCGCGTGGCCGATGGTGACGGGGGCGGGATCCTCGAGGACCTCGAGCAGGCGGTGCAGCACGGCACGGCTCTGCAGTCGTGTCATGGGCCTCACGGTAGGGGCCCGGTCGCTCGGACGGTAGTGCCGATCCGCGACAGCGCACCCGTCTAGGCTCGCCACATGACTCGTCTCGACGGTGCCGTCGTCCTCGTCCTCGGAGCCTCGGGCGGCCTCGGCCGCCTCCTGGCCGATTCGCTGGAGGCGCGCGGTGCCGTCGCGGTGCGCTCGGGGCGCGACTCCGCGGCGCTCGGCGAGGCACCCCTGGTCGCCGACCTGCGCGGGGAGGACGAGCCCCGGCGCGTGGTCGCCGAGGTGCTCGAGCGGCACGGGCGCCTCGACGGCGTCGTCGTGGCCGCGGGCGTCGTGGCCTTCGGACCCTCCGCCGAGCTCGATCCGGCCGTTCTGGAGGAGCTCGTCGAGGTGAACGCGCTGGCGCCGATCCGGGTGCTGACCGCCGCGCTGCCGTCGCTCGTCGCGTCGGCGGGCGAGGGGCGAGAGCCGTTCGCGCTGACCATCAGCGGCGTGGTGGCGGAGGCTCCGACCGCGGGCCTCGCCGCGTACTCCGCCTCGAAGGCGGCACTGCACTCCTTCGTGAAGGCCTCGGCCCGCGAGTACAAGCGGGCGGGCGTCCTCCTGCTCGACGCGCGTCCCGGCCACACCGAGACCGAGCTGTCCCGGCACCCGCTCGCGGGAGACGCGCCCCGCTTCGGCGCGGGTCTGGCGCCGCAGGACGTGGTCGACCGGCTGCTCGATGCGGTCGAGGACGGCGAGACCGACCTGCCTCCTGCGGCGTTCACCGGCTGACGCCGTCCCGAGACGAGGCGGAGCCGGTCGATCCTCGCGGGAACGCACCGGATCGAGCACTGCAGCCTCGGCTGCGTACAGCCGTCGTGGTCAGCCTGCGCGTCCGGCGGCCGGGTCCGCGATCGGCGCCGCAGCCCGTCCGACCGTCCTCCCCGCAGACGCGGGGATACCCGCCGTTCACCGGAGCGTCGCACGGGCGCACTAGCGTCCCTCCGTGCCCGACACCGCCGATGACGCCCTCCGTCCCACTCCCGAGCTGCTCCGCACGCTCACGCCCGCCGACGCGCGGGACCTCGTCGTGCTGGACGAGGACGACGACGATCCGGTGCTCCTGCGCCGCGACGGCACGCAGATCGACACCTGGCGCGAGGGCTACCCCTACGACGAGCGGATGTCGCGCGAGGAGTACGAGGCGGGCAAGCGCCTCCTCCAGATCGAGCTGCTGAAGCTGCAGAACTGGATCAAGAAGCACGGGCGCCGGCTCGTGGTCGTGTTCGAGGGGCGCGACGCCGCGGGCAAGGGCGGCACCATCAAGCGCTTCACCGAGCACCTCAACCCGCGCGGAGCCCGCGTGGTCGCGCTCGAGAAGCCGACCGAGCGCGAGGCCGGTCAGTGGTACTTCCAGCGCTACGTCTCGCACCTGCCGGCCGCCGGCGAGATCGTCCTCTTCGACCGCTCCTGGTACAACCGTGCCGGCGTGGAGCGCGTGATGGGCTTCTGCACGCCGGCGCAGTACGACGAGTTCATCCGCCAGACGCCGCTGTTCGAGCGGATGCTCGTCGGCGACGGCATCGACCTGGTGAAGCTGTGGTTCTCGGTCTCGGCGGAGGAGCAGCGCACCCGGTTCACGATCCGCATGATCGACCCCGTGCGCCAGTGGAAGCTCTCGCCGATGGACCTCGCCTCGCTCGACAAGTGGGGCGACTACACCGCGGCCAAGGAGGCGATGATGGCGGCGACCGACACCGCCGACGCTCCCTGGACCATCGTGAAGAGCAACGACAAGAAGCGCGCCCGGCTCGAGGCCATGCGCTACGTGCTGAGCCTCTACGACTACGACGGACGCGACGAGGAGGTCGTGGGCCCGCTGGGTCCGGACCCGCTGATCGTCGGATCGGCCGCGGACGTGTACGAGCGCGGCGAGCACGCCGCGACGAGCTGACCGGGGGGACGGACATGGGGGAGTCGGGGATCGGCGCGGAGCTGCCGGGGGTGCACCTGCGCTGGCTGGCGCTCGACGAGCAGACGCTGGACGCCGAGCGGCTGCTGCCGCTGCTGAGCGACGAGGAGCGCGAGCGCTACGCCGGCACGGTCGCCGCGTCGGCGGCCGAGCGCTTCGTCTTCGGGCGGGTGCTCCTGCGGATGCTCGCGGCCGAGCTCACGGGGACGCGCGCGTCGGAGGTCCGGGTCGTCGCCTGCTGCCCGCGCTGCGGGGGCGCGCACGGCCGGCCGCGGCTGGAGGGACGCGGGATCGCGCTCGAGCTGCTGTCGGTGAGCATCGCGCACTGCGCGGGCGCCGTCGTGGTCGCGGCGAGCAGCGCCGGTGCGGTCGGCGTCGACGTGGAGCCGACGCTGGGCACGCCCGAGCGCGGGGAGCGGATCACGCGCATCGCCGGGGCGCCCTTCGCCACGGGCGGGATGCGCCCCGCCGACCCCGTCCTGCACTGGACCCGGATCGAGGCCGCACTGAAGGCGGACGGCCGCGGGCTCGAACTCGACCCGCGCCGGGTGCACGTGCACGAGTCGCATCACGCGGCGGAGGCGCGGATCGACGGCGTCCGCTTCCGGCTGGCCGAGCCGCAGCTGGACCCCGCGCTGCGGGTCAGCGTCGCCCTCGGGCCGATGGGGGACGCGGGCGCCGGGCCCATCATCGGCTGGCGGCGCGAGCACGGCGACGCGCTCGCGGACTCGCTGGTGTCAGCGCCGGGACGGTAGCGGCGGCAGCTCCTCGTCGAGGAGCCAGGCGTCGAGCAGGTCGTCCACGCCCTCGCCGAGGACTTCCGTGCAGAGCTCGCGGAACTCCTCGTCGGTGACGGCGGCGGAGGCGTAGCGGGACGTCCACTCCCGCAGCAGCCGGAGGAAGGGCTCGTCGCCGACGGTGAGCCGGAGCGCGTGCAGGGTGAGCGCGCCGCGCTTGTAGACGCGGTCGTCGAAGAGCGCGACCGGCCCCGGATCGGCGAGCACGAGATCCTGCGCCGCAGCCCGCAGCACCGCGTGGTGGCGGCGGGCGCAGGCGTCGGCGGTGGCGCGGCCCGACTCCTCCGACCACAGCCACTCCGCGTAGCAGGCGAACCCCTCGTTGAGCCAGATGTGGCGCCACCGGGCGATGCCCACGCTGTTGCCGAACCACTGGTGCGCGAGCTCGTGCGCGATGAGGCGCTCCGAGCCGCCGCGGCCGTCGGCGTGGTTGGCGCCGAACACCGCCATCGCCTGCGCCTCGAGCGGGATCTCCAGCTCGTCCGCCGTGACGACGACGCAGTAGCGGGCGAAGGGGTAGGTCCCGAACAGCCGCGTGAACAGGGCGAGCATGCGCTCGAGCGGAGCGAAGTCGTGCGCGACCCGAGCGGCCAGGGCGGCAGGGCGGGCGAGGGTCACCGCGACCCCGGCGAGCACGCGCTCCTCGATCGCGTAGCGGCCGATCTGCACCGAGGCGAGGTACGCGGCGCTGGGCTCGCGCTGCTCGTAGAGCCAGGTGCGGCGGCCGGAGCGGGCGCTCGAGTCGACGAGCACCCCGTTCGCGAGCACGGCGTAGCCCTCCTCGACGGTGACGCGCAGGCGGTACGGAGCCTTCTCGGCGACGTCGTCGTTGCAGGGGAACCAGGTGGAGGAGCCGGAGGGTTGCGAGGCGACGAGCACCCCGTCCTCCAGCTCCTCCCAGCCGAGCTCGCCCCAGTGGCTGGCGCGGGGGGCGGGGTGGCCGCTGTACTCGATCTCGACGTCGACGCTCTCGCCGGCGGCCAGCGGCTCGGCGGGGGACACCCGCAGCTTGTGCGGCGCCTGCTCGTGGCGGGCGCGGCGTCCGTCGATCCGGACGCGGGACACGCGGAGCCGGGAGAGGTCGAGGGAGAACCGCCGGAGCGGCTGCAGCGCGACGATCCGCAGCACGGCCCGGCCGGCCAGGCGGTTCGAGGCGACGCGGTAGTCGAGGTCGAGGTCGTAGGACTCGACGCGGTAGCCGGTGTTCCCGATGCCGGGGACGTAGGGGTCGCCGGCGGTCTCGAGCCCGGTCAGCGCGGGGCTCACGCGACGGGCGCGTGGTAGTCGGCGACGCGCACCTCGCGCCACGGGCCGATCGGGTTGCCGCTCCAGCGGCTGCCCGCGGGCACGAGCTCCCCCCGCATGACGAGCGAGGCCGGGCCGACCGTGCCGTGCTCGGCGATCCGCGCGGCGGGGAGGATCACGCTGTGCGGGCCCAGGGTGGCGCCGGCGTCGAGGCTCACGAGATCCATGCTCATGATTCGATCATGGAACAGGTGCGTCTGCACGACGCAGCCCCGGTTCACGGTCGCTCCGTCGCCGAGCGAGATCAGATCGGCCTCGGGGAGCCAGTAGCTCTCGCACCAGACGCCGCGTCCGATCCGGGCGCCGAGGCTCCGCAGCCACCAGACCAGCGCCGGAGTGCCCGCGGCGGCGTGGGCGAACCAGGGCGCGGCGACCATCTCGGTGAAGGCGTCGGCCAGCTCGCTCCGCCAGACGAACGAGGACCACAGCGGCTGCTCGCTCGGCTCGACCCGCTGGATCAGGATCCACTTCGCGGCGGTGGAGACGGCCGCGGCGACCGCCCCGGCGGCCAGCAGCACGACGCCTCCCACGAGCGCGGCGAGCACCGCCCCGAGCGTCTGGATCAGCGCGAGCAGTCCGGCGACCACGCCGAGGCCGATCGCGACCGAGACGACTACCGGGACGAAGCGGCCGAGCTCCCACGCGATGCGGGCCGCGCGGAGTCGGCGGGCCGGGCGGAAGGTGCGCGCCGACTCCGCCTCGACGACGGTGCGCCGCAGCCGCACGGGCGGTGAGCCGAGCCACGACGAGCCCGCCTTCGACTTCCGGGGCGCGGAGGAGAGGACGGCGACGAGTCCGCCGGCGGGCACGGTGTGACCGGGAGCCGCCATGCCGGAGTTGCCGAGGAACGCGCGCTCGCCGATCTCGGCGCGGGCGAGCCGCATCCAGCCGCCGCCGAGAGCGTAGGAGGCGACGAGCGTGTCGTCGGCGAGGAACGCGCCGTCGCGGATGGTCGTCATCGCGGGCAGGAGCAGCACCGTCGAGGCCTCGACGTCGCGTCCGACCTTCGCGCCGAGGAGCCGCAGCCAGACCGGGGTGAACAGGCCCGAGTAGAGCGGGAAGAGCAGGACCCGCGCGGAGTCGAGCAGCCGCTCCGTCGACCAGACCTGCCAGCCGATCCGACCGCGGACGGGGTGGGTGCCGGGCTCGACGCCCCGGCCGAGCAGGCGTACCAGGACGACGACGAGGGCGGCGAGGACGACTCCGGAGACGGCGACGGCGGGCACGAGGGCGGCGAGAGCGGGCCCGAGCGCGGCGCCGAGGCCGGCCGAGCCGCGCACGGCGGCGGCCACGACGGCGAGCCCGGCCGCGAGGGCGAGGACCGGGACCGCCGCGAGGCCGACCGCGGACGCTCCGTACGCCCAGACCCAGCCCGGGCGGCGCGCCGGGCGCTCCGAGGGGAACCCGGCGTTCGCCCTGCCGAGCCGCTGGGCGGGGGATCCTCCCCAGCGCTGCCCGGCCGGCACCCGCCCGAAGACGGCCGATCCCGGCTCGATCTGCGCGTGCTTGCCGATCCGGGCGCCGGGGAGGAGCGTGCTGCGCGCGCCCACCGTGCTGCCCGCGCCGACCCGGACGGCGCCGACGCGCAGGACGTCGCCGTCGATCCAGTAGCCGGAGAGGTCGACCTCGGGCTCGATCGCGGCGCCGCGCCCGAGCGTGAGCATCCCGGTCAGAGGAGGGAGGGAGTGCAGGTCGACGTCGTCGGCGATGCGGGCGCCGAGCGCGCGGGCGTAGTAGGCGACCCAGGGCGCACCCGCCAGGCTCACGGCCTTGAGCTGGAACGCGATCTGCTCGGCCAGCCAGAGCCGGAGGTGCACGCTCCCGCCGCGCGGGTGGTCTCCGGCCCGGATCCCGCGCAGCAGGGTGCGCGCGGCGAGGACGGTGAGCCCCATCCGCCCGAACGGCGTGAGGAAGAGCGCGAACGCGGGGATCAGCGCGGCGAGCGGAGCGGTGGGCAGCCAGCCGAACCCCGGCACGAGGTCGAGCACCGCGGTGACGGTGAGGATCGCGGTGATCCAGCGGGCGCTGCCGAGCACGAGCAGCGGTGCGCCGAGGAGGGTCTGCAGGACGCGCATCCGGAGGGGGACCGGCGCGATGCGGTGAGCGGACACCTCCGCGGTGCCCGTCGAGCGGCTCTGGATCTCGGCGGCCATCGCCGCGAGACGCGGGTGGGCGTAGACGTCGGCGACCGTGAACTCGGGGTCGCGCTCGCGGATCCGCGCGACCAGCTGGGCGGCGGCGAGGGAGCCGCCGCCGAGGTCGAAGAAGTTCGCCCGCTCGTCGACCGGCACGCCGAGCACGTCGCGCCAGAGGGCGGCGAGCCACGCCTCCTCGGGGTCGAGGGAGGCGTCCTCGGTCGTGCCCACGGCGAGCGGCCAGGGGAGTGCGGCGCGGTCGACCTTGCCGGAGACGCGGGTCGGCAGCTCCTCGACCACGGCCAGCAGCGGCACGAGGGATGCGGGCAGCTCCTCACGCAGGCGGGCGAGCGCCGCGTCGCGGTCGAGCTCCCGGCCGCCGGCGAGGGCCAGGTAGCCGACGAGGACCTGGTTGCCGGCCGCCGTGGTGCGGACCGCGGCCGCCGCCCCCGAGACTCCGGGGAGCGCCTGCAGCGCCGCCTCGACCTCGCCGAGCTCGATCCGCCGACCGCCGAGCTTCACCTGGTCGTCCGCGCGCCCCTGGAAGACGAGGCCGGCGCTCTCGAAGCGCACCAGGTCGCCGGAGCGGTAGGCCCGCTCCCAGCCCAGGAGCGGTGCCGGCGCGTACTTCTCGGCGTCCTTGACCGGGTCGAGGTAGCGCGCGAGCCCGACCCCGCCGATGACCAGCTCGCCGACCTCGCCCTCGCCGACCCGCTGCCCGTCCGCGTCCACGACGGCGAGCCGCCAGCCGTCCAGCGGCAGCCCGATGCGCACCGGGGGAGGCCCGCCGAGGGGCGCGGCGCAGGCGACGACGGTGGCCTCGGTCGGCCCGTAGGTGTTCCAGACCTCGCGGCCCTCGACGGCCAGGCGCTCGCCGAGCTCCGGCGGGCACGCCTCGCCACCGAAGATCAGCAGGCGGACGTTCTCGAGCGACTCCGCGGGCCAGAGCGCCGCGAGGGTCGGCACGGTCGAGACCACGGTGATGCCGTGCGTGGTCAGCCAGGGGCCGAGGTCCATGCCGCTGCGGACCAGCGAGCGGGGAGCGGGGACGAGGCAGGCGCCGTGCCGCCAGGCGAGCCACATCTCCTCGCAGGACGCGTCGAACGCGACGGAGAGACCGGCCAGCACGCGGTCCCCGGGGCCGAGCGGCTCCGCCTGGAGGAACAGGCGCGCCTCGGCGTCGACGAAGGCGGCGGCGGAGCGGTGGCTGACCGCCACTCCCTTGGGGGTTCCGGTGGAGCCGGAGGTGAAGATGATCCAGGCGTCGTCCTCGAGCGAGGGCGGCTGCAGCAGCGGGATCGACGCCGTGCTCGGGTGCGGCGCGCTCGCGGTGAACAGGCGCGCGGCCGGCTCGTCGGCGCCGGTGCGCTCGAAGCGGCCGGAGCCGGTGATCACGCCGCGGACGGCGGCCTCGCCGAAGACGAGGCGCGCCCGCTCCTCGGGGTCGTCCGCGTCCACTGGGACGTACGCGGCTCCCGCGGCGAGGACGGCCAGGATCGCGAGGTAGAGCTCGCGGGAGCCGCTGGGCATGCGGATCCCGACGCGGTCGCCGCGTCGGACCCCGGCGGCGGTGAGCTCGCCCGCGAGCTGCACCGTACGGGCCAGCAGCTCCCGGTAGCTGAGCGCTCCGGCCGGGTCCTCCAGCGCGGAGGCGTCCGGGTGGCGCTCCGCGGTGTCGCGGAGGACGTCGACCAGCGTGCGGGGAGGAGGGGTGGCCGCTCCGGCGTCGAGCACGTCCTGGGGGCCGGCCGTCTCGGTCACGTCTCGTCTCCGTCCCGGCCGCGCGATCGGGAGCGCGGCGGCCGGGGCGACACCGTAGGGAGGCGGGGTGACGCGGAGGTGAACAGGCGGGGTCGGCCCGCCCGGCTCAGTGCGCCATCGGGAGCGGCGCGTCCGACTCCGCCGGGCGGCGGACGAAGAACGCGGCCACGATCGCGACCGTCGCGATCGACGCGCCCCACAGGAACGCGGAGTGGATGCCGCCGGCGTAGGAGGCGGCCTGGTCGGCTCCGCCCTGCGCGAGCTCCGCCGACCGGATCGAGAGGACGGTGACGAACAGCGCCGTGCCCGCCGCGCCGCCCAGCTGCTGCACGGTGCCGATGATCGCGCTGCCGTGCGAGTAGAGCGAGGGGCGCACCGAGCCGAGGCCGGCGGTGAACAGCGGCGTGAAGACGAAGGCGAGGCCCAGGCTGAGGGTCACGTGCAGCGAGAGGACGAACCAGGGCGACGAGTCCGCCGCGAGCAGGGTGTACCCCCACAGCGCGCCGGCGACGACGATCGAGCCGGGCACGAGCAGCACGCGCGGGCCGAAGCGGTCGTAGCCGCGGCCGACGAACGGCGCGAGCAGGCCCATCAGCAGGCCGCCGGGGAGCAGGAGCAGCCCGGTCTCCAGCGGAGTGAGGCCCAGCACGTTCTGCGTGTAGAGGGGCAGCAGGATCAGCGTGCCGAAGAGCGCCGACATGCTGACCGCCATCATCGCGATGACGATGGTGAAGTTCGCGGAGGAGAAGGTCCGGAGGTCCAGCAGGGCCCGGTCGGTGCGCTGCAGCAGCAGTTGGCGCGCGATGAAGCCCGCGAGGCCGAGGCCCGCGACGACGAACGGGATCCACGGCGCGACGACCGCGGCTCCGCCCTCGCCGAGGCTCGACAGGCCGTAGACGAGGCCGCCGAAGCCGAAGACGGAGAGGACGACCGAGAGCGAGTCGATCGGGATGGAGCGGGGCTCGGTGACGTTCTCGACCTTGCGCAGGCCCAGGAGCAGCGCGCCGATCGCGATCGGCAGCACGATCCAGAACATCCAGCGCCAGCCGAGGAAGTTGAGGATGACGCCCGAGATCGTCGGACCGACGGCCGGAGCCACCGAGATGACGATCGAGATGTTGCCCATCATCCGGCCGCGGATCGCCGGGGGCACCAGCGTCATCACGGTCGTCATCAGCAGCGGCATCATGATGGCCGTGCCGCCGGCCTGCACCACGCGGGCCGCCAGGAGGACCGCGAAGGTCGGGGCGAGCGCGGCGGTGAGGGTGCCGAGGCTGAAGAGGATCATCGCGGCGGCGAAAAGCGTGCGGGTGTGCAGCCGCTGGATCAGGTAGCCCGTGATCGGGATGACGACGGCCATCGTGAGCATGAAGGCGGTCGAGAGCCACTGGCCCACGTGCGCCTCGACGTCGAAGTCGCGCATGAGGTCGGGCAGCGCCACGCTCATGATCGTCTCGTTGAGGATCACGACGAACGCCGACACCAGCAGGAGGCTGATGACCAGGCGGCTGCGCGGCTCGAGGGTCGTGGCGGCGGCGGGTGCGGCGGGCCGCGCGGCGGGAAGGGTGCTGCGCTCGGTCACAGGTGTTCTCCGGTCGTGAGGGGGATCGGTGTGAGGGGCGCATCGACGGCTCGACTCGCGGGCGCGGATGCGGGGTACGGAGGGAGAACAGCGGCGGACGCCCCGGACATTCCCGATCGACGGGGATCCGCTGCGAGAGGTCTCAGGCGAGGACCGCGGCGAGCGCGGAGGACGCGGCCTCGGCCTCCTCGAGCGTGGCGCCCTCGCCGAAGCTGAACCGCACGGCGGTCCGGGCGACGTCGGAATCGAGGCCGAGGGCCAGCAGCGCGGGCGAGGGCTCGTCGCGCCCGGCGGCGCACGCCGAGCCGCTCGAGACGACGACGCCGCGCTCCTCCAGCTCGAGGAGCGTCGACTCGCCGCTGCGCCCGGGGACGGCGTACGCGGCGACCGAGGGGAGCCGGTGCGCCGCGGAGCCCAGCGGCACGGCCCGGGGCGCCAGGGCCGCGACCCGCTCGGCGAACGCGTCGCGGACCGCTCCGACCCGCGCCGCGCGGTCCGGATCGAGCAGGCGCACCGCGGTGCCGAGCGCGACCGCGAAGGCCACGTTCTCGGTGCCCGAGCGCCGCTCCCGCTCCTGGCCGCCGCCGTGCAGCAGGGGCTCGAACGGGAGCCGGCTGCGCAGCAGCAGCGCCCCCACGCCCTTCGGCGCCCCGAGCTTGTGCCCCGAGACCGAGACCGCGTCGGCGCCCCAGCCCGCGACGTCCAGCCAGCCGGCGGCCTGGACGGCGTCCACGTGCAGCGGCACGCCCCGCGATCGGCAGAGCGCCGCGATCGCCGGAACGTCCTGCACCGTCCCGATCTCGTTGCTCGCCGCGAGCACCGAGACCAGCGCGGTGTCCGGCCGGACCAGCGCGGCGAGCGCGTCGAGGTCGAGCAGGCCGGTCGCGTCGACGGGGGCCGTCGACACCTCGAAGCCGTGCAGGCGCCGGAGGTGGTCGGCCGACTCGACGGTCGCCTCGTGCTCGAGCGCCGAGATCACCAGGTGCCGTCCGCGCGGCGACCCCAGCGCGAGGCCCTTGATCGCCGTGTTGATCGACTCCGTGCCGCCGGAGGTGAAGACCGTCTCGGAGGCGCGGCCGCCGAGGAAGCGGGCCACGCGAGCGCGCGCCGCCTCCAGCGCGCGCGCCGCGGCGTCGCCGAGCGAGTGGCTGCTCGACGGATTGCCGTACTCGGCGGTGAGGAACGGCCACATGGCCTCCAGCACCTCGCGGCGCACGGGCGAGGTCGCGGCGTGGTCGAGGTAGATCACTCGACCGCGATGTCCAGGCCGAGGTCGAGCGAGCGGACGCTGTGGGTGAGCGCGCCGACGGAGATCACGTCGACCCCCGCCTCCGCGATCGCGCGCACGGTCGAGAGGTCGACGCCGCCGCTCGCCTCGACCACGGCCCGCCCGCCGATGAGGGCGACGCCCTGGCGGAGCAGCTCGGGGGTGAAGTTGTCGAGCATGATCGTGTCCGCGCCTCCCGCCAGCGCGGGCTCGATCTGGTCGAGCCGGTCGACCTCGACCTCGAGGTGCGCCGTGTGCGGGATCGAGGCGCGCGCGGCCCGCAGGGCCGCGGTCAGGTCGATCCCGCGCGCGGCGAGCACCGCGAGGTGGTTGTCCTTAGCCAGCACCGCGTCCGAGAGCGAGAAGCGGTGGTTGCGGCCGCCGCCGCTGCGGACGGCGTGCCTCTCGAGCGCGCGCAGACCCGGCGTGGTCTTGCGGGTGTCGACGATGCGGGCGCGCGTCCCCTCCACCGCGGCGACGTACTGCGCCGTCAGGGTGGCGATGCCGCTCATCCGCTGCACGAGGTTGAGCGCGACGCGCTCGCCGCGGAGCACGCCGCCCGCGGGGCCCTCGATCCGGGCGAGGGTCTGCCCGGCCTCGAAGACCGCGCCGTCCTCCACGAGCACCGAGCAGCGGATCCGGGAGTCGACCTGCCGCATCGTGCCGACGAGGACGGCGCCGCCGCTGAAGACGCCGGGCTCGCGGGCCACGAGGGCGGCGCTCGCGGTGGCGTCCGGGGGGAGGAGGGTGTCGGAGGTCAGGTCGCCCCAGGGCGCGTCCTCCTCGAGGGCGAGGGTGACGACGCGGTCGATGCTCTGGCGGGTCAGCACGGAAGGGCCGCCTCTCTGGTGGGGGCGGCGGCGCTCGCCGTCGCGGGGTCGGGGGAGTCGGTGCGGTGGTGGGCGCCGACGGAGTGCGTGCGCGCGAGCGCGGCGTCGATGAGAGCGAGGGCGCAGGTCAGCAGGTTCGCGTCCTCGAGCGTCCTCAGTCCGAGCGGAGCGGGCGAGGCGGAGGCGACGAGTGCGTCGCGCGCCGCGGTGAGCCCCGCCGCGCCCCGGGAGAGGCCGGCTCCCGCCCACATCGCGTCCTGGAGAGCGGTGCGGTCGAGCGTCATCGGGACGACGGCGCGGGGAGGGGCGACCGGGCCCCCGCTCCACGGGAGGGAGTCGAGGGCGAGCGCCGCGCGGCGCGCGAACACGACGCCCTCGAGCAGGCTGTTGGAGGCGAGGCGGTTCGCGCCGTGGACGCCGGTGCGGGCGACCTCGCCGACCGCGAGCAGCCCGGGGAGGCTGGTGCGCCCGTCCAGGTCGGTCGCGATCCCGCCCATCCAGTAGTGCGCGGCCGGAGTCACGGGCAGCAGGTCGTCGGCGAGCGAGAGCCCGTTCTCGCGGCAGGCCGCCGAGATCGTCGGGAACCTCTTCGCCAGCACCTCGGGGTCGATCGCCCGGGCGTCCAGGTGCACGGGCAGTCCGCCCTGCAGCCGCATCCGCTCCGCGATCGCGCGCGCCACGACGTCGCGCGGCGCCAGCTCGGCCTCGGGGTGCACCCCGGCCAGGAACCGCTCGCCCGCGGCGTCGCGCAGCACCGCGCCCTCGCCGCGCACCGCCTCCGAGACGAGGAAGCCGCCCGGCAGCGCGAGCGTGGTCGGGTGGAACTGGTAGAACTCCAGGTCCGCCGTCTCCGCTCCCGCCCGCAGGGCGGCGGCGAGCCCGTCCCCGGTCGCGACGGACGGATTGGTGGTGTGCCGGTAGAGCTGCCCGGCGCCTCCGGTGCCCAGCACGACCGCGTCGGCCGCCAGGCGCTCGAGCACGCCGTCGTGCAGGACGTCGGCGCCCGTGACCGAGCCGCCCTCCCGCACCAGGTCGACCAGGGCGGCGTGCTCGCGCACCTCGACCGACGAGGCCCGCACCGCCGCCACGAGAGCGGCCTCGATCGCGGCGCCCGTCGCGTCGCCGCCGGCGTGCAGGATCCGCGGACGCGAGTGGGCGCCCTCGAGTCCCCGCGCCAGCTCGCCGCCCTCGCGGTCGAAGCCGACGCCCCACTCCTGCAGCACCGCGACCGCCTCCGGCCCCTCGGCGCAGAGCACCTCGACCGCCGAGCGCACGGAGAGGCCCGCACCGGCGGTGAGCGTGTCCTCCACGTGCAGCGCCACGGAGTCGCCCGGCGCCGTGACCGCGGCGATCCCGCCCTGCGCGGCGCGCGTCGACGACTCCGCCAGCGTGCCCTTGGTGACGAGCAGCACCTCGTGGCGGTGCTGCGCCGTCAGCGCGGCGACCAGCCCGGCGATGCCGCTGCCGACGACGACGACCCGCGCCATGTCAGACCGCCGCCGGCCCGGCGGGCGGAACGGCCGCGAGCATCCGCTCGAGGGCGATGCGCGCCTCGGCCTGCACCGACTCCGCGACCTCGATGCGGTTGAGCACCGTCCCCGCGACCAGTCCCTCGAGCACCCACGCGAGGTAGCCGGGGTGGATGCGGTACATGGTCGAGCAGGGGCAGACCACGTCGTCGAGGCAGAAGATCGTGTGCTGCGGGTACTGGACGGCGAGGCGCTGCACCAGATTGATCTCGGTGCCGATCGCGAAGGTCGATCCCGCGGGTGCCGCCTGGATCGCCTTCACGATGTAGTCGGTCGAGCCGTACTCGTCGGCCGCGTCGACGACCGCCATCGGGCACTCCGGGTGAACGATCACGCGCACGCCCGGGTGCTCGGCGCGCGCCTTCGCGATCTGGGCCGTCGTGAAGCGCTTGTGCACCGAGCAGAATCCGTGCCAGAGGATCACCTGCGCGTCCAGGAGCGTCGCGGTGTCGGAGCCGCCCTGCGGCTTCCGCGGGTTCCACATCGGCATCCGCTCCAGCGGCACGCCCATCGCCTTGGCGGTGTTGCGGCCGAGGTGCTGGTCGGGGAAGAACAGCACCCGCTGCCCGCGCGCGAACGCGTCCTCGAGCACGGTCGCCGCGTTCGAGGAGGTGCAGACCACGCCTCCGTTTCGGCCGCAGAACGCCTTCAGCGCGGCGGAGGAGTTCATGTACGTGACCGGGACGAGCGGCACGCGGCCGTCGGCGTCCGGCTCGGTGCCGTAGAGCTCGGTGAGCTCGGCCCAGGCGTCCTCGACGGAGTCGATGTCGGCCATGTCCGCCATCGAGCAGCCGGCCGCCAGGTTCGGGAGGATCACGGCCTGCTCCGGTCCGGAGAGGATGTCGGCCGTCTCCGCCATGAAGTGCACGCCGCAGAACACGATGGCCTCGGCGTCGGGCCGGCTCGTCGCCGCCTTCGCCAGCTGGAACGAGTCGCCCACGTAGTCGGCGTACTGCACCACCTCGTCCCGCTGGTAGAAGTGCCCGAGCACGACGACCCGCTCGCCGAGCGTCTCCTTCGCCGCGAGGATGCGGTGGTGCAGCTCGTCGGCGCTCGCCGTCGTGTACTCCTCCGGCAGACGTCCCTGGACCGGGGCGTCGGCCGGGATCGGGTCGGCCTGGGAGGCGCCGGGCCCGTAGGCGGGCAGGCCGAGGTCGAACGACCAGGGGGCCTCCGCGAGCTCGGGCGCGCAGGTGGCGCCGGGCGCGGAGCCGCCCTCGATGAGCCGGATGGTGCTGTCGACGGATGTCACGGTGTTCTCCTCGTGAGGCGGGTGGGGGAGTCGGGCGGCGCGCTCAGACGGGCAGCGGGCCGTTGTCGACGAGCGCCGCCGACTCGTCGTAGCGGTAGAGGCGCGGGGGACGGTGGCGGGTGCCCGTCAGGCGCTCCCCGGTGGGCACCACGGTGCCGGAGCTCTCGATCGTCCGGCGGAAGTTGGCCGGGTCGAGGGGCTTCTGCAGGACGGCCTCGTGGACCTCCCGCAGCTGGGACAGGGTGAAGGCGCCGCCGAGGAAGGCCTGCGCGATGCGGGAGTACTCCATCTTGTTGCGCAGGCGCCAGAGGGCGTAGTCGACGATCAGTCCGTGGTCGAAGGCGAGCTCGAGCGGCAGATCGGTGCAGAGCCAGGCGACGTTCTCTCCCACGATGGCCTCGTCGGCCTCGGCCGAGCGCACGAGCGCCCAGTAGACGATCGACACGACGCGGTCCTCACCGGGGGAGCGGTCGGTGCCGCCGACGGCGTAGAGCTGCTCGAGGTAGCGCGGAGCCAGGCCCGTGGTCTCGCGGAGAGTGCGGCGGGCCGACTCGGCGAGATCCTCGTCCGGATGCAGCGGTCCGCCGGGCAGTGCCCAGAGTCCCTCGAACGGCTCGCGGATGCGCCGGACGACGGGGATCCAGACGGTGCTCGCTCCGGTCACCGGGTGCGGCCGCAGGGCGAAGATCACCGTCGACACGGCGAGCTGCACGTCCGGCATCCGGTGCCCCCTACTAAGAGTCGCACCGACTGTAAGTGCTGGGATCACCTTAGTGTCACCAGCACCTGAACACCTAGCGCGAGAAGCGACACGCCGCTACGGGCCTGCCCCGCCCGCTAGGCTGACCGCACAACCGAATACCGGGCCGCAATACGCGACGCGGGAGAGCCGACTCCGGTCGGCACCGAAGGAGCAAGCCTCCCCGCCAATCTCTCAGGTCTTGTACCGCGTCGAACTGGCCACTCTGGAAAGCGATCCGCTCGGATCCGCCCATGGTGAAAGCGCTCGACCCCTCGGGGCGGCGCGAATCTCTCAGGCTCCACGACAGAGGGGGAGTTCCCACGGCACTGCTGTGCTCTGCCGCGAACGCGGCGCGAGTCCAGCACTGCGACGAAATGGAGAACTCATGTCCGTGACCCCGACGACCAGCCCCGAAGCCCGCTACTCGCCCCTGCACGAGGTGCATGTCGCCGCCGGCGCGTCCTTCACCGACTTCGCCGGGTGGCAGATGCCGGTCCGCTACTCCGGCGATCTCGCCGAGCACCACGCCGTGCGCACCGCCGCCGGCCTCTTCGACCTCTCGCACATGGCCGAGATCCTCGTCGTCGGCCCCGAGGCGGTCGACGCCCTCGACTACGCGCTGGCGAGCGACATCTCGGCCGTCGCCGCCGGCCGCGCGAAGTACACCCTCCTCCTGGAGCGCACGGGCGGCGTGATCGACGACCTCGTCGTCTACCGCACGGGCGAGGACCGCTTCATGGTCGTCGCGAACGCGGCCAACCGGCACATCGTCGTCGAGACGCTCCGCGACCGCACCGCGATGTTCGAGTGCGAGCTGTTCGACGAGAGCGACGACGTCGCCCTCATCGCGCTGCAGGGACCGCGCTCGCTCGAGATCCTGCAGAACGTCCAGGGCCTCGCCGTCGAGACCGAGCGGGGAGCGGAGTCCGTGCTCGACACGGACGACGCCGCCCGCCTGCTCGCGGAGCTGCGCTACTACCGCGCCGTGCCCGCGACCTTCGAGGCGCATCCGATCCTGATCGCGCGCACCGGGTACACGGGCGAGGACGGCTTCGAGATCTACGTCTCGCCCGACTCCGCTCCCGCGCTCTGGCAGGCTCTCGCCGAGACCGGCGCCGGAGCGGGCCTCGTCCCCGCCGGCCTCGCCGCCCGCGACACCCTCCGCCTCGAGGCGGGCATGCCGCTCTACGGCCACGAGCTCTCCCGCGACGTCTTCCCCGCACAGGCCGGCCTCGGCCGCGTCGTCGCCTTCGGGAAGCCGATCGACTTCGTCGGCCGCGCGGCCAGCGAGGAGGGTCCCTCCGGAGAAGCTCCTGTGCTCGTCGGGCTCGTCGGCGAGGGCCGCCGCGCCGCCCGCGCCGACTACACCGTCCTCTCCGGCGACGACGAGGTCGGAGTGGTCACCAGCGGCGTCCTCTCGCCGACCCTGGGCGTCCCGATCGCGATGGCCTACGTCGCCCCCGCCTCCGCGCAGCCCGGGACGGCGCTCGCCGTCGACATCCGCGGCACGCGCCTCCCGATGACCGTCACCGAGCTCCCCTTCTACTCGAGAAAGAAGAACTGACATGGCCGTGCCCACCGAGCTGCAGTACACCTCCGACCACGAGTGGATCCGGGTCGACGGAGAGGTCGCGACCGTCGGCATCACCGCCTACGCCGCGGACAAGCTGGGCGACGTCGTCTTCGTCGAGCTCCCCGAGGCGGGAGCCCGCGTCGAGGGCGGCAGCGTCGTCGGCGAGATCGAGTCGACCAAGTCGGTGGGCGAGCTGTTCGCCCCCGTCGACGGCGAGGTCCTCGAGGCCAACACGGCCGTCGTCGACAGCCCCGAGCTCGTCAACTCCGACCCGTTCGGCGAGGGGTGGCTGATCCGGGTCCGCTTCGACGCCCTGCCCGACGGCCTCCTCGACTCGGCCGCCTACACCGAGCTGGTCGGCGAGTAGATGGCGGCCACCAGGACTCCCGGCGCCTTCGAGTCCCGCCACATCGGGACCGACGCCGACGCGCAGCGCACCATGCTCGCGGCTCTCGGCTACGACTCCGTGGAGGAGCTCGTCACCGCCGCCGTCCCCGAGTCGATCCACGTCCGCGACCTCCCGCAGGTGCTGCCCGCTCCGGCCACCGAGACGGAGGCGCTCGCCGAGCTGCGCGCCCTCGCCGCGAGGAACACGGTGCGTCGGCCGATGATCGGCCTCGGCTACTACGGCACGCACACCCCCGCGGTGATCAAGCGCAACGTGCTCGAGAACCCCAGCTGGTACACGGCCTACACGCCGTACCAGCCCGAGATCTCGCAGGGGCGCCTGGAGGCGCTGATCAACTTCCAGACGATGGTCTCCGACCTCACCGGCCTCGACACGGCCGGCGCGTCGATGCTCGACGAGGGCACGGCCGTCGTCGAGGCCATGCTGCTCGCGCGCCGCGCCTCGAAGGCGCGCACCGACGTCTTCGTCGTCGACTCCGACGCTCTCCCGCAGACCCTCGCGCTGCTGCGCGGCCGGGCGGAGGCCGTCGGCATCCGCATCGTCGAGCTCCCGCTCTCGCGCACCGCCGCGGAGGAGGTGCCGGAGTGCTTCGGCGCCCTCGTGCAGTACCCCGGCGCGTCCGGGCACCTCTGGGACCCGTCGGCGGTGCTCGCCGCGGTGAAGGCCCACGGCGGCCTGGCCGTCGTCGCCGCCGACCTGCTCGCGCTGACCCTCGTGCGCTCGCCGGGCGAGCTCGGCGCGGACGTCGCCGTCGGCACCACGCAGCGCTTCGGCGTCCCGCTGGGCTTCGGAGGACCGCACGCCGGCTACCTCGCCGTCCGCAAGGGACTCGAGCGCCAGCTGCCCGGCCGCCTCGTCGGCGTCAGCCAGGACGCGGACGGCCACCCCGCCTACCGCCTGTCCCTCCAGGCCCGCGAGCAGCACATCCGCCGTGAGAAGGCGACCTCGAACATCTGCACCGCGCAGGTCCTCCTGGCGGTCATGGCGGCGATGTACGCGGTCTACCACGGGCCGGACGGGCTCGCCGCGATCGCCGAGCGCGTGCACGGCCGGGCCGCGCTCCTCGCGCGCCTCCTCCTCGACCGGGGCCACTCCCTCCGGCACGCCGACTTCTTCGACACCGTCTCGGTCGTCGTGCCCGGCGGCGCGGAGGCGGCGGTCGCCCGCGCCCGCCAGGCCGGCTTCGACGTGCGCCTGGTCGACGCCGACACGGTCTCGGTGTCGATCGACGAGACGGTCACCGACCTCGAGGTGATCGCGGTCGCGACCGCCGTCGGGCAGCTGGACTCGTCGTTCGGCTTCCTCAGCGGCTCCGCGCGGAGCATCCCCGCCGAGCTCGACCGCCGCACGCCGTTCCTCGTGCACCCGGTCTTCAGCAGCCACCACAGCGAGACCTCGATGATGCGCTACCTCAAGCGCCTCGCCGACTCGGACTACGCGCTGGACCGCGGCATGATCCCGCTCGGCTCCTGCACCATGAAGCTCAACGCCGCCACCGAGATGGAGGCGGTCAGCTGGCCCGAGTTCGCGGACCTGCACCCGTTCGCCCCCGAGGCGGACGTGCAGGGCTCGCTGGCGCTGATCGACCAGCTGGAGGGGTGGCTCGCCCACCTCACCGGCTACGACTCCGTGTCGCTCCAGCCCAACGCCGGCTCGCAGGGCGAGCTCGCGGGCCTGCTGGCGATCCGCGGCTGGCACCGGTCGAACGGCGACGAGGACCGCACGGTCTGCCTGATCCCCTCGAGCGCCCACGGCACCAACGCCGCGAGCGCGGTCCTCGCCGGCATGCGCGTCGTCGTCGTGGCCTGCGACGAGCTCGGCAACGTCGACCTGGACGACCTCCGGGCGAAGATCGCCGAGCACGCGGGCTCCCTCGCCGCGCTGATGATCACCTACCCGTCGACCCACGGCGTCTACGAGCACGAGGTCGCCGAGATCTGCCGCCTCGTCCACGAGGCCGGCGGACAGGTGTACGTGGACGGCGCGAACCTCAACGCGCTCCTCGGCTTCGCCCGCTTCGGAGACTTCGGCGGCGACGTCTCGCACCTCAACCTGCACAAGACGTTCTGCATCCCGCACGGCGGAGGCGGTCCCGGCGTCGGTCCCGTCGCCGCGAAGGCGCACCTCGCGCCGTTCCTGCCCGGCCACCCGCTCGCGCAGCGGCTCGAGCACGGCGTGGGCACGCAGGGCGAGCGGATCGTCCACGGCGGCGCACCGGTGTCGGCAGCTCCCTACGGCAGCCCCGGCATCCTGCCGATCTCGTGGGCGTACGCCCGGATGATGGGCGAGGAGGGCCTGCGGGCCGCGACCGGGGCGGCCGTCCTCTCGGCCAACTACGTCGCCGCGCGCCTCCGCGAGCACTACCCGGTGCTCTACACGGGGGACAACGGGCTCGTCGCCCACGAGTGCATCCTCGACATCCGCCCGCTGACGGCGGCGACAGGAGTGACCGTGGACGACGTCGCCAAGCGCCTCGTCGACTACGGCTTCCACGCCCCGACCATGAGCTTCCCCGTCGCCGGGACCCTGATGGTCGAGCCGACGGAGAGCGAGGACCTCGCCGAGATCGACCGCTTCATCGACGCGATGATCGGGATCCGGGCCGAGGCCGACCGCGTCGGCGCGGGGGAGTGGCCGGTGGATGACAACCCGCTGCGCGGCGCCCCGCACACCGCGGAGTGCTTGACGGCCGAGGAGTGGACGCACCCCTACAGCCGCGAGCAGGCCGTCTACCCGGTCCGCTCGCTGGTGCGCGGCAAGTACTGGCCGCCGGTCCGCCGGATCGACCAGGCCTACGGCGACCGCAACCTCGTCTGCGCCTGCCCGCCCATCGAGGCCTTCGCCTGATCCGCCCGCACAAACTCGTCCGCGACCGAGGGTGAGAGAGCAGGAACGGAGCCTCGAGCCCGTCCTCGGCTCTCCCACCCTCGGTTGTGGACACGGTCGGTCCCTCACAGGCACGGAGTGGGGCGCAGTCCTCCCGATCCGTGGGGAACGGCGCACGGCGACCCCGACGCACGAGGGAGCCCGACCGTGTGGAACGCGTGGTGGAGGTGCCGGCAGGGCTCGACGGAGTAGCGACGAGCGAGCAGCTCCACCGTGCGGGCGTCACGCCGCGGCAGTGGAGAGCCGCGGCGCGGTCCTGCGGCTCCTCGGATGCGATCGGTCCGACGTCACGTCCGCGGAGCCGGCGGCGCGAACAGCTCGGGCCAGAGGGCGACGGCCAGCGGGTACCCGACGAACGAGACGATGTCGATGATCGAGTGGGCGATCACCAGGGGCAGGGTGCGGCCGAAGCGCTGGTAGAACAGTCCGAACACCAGGCCCATGACCACGTTCCCGATGAAGGGCCCGATGCCCTGGTACAGGTGGTAGCTGCCCCGGAGCAGCGCACTGGTCACCAGGATCCGCCACCGCCCCCAGCCCAGATCGCCCAGGCGGGCGAAGAGGTACCCGATCACGACGACCTCCTCCTGCACTCCCGCCCGGATCGCGGAGAGCACGAGCACCGGCACCGTCCACCAGTACGCGTCCAGCGGCGAGGCCACCACCGCCACGGTGATGCCCAGCGCGCGTCCGACGGCGTACAGCGCGATGCCCGGCGCGCCGATCGCCACCGCGAGGACCGTCCCGGTCCCCAGGTCCGCGAACGGCCGGCGCAGGTCGAGCCCCAGGCGCCCGAGCGGACGGCCCGAGCTCTGCCAGAGCAGGAACGCGCAGAGGGCCACCGGCACCAGATCGAAGAAGAGCGCGAGCAGCTGGTAGACGAGGTCGAAGCCCGGGCGGTCGCTGAGGGCGCCGTTGATCGTCGCGGTCTGGTCGGCCAGCGCGGTCGAGCGGGTGAGCCGATTGGCGATGGAGACCACCGAGTAGACCGCGGAGGCACCCAGCGAGAGCCCGAGGACCAGCAGGATCTCGACGCGGATCCGGCGCCGTCCGGGCGCGGATCCTGACAGGTCGGTGGACACTCCGTGCGTCTCCTCTGAAGTCGATGTGTTGCGCGACGGCCGCCCGGTACGCACGTTTCGTGCAGAACAGCGCAAGGATTCCACCTCCCGGTTACCGCTGTGTAACGGTTGCCACATGCTTTTGTGCAGATAGCGGGCGAATACATAGTCTCGTTGAAGGCATCCGCGCGACGGCCACCAGTCTCGTGCGCCGCCGCCGTCGCCACGCGCACGGCACTCCACGCGTCAGGGAAACCACTTCTCGCGCGCCCCCACATCACTGGAGGAATAGTGAACATCAGACGTTACGGATTCGGGGCTCTGGCGCTCGTCGCCGCGAGCACGCTGGTCCTGGCCGGCTGCAGCAGCTCGAACGACTCGGGCGGAGGTGCATCGGGAGGCGACGCCGCCGCGATCATCTCCACGAACGGGTCCGAGCCGCAGAACCCGCTGATCCCGACGAACACCAACGAGGTGGGCGGCGGCAAGATCCTCGACGAGATCTTCGCGGGCCTGGTCTACTACGACGCCAAGGGCGCCCCCGAGAACGACGTCGCCGAGTCCATCGAGTCGGACGACGCGCAGAACTACACGATCACAATCAAGTCGGGCCTGACCTTCACGAACGGCGACCCGGTCACCTCCAGCTCGTTCATCGACGCCTGGAACTACGGCGCCAAGCTGTCGAACAACCAGCTCAGCGCGTCGTTCTTCTCGAACTTCGAGGGCTTCAGCGACACCGAGGACAGCGAGCTCACCGGCCTCAAGGCCGTGGACGACACCACCTTCACCGTCGCGCTCAAGTCCCCGCAGTCGGACTTCCCGATCAGCCTCGGCTACTCGGCGTACTACCCGCTGCCCGCCGCCGCGTTCGACGACATGGCCGCCTTCGGTGAGAACCCGATCGGCAACGGCCCGTACAAGCTCGACGGCGACGACGCGTGGCAGCACGACGTCCAGATCGAGCTCGTCAAGAACGACGAGTACACCGGCCCCCGCGAGGCCCAGAACGGCGGCCTGAAGATCGTCTTCTACGCCACCCAGGACGCCTCCTACGCCGACCTCCTCGGCGGCAACGTCGACGTGATCGACCAGATCCCGGACTCCGCCTTCGGCACCTTCGAGAGCGACCTCGGCGACCGCGCCGTGAACCAGCCCTCGGCCGTGTTCCAGTCCTTCACCATCCCGGGCCGTCTCCCGCACTTCGACGGCGAGGAGGGCCAGCTCCGCCGCCAGGCGATCTCGATGTCCTTCGACCGCAAGGAGATCACCGACGTGATCTTCGAGGGCACCCGCACCCCGGCCTCCGACTTCACCTCCCCGGTGATCGACGGCTACAGCGACGCCCTCTCCGGCGCCGACGTGCTCGAGTACAACCCCGACGAGGCCAAGGCGCTGTGGGCTCAGGCCGACGCGATCAGCCCCTGGGACGGCACCTTCAAGATCGCCTACAACGCCGACGGCGGCCACCAGGGCTGGGTCGACGCGGTGACCAACTCGATCAAGAACACGCTGGGCATCGACGCCGAGGGCGACGCGTACCCGACCTTCGCCGAGGCGCGCACCAAGATCGTCGACCGCTCGATCGAGACCGCGTTCCGGACCGGATGGCAGGCCGACTACCCGAGCCTCTACAACTTCCTCGGACCGCTCTACGTGACCGGCGCCTCGTCCAACGACGGCGACTACTCGAACCCCGAGTTCGACACCCTGCTCCAGCAGGGCCTGTCGGACGCCGACGCCGACGCTGCGAACAAGACGTTCCAGCAGGCCCAGGAGATCCTCCTGAAGGACCTCCCGTCGCTGCCCCTGTGGTACGCGAACGTGACCGGCGGCTACGGCGAGGGCGTGTCGAACGTCGAGTTCGGCTGGAACTCGGTGCCGCTCTACTACGAGATCACCAAGAACTAAGCTCGAACCACTGGGGCGCTTCGCCCGTGCCGTCGGCCACCAGGTCACGGCACGGGCGGAGCGCCCTGTTTCGGTCACAATCGAATGAGGTCCCCATCCATGCGACTCCGGAACCGGCTGGGCTGACATGCTCGCCTACATCGTCCGACGCATCCTGCAAGCCGTCCCCGTGCTCATCGGCACCACGTTCCTCATCTACTTCATGGTCTTCTCCATGCCGGGGAACCCGCTCCTGTCGCTCTTCGGCGACAAGACGCCGAGCCCCGCACTCCTCGCCCGCCTCGAGGAGCAGTACCACCTGAACGAGCCCTTCTTCGTCCAGTACCTGTACTACCTGGGAGGCGTCGTCCGCGGCGACTTCGGCATCTCGTTCTCCGGCCAGTCCGTCAACGAGATCCTCGCCCGCACCTTCCCGGTCACCCTGACGCTCGCCATGATGGCGATCGTCATCGAGATCGTCGTCGCGCTGACCATCGGTCTCATCAGCGGTCTGCGCAAGGGCAGCTTCTTCGACGCGAGCGCGCTGGTCGTCAGCCTCCTGCTCGTGTCGGTGCCGATCTTCGTGCTCTGCTTCATCGCGCAGTCCTTCTTCGCGATCCAGCTGGGATGGTTCCCTCCGACCGTCGGAGCCGACGCGTCGTTCCAGAGGCTGCTGCTGCCCGCCATCGTGCTCGCCCTCTTCGTGGTCGCCTCGGCCATCCGCCTCACGCGCGGCTCGGTCATCGAGACGGCCGGCTCGGACTTCGTCCGCACCGCGTACAGCAAGGGGCTCTCGCGACGCCGCGTCATCCCCGTGCACGTCCTGCGCAACTCGCTCATCCCGGTCACGACGCAGTTCGGAGCCGACTTCGGCCTCCTGATCGTCGGCGCGACCGTGACCGAGGGCATCTTCAACGTTCCCGGAGTCGGGAACACGCTCTATCAGGCGATCATCCGAGGTGAGCGGCCGACCGTCGTCTCCTTCGTCACGGTCATGGTGCTGTTCTACCTCGTGGTGAACATCCTCGTCGACCTGCTCTACGCCGTACTCGACCCGAGGATCCGCTATGCCAAATGAGTCCACCGGCGGCGCGCAGAAGGCCCGCCGCATCGACCACTTCGTGGCCCCGCTCGAGGAGACGCCGATCGCGTCGGTCGACGCCGTCAGCCTCGACGAGAAGCCCAGCAACCTCTGGACCGACGCGTGGCGCGACCTGCGCAAGCGGCCCATGTTCTGGATCTCGGGCGTCCTGATCCTCGTCATCATCGCCGTCGCGCTGTTCCCGGGCCTGTTCACCTCGGTGGACCCCCGCCAGTGCGCGCTCTCGTTCAGCAATCAGGGCCCCGGCGACGGCAGCCTGCTCGGCTACACCAAGCAGGGCTGCGACGTCTTCTCGCGGATCATCCACGGCACGTCCACGTCGCTGACCGTCGGCCTCATCGTGATCGTGATCACGACGGTCTCCGGCGTCATCGGCGGCGCGCTGGCAGGCTTCTTCGGCGGCTGGGTCGACACCGTGATCATGCGCCTCGGCGACATCTTCTTCTCGATCCCCTACATCCTCGCCGCGGTCGTCATCATGTCCGTCTTCTCGGCCTACCGGAACGTGTTCGTCATCGCCCTGGCGATCGGCGCGTTCGCCTGGCCGACGACGGCGCGCGTCCTGCGCTCCGAGGTCCTCCGCGTGAAGCAGGCCGACTTCGTCGGCGCCGCCACCGCGACCGGCCTCTCGCGCATGGCGATCCTGTTCCGGCACGTGCTGCCGAACTCGATCGCCCCCGTCATCGTCGTCACGACGATCTCGCTCGGCGCGGCCATCACCGCGGAGGCGACGCTGTCGTTCCTCGGCGTCGGCCTGCCCGGCTCGGTCATGTCGTGGGGCAACGACATCAGCCAGGCCCAGCGCGATCTGCGCACCAACCCGCAGACGCTGATCTACCCGTCGATCGCCCTGACGGTCACGGTGCTGAGCTTCATCCTCCTCGGCGAATCGCTCCGCGACGCGCTCGACCCGAAGGCGAGGGCCCTCCGATGACCGCCACGACACCGAACGCACCGCACGGGCCGCTGCTCGAGGTCACCGACCTCGAGGTCGGCTTCCAGACCGGCAGCGGACTGGTCCCCGCCCTCCGCGGCGTGAGCCTCACGATCGAGCACGGCCAGACCGTCGCGATCGTGGGGGAGTCGGGCTCCGGCAAGTCGACGACCGCCGCCGCGATCATCGGCCTGCTCCCCGGCACCGGCCAGGTCACCGCCGGCTCCGTGCTGTTCGACGGCAAGGACCTCGCGAAGGCGTCGAGGACCGAGCTCGAGGACATCCGCGGCCGCCGGATCGGCTACGTCCCGCAGGACCCGATGTCGAACCTGAACCCCGTGTGGTCGGTCGGCTTCCAGGTCGAGGAGACCATCAAGGCCAACGGCCTCGCGACCGGTCGCAAGGAGGTGCGCGCCAAGGCGATCGAGGTCCTGCAGAACGCGGGCCTCGCCGACGCGGAGAAGCGCCTCAAGCAGTTCCCGCACCAGTTCTCGGGCGGCATGCGCCAGCGCGTGCTGATCGGCATCGGCCTGGCCGCGGCTCCCCAGCTGCTGATCGCCGACGAGCCCACCTCGGCGCTCGACGTCACGGTCCAGCGCCGGATCCTCGACCACCTCGAGACTCTGACGAAGACCGACGGCACCGCGCTGCTCTTCATCACGCACGACCTGGGCCTCGCCGCCGAGCGCGCCGAGAAGCTCATCGTCATGTACAAGGGCCGCATCGTCGAGTCCGGCGCCTCGGTGGAGGTGCTGCAGAACCCGCAGCACCCCTACACGCAGCGCCTGATCGCGGCGGCGCCCAGCCTCGCGTCGCGCCGCATCCAGTCGACGGCCGGCCGGGCCGTGGAGTCGGTCTCCGGCGAGTCGGAGGCCGTGCGCGAGGTCGACCTGGTCGGCGCGGGCGCCGCGCACCACGCCGGCGCGGTCGCCTCGGGCGCCCCGATGATCGAGGTCGACGGCCTCACGAAGGTCTTCAAGATCCGCCGCGGCGGCCTGAAGGCCGAGGACTTCACCGCCGTCGACAACGTGTCGTTCTCGATCCCGAAGGGCACCACCACGGCGCTCGTGGGCGAGTCCGGATCGGGCAAGTCGACGATCGCCCGCCTGGTGCTGGGCCTCGAGACGGCGACGTCCGGAGCGATCTCGATCGCCGGTCGCCGGACAGAGAAGCTCAAGGGCCGCGACATGCTGGCGCTCCGGCGCTCCATGCAGCCGGTGTTCCAGGACCCGTACGGCTCGCTCGACCCGCTGCACAACATCGGCAACACCATCTCGGAGCCGCTGCGGGTGCACAAGGTCGGCGACCGGACGTCGCAGCGCGAGCGCGTGCTCGAGCTGCTCGACCAGGTGTCCCTCCCGCGCGTGATCGCGAGCCGGTACCCGAACGAGCTCTCCGGCGGCCAGCGCCAGCGCGTGGCGATCGCCCGCGCGCTCGCGCTGAAGCCGGAGATCGTGGTGCTCGACGAGGCCGTGTCGGCTCTGGACGTCCTCGTCCAGGCGCAGATCCTCCGCCTCCTCGCCGACCTGCAGGCCGAGCTCGGGCTGACCTACCTGTTCATCACGCACGACCTGGCGGTGGTCCGCGTGATCGCCGACGACGTCTGCGTGATGCAGAAGGGCAGGATCGTCGAGCACGCCCCGACGGACACCGTGTTCGACTCGCCGCAGCAGGAGTACACCCGCGAGCTGCTCGACGCCATCCCCGGCGCCGGCATCGAGTTCGCGGTCTGACCGACCGTCACCTGGGCCCCGGCCCCGCCTGGAGCGCTCCTCGGAGCCCTCCGGAGCGGGGATCCGGGGCCCTTCGCCGTGCGGACGCCTCGCTGCGGTACGATGGATGGTCCCCCTTTTGCACGAGAACACGAGACGAGTCCGTATCCATGGCAAGTGCCACCCGCTCCGACCTGCGCAACGTCGCGATCGTCGCCCACGTCGACCATGGCAAGACCACGCTGGTCGACGCCATGCTCAAGCAGACGAACTCCTTCGACGCGCACGCCCACGTGGACGAGCGCGCGATGGACTCCAACGAGCTCGAGCGCGAGAAGGGCATCACGATCCTCGCGAAGAACACCGCTGTCTCGTACAGCGGCAAGCACGCGAGCGACGGTCCCATCACCATCAACGTCATCGACACCCCGGGCCACGCCGACTTCGGCGGCGAGGTCGAGCGCGGCCTGTCGATGGTCGACGGCGTCTGCCTCCTCGTCGACGCGTCCGAGGGCCCGCTGCCCCAGACCCGCTTCGTGCTGCGCAAGGCGCTCGAGGCGAAGCTCCCCGTCATCCTCCTGGTCAACAAGACCGACCGCCCCGACGCGCGCATCGACGAGGTCGTCGCCGAGAGCCAGGACCTGCTCCTCGGCCTCGCCTCCGACATGGCCGACGACGTGCCGGACCTCGACCTCGACGCGATCCTCGACGTCCCCGTGGTCTACGCCTCCGGCAAGGCCGGCCGCGCCTCGGCGAACAAGCCCGAGGACGGCACGCTGCCGGACGCCGAGGACCTGGAGCCGCTGTTCGAGGCGATCCTCAAGCACATCCCCGCGCCGACCTACGACGACGACGCGCCCCTCCAGGCCCACGTCACCAACCTCGACGCGTCGCCGTTCCTCGGCCGCCTCGCCCTCCTCCGCGTCTTCAACGGCACGATCAAGAAGGGGCAGACGGTCGCCTGGGTCCACCACGACGGCACCCACACCAACGCGCGCATCACCGAGCTGCTGATCACCAGGGCGCTCGACCGCTACCCGGCCGAGTCCGCGGGCCCCGGCGACATCGTCGCGATCGCGGGCTTCCCCGAGATCACCATCGGCGAGACCATCGCCGACCCCGAGGACATCCGCCCGCTGCCGGCCATCACGGTCGACGACCCGGCGATCTCGATGACGATCGGCACCAACACCTCGCCGCTCGTCGGCAAGGTGAAGGGCCACAAGCTCACGGCGCGGATGGTCAAGGACCGCCTCGACCGCGAGCTCATCGGAAACGTGTCGCTCAAGATCGTCGACATCGGACGCCCCGACTCCTGGGAGGTCCAGGGCCGCGGCGAGCTCGCGCTGGCCATCCTCGTCGAGCAGATGCGCCGCGAGGGCTACGAGCTGACCGTCGGCAAGCCCCAGGTGGTCACCCGCCAGGTCGACGGCAAGACGCACGAGCCCTTCGAGCACCTCACGATCGACGCTCCTGAGGAGTACCTCGGCGCGATCACGCAGCTCCTCGCCGCCCGCAAGGGCCGCATGGACGGCATGTCGAACCACGGCACCGGCTGGGTCCGCATGGAGTTCATCGTCCCGTCGCGCGGCCTGATCGGCTTCCGCACCGAGTTCCTCACCACCACGCGCGGCACCGGCATCGCGAACGCGATCCTGCACGGCTACGAGCCGTGGGCCGGCGCGATCGTCACCCGCAACAACGGGTCGATCGTCGCGGACCGCAACGGCGTCGTCACCCCGTTCGCCATCATCGCGCTCCAGGAGCGGATGACCTTCTTCGTGAACCCCACCGAGGAGGTCTACGAGGGCATGGTGATCGGCGAGAACTCGCGCAACGACGACATGGACGTCAACATCACCAAGGAGAAGAAGCTGACCAACATGCGTCAGTCCACCTCCGACACCTTCGAGTCGATGACGCCGTCGCGTCAGCTGACGCTCGAGGAGTGCCTCGAGTTCGCCCGCGAGGACGAGTGCGTCGAGGTCACCCCCGAGGTCGTCCGCATCCGCAAGGTGGAGCTCGATGCGAACGCCCGCGCGCGCATGACGAGCCGCCTCAAGAAGCAGGGCTGAGCCCCGGGCGCCTCGGCGCCCGCCCACGACGAGACCGGCCGGAGCGATGCTCCGGCCGGTCTCGTCGTCTCCGCCCGGTGCTGCAGCGTGCAGCGCCGATCCCGTCCCTCGCGGTCCGGATCAGCCCGCCGGACTCGGAGAGGGAGAGGGGGTCGCGGACTCCGCCTCGAGCGTCGAGGTGACGAAGGAGACGAACGCCGCCGCGTCGTCCGGCTTCCCCGTGTACTGCTCGCCGTTCACCAGCACGGTGGGCGTCGACTCGAGCTTCGGCAGCGAGGAGTTCGCGAGGGGGAGCGAGGTGGCCCGCTCGGTCGCGGCCTTCACCCAGGGCCGGAACTCGCCCGCGGTCATGCAGGCGAGGACGTCGTCGTCGGTGACGCCCGCTCCGGTCACCAGCGTCCGAAGAGCGTCGTCGTCGAGGCCCGTCGTCCCCTCCGCCGGCTGCTGCGCGAAGAGCGCCGCGTTCACGGCGAGGAAGCGGTCCGGATCCTCGTCGGCGACGCACGCGGCGGCGTTCGCGGCCCGGCTGGAGTACTCGGAGCCGGCCGAGGAGGAGTCGAGGATCGCCACCGGGTGGATCTCGAGCGTGATCGCCCCCTTCGTCAGCCACGACTGCAGCTGCTCGGCGTTCGCCTTCTCGAACTGCCCGCAGTACGGGCAGAGGTAGTCGACGTAGAGGTCGACGGCGACGACTCCGCCCGCCCGCGTGGCGCTCTCATCGGTCGGGACGGGGGATGCTCCCGGAGCGATCGCCGCGCTCGTCGTCGCCGTCACGGCCGAGCCGTCGCCCGCGAGGACGATGCCGTCGCTGAGCATGTTCGCCGGGCCGGCGCTCGCGACCTGCTGCTGCGACCAGACGTTCCAGCAGACCAGGGCCACGACCGCGAGGAGCCCGACGACCGCTCCGCCCTGCCCGAGCAGCCGGTTCCGGCGCCGCCGGCGCCTCTCGGCTTCGCGGCGCTCCCGCGCCTGCGCTCGGGCGAGCTCCTGGCGCTCGCGCTTGGTCAGGCCGCTTCTCGCACTGTTCCCGGACATCGCCGACGACGCTACGGGCGCACGCTTCGGCGCGCCGTGGAGTGAGCCCGCCGGATCCTGGGACGGAGTGCGGGTCCTCTCAGGGATCAGGCGAAGAGGCCGGAGCCGAGGAAGTCGGTCTCGTCGCGGGCACCGGGCGGCACCGCGAACACGGCCGAGCCGACGTGCTTCACGTACTCGTTCAGTGCGTCCGTCGCGAGGTTCCGCTGCACGGTGACGAACTGCTCCGGGGAGCGCTGGAACGAGAGGAAGAACAGCCCCGCGTTCAGGCGTCCGAGCTCGTCGTTGCCGTCGACGAAGTTGTAGCCGCGGCGCAGGAGCCGCACTCCGTTGTTCACGCTCGGGTGCGCGAGGCGCACGTGCGACTCCTGATCGATCAGCGGGGCACCCGTGGCGCCGGCCGCTGCGAAGTCGGGCTCGGTGGACTCCGTGCCGCCCGAGAGCGGCGCGCCGGACCCCTTGCTGCGGCCGATGACCCGCTCCTGCTCGCCCAGCTGGCTGCGGTCCCACGTCTCGATGATCATCCGGATCTTCCGCGCGACCAGGTAGCTGCCGCCGACCATCCACGCGGGACCGTCGGAGGACGGGACCCAGACGTGCTCTTCTACGGCGTCGGCCTCCTCGGACTTCACGTTCGCCGTGCCGTCCTTGAAGCCGAACAGGTTGCGCGGAGTCGCCTGGGCGGTGGACGTCGAGGAGGTGCGGCCGAAGCCGAGCTGCGACCAGCGGAGCGAGGCCCGGCCGAACGCGATCCGGCTCAGGTTGCGGATGGCGTGCACGGCGACCTGCGGATCGTCGGCGCAGGCCTGGATGCAGAGGTCGCCGCCGCCGGCCGACGGGACGAGCGCGTCGCCGCGGAAGCGGGGCAGGGCCTGCAGCTGCGGAGGCCGGCGGTCGGCGAGGCCGAAGCGGTCGGCGCCGGACTCGTCCGTGAAGAGGGTGGGTCCGAAGCCGACCGTGACGGTGAGGGACGCGGCGTCGAGCCCGAGCGCCTCCCCGGTGTCCTCCGGGGGAGCCGTGTCCGGCCCGTCCACCGCGCCGGTCTCGCCGACCTCGAGGCCCTGGGTCATCCTCGAGGCGGCGAGCGTCCAGTCCTTCAGGAGCTCGACGAGGTCCTCGCGCGTGGTGCCCGCGGCGAGGTCGAACGCGGCGAAGTGCAGACGGTCCTGCGCGGCGGTGGTGATGCCCGCCTGGTTCGCGCCGAAGAACGGCACGGTGCGCGTGGCGGAGGAGGCCGTCGCGCTGGCGGACGACGTGACGGCCACCGTGCCGCCCACTCCGGCGGCCAGCCCGGCCGTCCCCGCCGAGACGAGGCCGAGAAGCCCGCGCCGCGAGAGGCGGCGGGGCTCGTCGGCGGGCTGCTCGGACTCCGTCGGCCGGGCTCCCTCGTGCTGCTCGGCGCCCACTACGCGGCCGGCTCCTCGACGCCCAGCACCGTGTGGGTCAGCTGCGAGAGCGGCTCGGAGAGAGCGTTGACCGCGTCCGAGAGCTCCTTCTTCTGCTCCGCGGTGACGGTGGAGTACGCGGCGAAGCCGGAGTCGATCGAGCCGTACTGCGCGAGCAGGGCGTCGAGCTCGGAGAACCGCTGCGTGATCCGTCCGGTGAGGTCGGCGCCCTCGTCGCCGCTGGCGGTCGCGATCGGCTCGACGTTGCCGAACGCCACCTCCGCGCCCTGGACGTTCGCGGCGAAGTCGGTGAGGTCGGTGCTCGACCACCAGTCCTCCTCGCCCGTGATCTTGCCGGCCGCGACCTCGTCGAGCAGGCCGATGGCGCCGTTGGAGATGTCGCCCACCGAGACGGTGAAGCCGGGCGCGTTCACGAGGTCGGCCAGGCTCTGCACGTCGTCGACGAGGCCCTGGCCGAACTGCGCGCGCTGCTCGGGGGTGGAGGGCGCCCAGTCGAGGAGCGCGCTCGTGCCGTCGGAGTTGAGCGCACCCTCCGCGGGGGCCCACAGGTCCTTCTCGATGCGGTGGAAGCCGGTCCAGTCCAGGCCCTCGGCGACGGCGTCGACCTCGCGGTAGTCGATGCGCGGGTCGAGGTCGCCGAACGCCTCCGCGGTCGGCTCGATCCGCTCGTAGAAGACGCGGGTCGACGCGAAGAGGCCGCGCGCCTTCTCGTCGTCGCCGGCCTCGTAGGCCTGGGCGAACTCGGCCACCGCGGGGAGCAGCTCGCCCACCTGCGACTTCACGTACGCCACGTAGTTGGTGACCGCCGCCTCCGTCGCCGCCTTCTCGTCCGCCGACTGCGCGGTGGCCTCACCGGTCACGGTGAACTCGCTCAGCCCGACCGGGGCGCCGACCTGCTGGAACTTGCAGGCGGTGTAGTAGGTGCCCGGCTCGAGCTGAGCGACGTAGGAGACGCTCTGGCCCGGGGTCACGTTCTCCTTCTCGCCCACGATCCGCAGCTTGTCCTCGGCCAGGATCTCGAACTCGTTGACGTCCGAGCCGCCGTTGGTCAGTGAGAACGTCACCGCTCCCGCCTCGGCGGTCGCCGTCGACACCTCGCAGGCGTCGTCCCTGATCGCGACGTCGAGCGCGGCGGAGGAGGAGGACGCGGGGGTGTTCGGCACGCAGCCCGTGAGGATCAGCGCCAGGGCGCCGGCGCCGGCGAGGCCGAGGGTGACGCGGGGGAGGGTGGGACGAGCGCGCGAGGACATGCTTCTCCTGGATCGGGGCGAGTGCGCCGGCGGTGCCGGAGCGGGTCAGACGGAGGTGGGAGCGGGAGCGGCGACCGGGGCCGCGCTGCCCCGTCGCGGGCCGCGCAGGCGGACCTGGCGGACGAACAGGGCGCCGACGACGACGAGGTAGAGCAGCCAGGCGGCGAACTGCAGAGCGGTCGGCTCGGGCGTGTAGTTGAAGAGGCCGCCGACCACGGCGGTCACGGGCGGCGGGAGGATCGGGCCGAGCGAGAACAGCGGGGTGCCCCAGCCGGGCAGGAGCGACGCCTCCTGCAGGTCGCCGACGCCGTAGGAGAGGACGCCGGCCGCGACGAGGATGAGGAAGCCGCCCGTCCAGGTGAAGAAGCGCCCGAGGTCGATCCGGACGAAGCCCCGGAAGATCAGGTACGCGATGACGACCGAGCTGAGGATGCCCAGCATCGCGCCGACCGTGCCGACCCACGCGCTGGATCCCGACCCCGCAGTGCTCGAGGACACGCTCGCCCAGACGAAGAGCGCCGTCTCGATGCCCTCGCGGCCGACGCTGATGAAGCCGAGGACCACGATGCCGAGGGCCGACCCCGCGACGGCGCCGTCGAGCCGGGACTCGAGGTCGCCCTTGAGGCTGCGGGCGTTCGCGCCCATCCAGAAGATCATCCAGGTGACCAGCCCGACCGCGAGGATCGAGAGGCCGCCGCCGATGAGCTCCTGGGCCTGGAACGACAGGGTCGAGGGGCCCCAGGTGAGGATCGCACCGGTGACGAGCGAGATCGCGATCGCGGCGGCGATACCGGTCCAGAGCCGCGGCAGCACGTCGCGCCGGCCGAGCTTGGTCAGGTAGGCCACGAGGATGCCGACGACGAGGCCGGCTTCGAGGCCTTCGCGGAGGCCGATGAGGTAGTTTGCGAGCACGCGTGTTCTCTTGGTCGATGGTGGACGAGGAGGGGGCGACTCCCGCCCCGAGTCGATCCGGTCGGCGGGGCTCCGTTGTTCGGTAAGCCTTGCCTAACCCGGCTCGACTGTAGTCCGCTGCCCGGTCGCTGTCCAGAAGCGCCCGCAGCGGAGGCCGCGCAGGACGAGAGGCGGAGAGTGGACGCGGGCCGGGACGCAGCAGCGGAGCGGGTGGTGGCGGTGCACGCCCACCCCGACGACGAGACGATCACCATGGGCGGGACCCTGGCGCGGCTGGTGGCGCAGGGCGCCTCCGTCACCGTCGTCACCGCCACGCGGGGGGAGTGCGGCGAGGTCATCCCCGAGGACCTCGCTCCGCTCGAGGGCTCGGCCGAGCTGGCCGCGCACCGGACGACCGAGCTCGTCGTCGCCCTGACGGCCCTCGGCGTCGCCGACCACCGCTTCCTCGGCGAGGCGGGTGCCCGCGCACCCGGCCTCGCTCCGCGGGTCTACCGGGACTCCGGCATGCAGTGGGGCACAGGCCGCGTCCCGGTGCCGCTCGAGCCGGTGCATCCCGCGTCCTTCACCGCCGCGCCCGAGGACGAGGAGGTGGCGGATCTCGTCGCCGTCCTCCGGCAGGTCGACGCGGGCGTCGTGCTGTCGTACGACGCGGGCGGCGGCTACGGCCACCCGGACCACGTCCGTACCGCCCGGGTCGCCGAGCGCGCCGCCGAGCGCCTGGGCCTGCGCTTCCTCGCCGTCCTCCCCGACGCGGCCCCGTCCCTCCCCGGGGACGTCGTGATCGAGCTGTCCGCCGAGGACCACGCCCGCAAGCGCGCGGCCCTCGAGGCGCACGCGACGCAGCTGGTGGTCGAGGGCGACGAGGCCCGGCTCTCGAGCGGTCCGCCGTTCCCCATCGGCCGCATCGAGCGCTTCCGCCCGGTCGCGCAGGCGGGCCGTCCGGCGCCGCTGCCGGAGGAGCGTCCGACGCTCGGATCGCGTGTGCTGTCGGGCGTCGCCGGAGTCGTGGTCGGCGCGGTGGTCGGGGCGATCACGACCGTCGCCCATCAGAGCACCGTGTCGGTCGGCGGTGCCGTCCTCCCGGTCGGCCTCGCCGCCTCCCTCGCCGGCGTGCTGCTGCTCCTGCTCGGGCTGCGCCTCGTGCTCATCGACCGGTTCGTCGCGTTCTGCACCGCGATGGGCCTGCTCGGGATGATCGGGCTGCTCGCCCTGCGCAGCACCGGCGGATCCGTCCTCGTCCCGGCGAACGGCCTCGGCGTGGCCTGGACCTTCCTCCCCGCCCTCATCGCCCTCGTCGTGATCGCGTGGCCGCGGCTGCGGGCGGCCGCTCCCGCCGCCGCCCCGCGGCCCGCGGACGCCGACGCCCCGTCGGCCCCCGTACGATAGAGACACTGTTCGAAGGGACCTGGAGCACCGTGACCTACGTGATCGCACTTCCGTGCGTCGATGTCAAAGACCGCGCCTGCATCGACGAGTGCCCGGTCGACTGCATCTACGAAGGCGAGCGCTCGCTCTACATCCACCCGGACGAGTGCGTCGACTGCGGTGCCTGCGAGCCGGTCTGCCCCGTCGAGGCGATCTACTACGAGGACGACCTCCCCGAGGAGTGGTCCGACTACTACAAGGCCAACGTCGAGTTCTTCGACGAGATCGGCTCCCCGGGCGGAGCCGCCAAGGTCGGCGTGATCGCGAAGGACCACCCGGTCATCGCGGCGCTGCCTCCGCAGAGCCACTGAGGCCGCTCCCGTGGCCCTCGGCGCGCTGCCCGACTACCCCTGGGACCTGATGGCGCCCTTCGCCCGCACGGCGGCGGAGCACCCCGGCGGGATCGTCGACCTGTCGATCGGCTCGCCGGTGGACCCGACGCCCGCCCCGATCCGCGACGCGCTCGCCCGCGCGACGGACTCGCACGCGTACCCCACGACCGTTGGCACCCCCGCTCTGCGCGAGGCGATCGCCGCCTGGTACGCGCGGCGGCGCGGAGTCGAGGGCCTCGGGATCGACGAGGTCCTGCCGACGATCGGCTCCAAGGAGCTCGTCGCCTGGCTGCCCTTCCTCCTCGGACTCGGGGAGGGGGACGTGGTCGTGCATCCGCGCGCCGCCTACCCGACGTATGCGATGGGCGCGGCGATCGCCGGCGCCGAGGCGCTCGCCTCCGACGACCCGGCCGAATGGCCCGCGACGACCCGCCTGGTCTGGCTCAACTCTCCCGGCAACCCCGATGGCGCCGTGCTCGACGTGCCCGCCCTGCAGCGCGCCGTCGCGCGTGCCCGTGAGCTGGGGGCCGTGATCGCGGGGGACGAGTGCTACGCCGAGCTCGGCTGGGACGGCCGCTGGGCCGACGAGCCGATCCCCAGCGTCCTCGACCCGCGCGTGGTGGGGGAGGACCGCACCGGGGTCCTCGGCGTCTACTCGCTGAGCAAGCAGTCGAACCTCGCCGGCTACCGCGCCGCCTTCGTCGCCGGGGACGCGGCCCTGATCGCGCGCCTGGTGACCGTCCGCAAGCACGCGGGCATGATCGTGCCCGGTCCGCTGCAGGAGGCGATGATCGTCGCCCTCGCCGACGACGAGCACGTCGCCGCGCAGAAGGAGCGCTACCGCTCCCGCCGCGACCGCCTCTTGCCCGCCCTCGAGTCCGCGGGCTTCCGGATCGACCGCAGCGAGGCCGGCCTCTACCTGTGGGCGACCGAGGGCCGCCCGGCCTGGGAGTCCATCGACCGTCTCGCCCGCCTCGGCGTCCTCGCGGGCCCCGGCGTCTTCTACGGGGAGGGCTTCCCCGAGCACGTGCGCCTCTCGCTGACGGCCTCCGACGAGCGGATCGACGCGGCCGTCGAGCGCCTGTCCGGCGGCCTCTGAGGGGCTCGACCCGGCCGATCCTGGCGGGTTCCGACAAGGCCCCGGCCCCAGCGCTGGGCGATGTCACAGTGCCCCCGCTTTGCCCATAGGCTGTATGTGGTTCGGTCGACGGCGCCTCGCGAGGCCCCGGCTGCACCACGATCCAGACCCGGCGCCGCCCGCTCCGCGCGAGCGCTTCCGGGGTGCGACCGCGACGACCTGGGAGGCGTTGTGACCGAATCCGGCACGCAGAGCGACGGAACCGCGACGGTGGGCTCCACGGAGCCCGCGACCGGGAGCGCCACGACGCCGCCTCCCGCGCCGGCGGAGCAGGAGCTCCCCGAGAAGGTCACGCTCACCTTCGGCGACCGCACCGCGGACTTCCCGGTCCTGCGCAGCGTCGACGGCTCCTCGAGCATCGACTTCTCGACCCTGTCGAAGCAGACCGGCTTCATGTCGCTCGACTACGGCTTCGTGAACACGGCGGCGACCAAGTCGCAGATCACCTACATCGACGGCGACCAGGGGATCCTCCGCTACCGCGGCTACCCGATCGAGGAGGTGGCCACCAACGCGACCTACCTCGAGGTGGCCTGGCTCCTCATCTACGGCGAGCTGCCGACGGCCGATGAGCTCGCGGGCTTCGACGAGCGCATCCGCCGCCACACGCTCCTCCACGAGGACCTCAAGCGCTTCTTCGACGCGCTCCCTCACAGCGCGCACCCCATGTCGGTGCTCTCGGCCGGGGTCTCGGCCCTGTCGACGTACTACGAGGACAGCTCCAACCCGAAGGATCCCGAGGCGGTGGAGCTCACCACGATCCGCCTCCTGGCGAAGCTGCCCGTGATGGCGGCGTACGCCCACAAGAAGGCGATCGGCCAGGCGTTCCTCTACCCGGACAACTCGCTGAGCTTCGTCGACAACTTCCTCCGCCTCAACTTCGGCACGATGGCCGAGCAGTACCAGGTCGACCCGGTGCTCTCGAAGGCGCTCGACCGCCTCCTGATCCTCCACGAGGACCACGAGCAGAACGCGTCGACGTCGACCGTCCGCCTCGTCGGCTCGACCGAGGCGAACCTCTACGCCTCCGTCTCGGCAGGCATCAACGCCCTGTTCGGCCCTCTGCACGGCGGAGCGAACGAGGCGGTGCTCACCATGCTCGGCCGGATCCGCGAGTCGGGCGAGAGCGTGTCGACGTTCGTCGAGCGGGTGAAGAACAAGGAGGAGGGCGTGCGCCTGATGGGCTTCGGCCACCGGGTGTACAAGAACTACGACCCGCGCGCGAAGCTGGTCAAGGAGAGCGCCTCCGAGGTCCTGCAGGCCCTCGGCGTGAAGGACCCGCTGCTCGACATCGCGATGGAGCTCGAGGCCCTCGCTCTCGAGGACGACTACTTCAAGGAGCGGCGCCTCTACCCGAACGTCGACTTCTACACGGGCGTCATCTACAAGGCGATGGGCTTCCCGACCCGGATGTTCACCGTGCTCTTCGCGATCGGCCGCCTGCCCGGCTGGATCGCCCACTGGCGCGAGATGAACACCGACAAGCAGACCAAGATCGGCCGCCCGCAGCAGCTCTACATGGGGTCACCCGAGCGCCACTGGCCGACCGACCGCTGACCGGTCCCCGAGAGCCCGTCCCCGCCGGGGGCGGGTTCTCGCCGTGCGGCGCACCCGCCTCTCGTCAGCCGTCCGAGGCTCGAACCTCTTCTTCGAGGCGGGACGCAGAGCGGTGTGGTCGCCGCGGACTCGATCAGCACGGTTCGTCCCGGGGTGCCGCCTGCTGGGCCCGGCGGCGCGGGACGCCCGTCCTCAGGCGTGCAGGGCGGCGTTCAGCTCGATGCCGGCGCCGGTGCGGGGGAGGACCTCGACGGCTCCGGTGAGTGAGTTGCGGCGGAAGAGCAGGTTCGGCACGCCCGAGAGCTGCACGGCCTTCACGGTCTGCGGGGCGCCGTCGGCGCGCGGCGCTCCGCCGACCACGACGACCTTGGTGCCGGCGGTCACGTAGAGGCCGGCCTCGACGACGGTGTCGTCGCCGAGGGAGATGCCGATGCCCGAGTTCGCACCCAGCAGCGCCCGCGCGCCGATCGAGACGCGCTGCACTCCTCCGCCCGAGAGGGTGCCCATGATGGACGCGCCGCCGCCGATGTCCGAGCCGTCGCCGACCACGACGCCCTGCGAGATGCGCCCCTCGACCATCGAGCTGCCGAGGGTCCCGGCGTTGAAGTTGACGAAGCCCTCGTGCATCACCGTCGTGCCGGGTGCCAGGTGCGCCCCGAGGCGGACGCGCGAGGTGTCCGCGATGCGCACCTTCGCGGGGGTGACGTAGTCGGTCAGCCGCGGGAACTTGTCGATCCCGGTGGCCTGGATGCCGTGGCGCCGGAGCGAGGGGCGCAGGCGGGTGAACGACTCCGGCGAGACCGGACCGGCGTTCGTCCACACCACGTTCGGCAGGTGGGCGAAGACGCCGTCGAGGTTCACCTCGTTCGGGCGGACCAGGAGGTGCGAGAGCAGGTGCAGCCGCAGGTAGGCGTCGGACGTGGAGGCGGGCGGCGCCTGCACGTCGATCTGCAGCGTGACCACGTCGATGCGGACCTCGCGGCGCGGATCCTCGCCGGCCTGCTCCTCGAACTCCGCCGGCACGATCCAGGGGTCGCGGCCGGCCGGGATGGTGCCGAGGCGCGGCTCCGGGAACCAGGTGTCGAGGACGGTGCCGTCGGCGGCCACGGTGGCGAGCCCGTATCCCCAGGCGGAGGCGGGCGCGGAGGAGTCTGCGGAGTGCTCGAGGGTCATGCCGATCAGGGTAGCGCGGAGCGTCCGGCCGCTACCCTGGGGCGCATGGCCGATCCGACCACCGCCCCTCCGCTCGATCTGCGCACCGATCCGGTCGCCCTGACGCGGATCCTCTGCGACATCCCGTCCGTCTCGGGCGACGAGCTCGAGATCGCGGACGCGGTGCAGTGGGCGCTCGAGCAGTACGACCACCTCGAGGTCATCCGCGACGGCCACACCGTCGTGGCGCGGACGAACCTCGGCCTCGCCCAGCGCGTCGTGATCGCCGGGCACCTCGACACGGTGCCGGTCAACGGCAACCTGCCCGTCGTCGCCGAGACGATCGACGGCGTCGAGCACCTGGTCGGCCGCGGGACCGTCGACATGAAGGCCGGAGTGGCGGTGCAGCTCGTCCTCGCCGCCGAGCTCTCCGATCCGGCCGTCGACATCACCTGGATGTGGTACGACAACGAGGAGGTCGCAGCGGACCTCAACGGCCTCGGCCGCCTCTCCCGGCACCGCCCCGACCTCTTCTCCGCCGACTTCGCGGTGCTCGGCGAGCCGACGAGCGGAGCAGTGGAGGGCGGCTGCAACGGGACGCTTCGGGTCGACGTGGTCACCCGAGGAGTCCGCGCCCACTCCGCCCGCAGCTGGGTCGGCGAGAACGCGATCCACGCGGCCGCGCCGATCCTCGACCGCCTCGCCGCCTACGTGCCGCGCGAGGTCGAGGTCGAGGGCCTCGTGTACCGCGAGGGCGTCAACGCCGTGCGCGTCACCGGCGGGGTCGCGGGCAATGTGATCCCGGACCTCTGCACGGTGCAGGTCAACTACCGCTTCGCCCCCGACCGGTCCGGGGAGGAGGCGCTCGCCCACCTCGAGGAGCTCTTCGAGGGGTTCGAGGTGACGGTGGACGATCTGGCCGAGGGCGCCCGCCCGGGGCTGGACGCACCTCTGGCCCAGGCCTTCCTCGCGGCCGTCGGAGCCGAGGCGAAGCCCAAGTACGGCTGGACCGACGTCGCGCGGTTCTCCGCCATGGGCATCCCGGCTGTCAACTACGGACCGGGCGACCCGCTCCGGGCCCACGCCGACGACGAGCGCGTGGCGGTGCACGAGATCACCGAGTGCACCGAGGGCCTCCGCCGCTGGCTGACCGCGTCCTCGTGAGCGCGACCGCCACGGCCGTCCCCGTCCGCCTCCGCCTGCGCCTGGTCCCGTGGTGGGCGCGCGTCCTCCTGGTGTACATCGCGACCCGCGTGGTCACGACAGTGATCCTGCTGCAGTTCGCCGCGCACCAGCTCGCGAACCCGTGGACCGGCCCCTCCCCGTCCTACTCGGCCTTCGCGTCGATGTGGGACGGCCGCTGGTACGAGATCATCGCGGCCACCGGGTACCCCGGCTTCCTGCCGATCACGCAGGACGGCCACGTGGGGGAGAACGCCTGGGCCTTCATGCCGCTCTACCCGGGGGTCGTGAAGGCGCTGATGGCGGTCACCGGCCTCACCTGGGCTCCGGCCGCCGTGACCGTCTCCGTCCTGTGCGGAGCCGGAGCCTGCCTCGTCCTGTACCGCCTCTTCCGGCACTCCCTCGGCGAGTCGCAGTCGCTGACGGCGGTGCTGCTGTTCTGCGTGGCGCCGACCTCGCCGCTGATGCAGCTCGCCTACGCGGAGTCGATGGCGATGCTCCTGACCGCGGTCACGCTCCTCCTCCTGGTGCGGCGCCGCTGGCTCGCGGTCGTGCCCGTCGTGCTGCTGCTGGGCCTGACCCGGCCGAGCGGGCTCGCCTTCGCCGCCGCGCTCGGCCTGTACGTCGTCTACCGGTTCGTCCGGCGCCGCACGGACCCGTTCCCTCGGTCGGAGTGGCTGCCGGCCGTGGGCCTGACGGCGTGGGGGCTCGTGGTCGGCTTCCTCTGGCCCGCCGTGGCGTGGGCCGTCACCGGGTCGATGACCGCGTACACCGACACCGAGCTGGCGTGGCGTGCGGTCTACATCGGCTACCAGGAGCTGCTCCCGCTGACCCCGTGGTTCCAGGGCGGCGCCTGGTGGGGCTCGTGGTGGTTCGGTGCTCCGGCCGTCGGCGTCGTGCTGGTGGTGCTCCTGCTGGCGGCGTTCGTCGGGATCCTCGCCGCACCGTGGACACGGCGGCTCGATCTCTTCAGCCGGGCCTGGGTCGCCGGGTACGGCGTCTACCTGCTGGCGTTCTTCTTCCCGCAGTCGAGCACCTTCCGGCTGCTGGGCCCGATGTTCCCGCTCGTCGGAGCGCTGGCGGTGCCGCGCTCGCCGGTCTTCCGCGTCGCGCTGGTCCTGCTCGGGATCGGCGGCCAGATCGTCTGGATCTCGATCTGCTGGGCCGTCGCCGGATCGGACTGGACTCCGCCGTGATCGTGCCGCGCGCCCGCCCGGCGCGGTGCTCCTCCGGGGACTCCCGACTCCCGCACGGGTATGCTCGTCGGAATGTCTCCCCTCACGCCAGCCGGTGAGCCGCGACACGCGTCGCCCCTCCTCCGGCCGACCCGCCGGCGAGCCGCGGCGACACCCGCCCGCTCCCCGCTGACGACCGCCTCCCCGACGGACCGCGGGCCTCTCGCGTGAGCGCCACCGCGATCGCGCCGGAGACGGAGGACGCCTCTCCGTCCCGCTCCCGCTGGGGTCTGCTCCGGAGGATCCCGTGGTGGATCCAGGTGCTCCTGGTCTTCGCCGTGTCCCGCGTCGTCACGACCGTGATCATGCTCCGTGTCGGCGCCGTGCGTCAGGGCGTCGAGTGGACGGGACTCCGCGACACCTACGTCCGGTTCGCGACGACGTGGGACGGCGGCTGGTACGAGCGGATCGGGATGACGGGGTACCCGTCGGTCCTGCCGCTCTCGCCGTCCGGAGCCGTGGAGCAGAACCCCTGGGCGTTCATGCCCGTCTACCCGTTCACCGTCCGCGGCCTGATGAACATCACCGGGCTCGACTGGGCGAACGCGGCGGTGCTCGTCGCCCTGGTCTGCAGTGCAGCGGCGTGCCTGGTGATCTACCGGCTGTTCCGCGTCTCGCTCAGCGAGGGCCAGGCGCTGATGGGGATCGTCTTCTTCTGCGTCGCTCCGACGTCCCCGATCCTGCAGATCGGCTACGCGGAGTCCGGCGGCATCCTCCTGACGGCCGTGCTGCTCCTCCTGCTGGTGCGCCGCAAGTGGATCTGGACGTTCCCCGTCGTGCTGGTCGTGGGGCTCCTGCGCCCGAGCGGCCTCGCGATCGCGGCGATGACGGGCCTCTACTTCCTCTACCGCGTCTGGCGCCACGTGCGCGGCACCGAGCCGTTCGCCCGCCGGGAGTTCGCCTTCACGGTCTCCCTCACGGTCTGGTCCCTCGCGGTGGGGTTCGCCTGGCTGCTCATCGCCTGGGCGGTCACCGGCTCCTTCACCGCGTACACCGACACCGAGCTCGCCTGGCGCAGCGTCTTCATCGGCGAGGGCGAGCTCATCCCCTTCACCTCCTGGTTCGCCGGTGGAGGCTGGTGGGGAGGCCTCTGGTTCGGCTCGCCGATCACGGGCATGGGCATCACCGTCGTGGTGGTGCTCGGATTCCTGGCGATCCTGTTCTCGCGGGCCACGCGCAGCCTCGACGTCTTCTCGCGGCTCTGGGTCGGCGGCTACGCGATCTACCTCTTCGCGTTCTTCTACCCGCAGTCGAGCACGTTCCGCATCCTGATGCCGATGTTCCCGCTGGCCGGGGCGCTCGCGGTGCCGCGGTCGACCCTCCTGAGGGTGTTCGTGGTGGCCGCATCGATCGTCGGGCAGATCGTCTGGGTGCTGCTGTGCTGGGTGTTCACCCCGGGCGACTGGTCCCCGCCGTGATCGGCTGACGCCCGACTTCCGGGCGCGGTTCGGAACACCCCCGCGGATGCACGATAATAGGGGGATACGTCACGAAAGGGGAACTCTATGGCGGCCATGAAGCCGAGGACCGGAGACGGACCGATGGAGGCTGTTAAGGAGGGCCGACTCATCGTCGTGCGCGTTCCGCTCGAAGGAGGCGGACGCCTCGTCGTCTCGGTCAACGATGCAGAGGCGAAAGAGCTGCACGACGCGCTCGCGTCGGTGGTGTCTCCCGCCTGATCCGCATCGTCGTGAACGCCCGTCGCACACCGTGCGGCGGGCGTTCCGTCTGTCACCGGGCGCGCTCGTCAGGCGCGGCGCTTGTTGGCCTGTAGCAGGCCGTCGCCGATCGGCGAGAGCACGCTGACCACGGCGGGGGAGGCGCAGACCTCGGCCACCAGCGTGCGGAACGCCGTCGCGATCTCGTCGCGCTGCGCGGGGTTGGCCACGCGTCCGCGCCAGAGCGCGTGGGGGACGAGGACCGTCCCGCCCGGACGGACGAGCCGCAGCGCGTGCTCGACGTTCTCGATGACCTGCAGCGGATCGCCGTCGACGAAGACGATGTCGTAGGAGTTCTCGTTCATCCGGGGCAGCACCTCGAGGGCGCGGCCCGGGATGAGCCGGAGCCGATTCGGCGAGATGCCCGCCTCGTGGAACTGGGCGCGCGCGTGCTGCTGGTGCACCGCCTCGGAGTCGATCGAGGTGAGCATGGCCTCGGGGGCGCCGTCGAGCAGCCACAGGCCGCTCACTCCGGTGCCGGTGCCGATCTCGATGATGGAGGTCGCGCGCGCCGCGGCGGCGACCAGCGCGGCCTGCGCGCCGATCGAGGGGGAGACGGCGTCGATGCCCAGCTCGACCGAGAGCCGGCGGGCCGAGGCGATGGCCTCCGACTCGACGACCGCGTCCTCGGCGTACTTCCAGTTGGCATCCTTGTCGGACACGGGGGCGCTCCTCTGATCGGTGCACCGGGCGGATCGCGCCCGGGCATCGTCAGGGTACGGTGGCGCGCGGGCTCCGCGAGGGAGGCGCGGCGGGTTAGTGTTGTCCTCGTGTTCGGTCTGACGTTCGACAAGCTCCTCATCATCGGGGTCATCGCCGTCTTCGTGCTGGGTCCCGACCGCCTCCCGCACTACGCCGCCCAGCTCGGGCAGCTCGTGCGCAAGGTGCGCGGATTCGCCACGCAGGCCCGGGAGCGCGTCAAGGACGAGATGGGCGACGAGTTCAACGACGTCGACTGGAAGAAGCTCGACCCGCGCCAGTACGATCCCCGCCGCATCATCCGCGACGCCCTGCTCGAGGACGATCCGGCCCCCACCGTGAAGCCGCCCACCGCTGTCGCCGCTCCGGTCGTGCCGGGCGGCACCGGCTCAGCGCAGGACAGCTACTACACGACGATGCAGCGCTCCGTCTCCTCCGGCACGCTCTCGAGCGTCGCGCCGCCGCCGATCGACTCCGAGGCCACCTGAGCCCTGCTCCGCGAGGAGCGCCGGGCGGGCGTCCCGACCGACGCCGCCCGCACGAAGCCGCGCGGAGGCGTCAGCCGACGGCGAGCGGGAGCCGACGGCCGGTCAGTCCCCGCGGCCGCGCGGCGAGCGTCGCCGCCAGGGCGTCGATCGCCCGGGCGGCAGGATCCTCCGGATCGCCGACGACGACGGGCACGCCCTCGTCGCCCCCCGCCCGCAGCGCCACGGAGATCGGCAGCGACGCGAGCAGCGGCACCTCGTCGCCCGTCGCAGTGAGCCGACGCGCGACCTCGGCCCCGCCTCCGCTGCCGAAGAGCTTCAGCACCGAGCCGTCGGGCTGCGGAAGCCCCGACATGTTCTCGACCACTCCGACGATGCGCTGACCCGATTGGCGGGCGAGCGCGCCGCTGCGCTCGGCCACGTCGGCGGCCGCCGGCTGCGGGGTGGTGACGATGAGGACCTCCGCATGCGGGAGCAGCTGCCCGATGGAGATCGCCACATCCCCCGTGCCGGGAGGCAGGTCGAGCAGGAGCACGTCGAGGTCGCCGAAGTACACGTCGGTGAGGAACTGGGAGATGGTGCGGTGCAGCATGGGTCCGCGCCAGGAGACGGCCGCCCCGCGGGTGTCGCCCTCGAGGAACATCCCGATCGAGATGACCTTCACGCCGTGCGCCACCGGCGGCAGCATCAGCTCGCCGACGCGGGTGGGCCCCGCGACGCGCCCGTCGTGCATCAGGCCGAGCAGGCCGGGGATGGAGAAGCCGTGCACGTCGGCGTCCACGAGGCCGACCGCGAGCCCCCGCTGAGCGAGGGCGACCGCGAGGTTGGCGGTGACGGTCGACTTGCCGACGCCGCCCTTGCCGCTGGTGACCGCGTACACGCGGGTGAGCGAGTCCGGGCCGAAGGGCATGCTCCGGCGGCCGCCCTGGAGGCGTTCGGTGAGGGCGGTGCGCTGCGCCGGCGTCATGACTCCGACCACGACGTCGACCGCCGTGACTCCGGGAGCCGAGGCCGCGGCCTCGCGTACGTCGCGCTCGATCGCGGAGGCGGCCGGGCAGCCGACGATGGTCAGCCGGATCGCGACGCGGACCGCTCCGTCGACGGCCGCCTCGACCGACTCGAGCATGTCGAGCTCGGTGATGGGCTTCCGGATCTCCGGATCGACGACGCGGGCCAGCGCCGTCCTGACGGCGGTCTCGATGGCGGCGACGTCAGGCATCGCGCCGCTCGGGCTCCTGCGCCCGATCCTTCTCGAGCTCCTCGAGCAGGCCGCGCAGCTCCGAGCGGATGAAGTCCTTGCTCGCCATGTCGCGGATCGCCAGGCGCAGGGCCACGACCTCGCGCGCGAGGTACTCGGTGTCCGCGAGGTTGCGCTCGGCCCGCTGCCGGTCCTGCTCGATCTGCACGCGGTCGCGGTCGTCCTGGCGGTTCTGCGCGAGCAGCAGCAGCGGCGCGGCGTAGGAGGCCTGCAGCGAGAGGATCAGCGTCAGCACCGTGAAGCCGAGGGCCTGCGAGTCGAAGCGCGCGTCCGCGGGCCCGTAGGTGTTGAACATCAGCCAGAAGACGCAGAAGATCGTCATCCCGACCAGGAACCACGGCGTGCCCATGCCGCGGGCGAACGACTCGGTCAGGCGGCCGAAGCGGTCGCTGCTCGGGCGGTTCCGCCGCGAGAGGACGCGGGTGCGCAAGCCCTTCGGAGCGTCCAGGCGCCGGTCCTGCTTGGCGTCCCTAGCCACGCGCGCCCCTCCGTCCCCGTCGTGTCCTGCCTGTCGCCGCGGGTGCCGGCGGCACGAGCGGGACGCCCTGCGTCGCCGTCGTCACCGGCTTCCTCGGTTCGTCGTCGTCGCCGTGGCTGCGCCAGTCGTCGGGGAGGAGGTAGTCGAGGACGTCGTCGATGGTCACGACGCCGACGAGGCGGTGGGACGCGTCGACGACGGGCACCGAGACGAGGTTGTAGCTGGCCAGGATCCGGGCGACCTCGGCCGCCGAGGTCTCGGGCGTGATCGGGTCCATGCTCTGGTCGAGCAGGGTGCCGAGGCGCTCGTGCGGCGGGTAGCGGAGCATCCGCTGGAAGTGCACCATGCCGAGGAAGCGGCCGGTCGGCGGCTCGTAGGGCGGCAGTGTGACGCAGACTGCGGCGCCGAGGGCCGGGGCGAGCTCGTGGCGGCGGATGAGGGCGAGACCCTCGGCGACGGTCGCCTCGGAGGAGACGATGATCGGCTCCGTGGTCATCAGACCGCCGGCGGACTCCGGGGCGTAGGTGAGGAGCATGCGGACGTCGTCCGCCTCCTCCGGCTCCATCAGCTCCAGGAGCGCCTCGCCGCGCTCCTCCGAGAGCTGGGCGATCAGGTCGGCCGCGTCGTCCGGCTGCATCTGGTCGAGCACATCGGCGGCGCGGTCGTCGTCGAGCCGGCCGAGGATCTCGACCTGCTCGCTCTCGGGCATCTCCTCGAGCACGTCCGCGAGGCGGTCGTCCGAGAGCTCGCCGGCGACCTCGAGCATCCGCTGCTGCGGCAGGTCGAGGAGCGTGCTGGCGAGGTCGGCGGGCTTGAGCTCGGAGAGGCTGGCGACGTACTGCTCGGCGGACTGCGCCTCGGTCGAGACGCTCTCGCGGACCTCGCGCCAGCCGGCGAAGGCGGTCGCGCCCTTGGCGAAGGGGGAGGGGCTGGTCTTGGGCCGGCGGACGAAGAGCTGCGCGAGCTCCCACTCGCCGGGAGCGGCCTCCTCGATCGCGACGTCCTCGACGACCGCGTCACCGGAGCCGTCCACGAAGCTCACCCGGCGGCCGAGGAGCTCGGCGATGACGCGGACCTCGCCGCCCCGCTGCTCGAAGCGGCGCACGTTGATCAGCCCGGTGGTGATGATCTGGCCGCTGCCGATGCTGGTGACCCGGCCGATCGACACGAAGACGCGACGGCGCCCGGGGATCTCGACCACCAGGCCGACCACCCGCGGGGCGTCGTTCTGCCGGTAGACCAGGAGCACGTCGCGGACCTTGCCGACGCGATCGCCGGCCGGGTCGAAGACACTGCATCCGGCCAAGCGCGCGACGAAGACTCTGGCGGAACTCACGGCTACAAACCTAGTCCCGTGCAGCCGGGCGGACGCCGAGCGTTCCCGGCTCGCCCTCGGCCGGTTCTCCGAATCCGTTCAGAGACCTTCAAGTGGCCTGTGCGATTCTGTCCGGGTGACTCAGCAGACGCCGTTCAGCGGCCGAGGGCCGGCCTTCCCCACGATCCCGCGCGGGGAGATCCTCGCCACGTTCGACACGTACAAGGAGGCGCAGGCCGCCGTCGACGTGCTCGCCCGCGCCGACTTCCCGGTGCGCCAGCTCGCCATCATCGGCAACGAGCTCAAGAGCGTCGAGCGGGTGACCGGCAAGCTCACCTGGGGCCGCGTCGCCCTCGCCGGAGCGGCCTCCGGCGCCTGGTTCGGTGTCTTCCTGGGCCTCCTGCTCATCATCTTCTCGCCGACGACGGAGTTCTCCTTCCTCATCGCGGCGGTCCTCCTCGGCGCCGGCTTCGGGATGCTCTTCGGGCTCGCCTCCTACGCCGTGAACCGCCGCCGTCGCGACTTCACCTCGACCATGCAGGTGATCGCGACCAGCTACTCCGTGCTCGTGGACCCCGAGGTGGTCAACCGCGCGCGCAACCTGCTCGACGGCGGCACCTCCCCGGCGGAGGCGCCGCAGACGGCCTGGGCTCCGCCGCCCGCTGCGATCGGCGACCCGCAGCCGCAGCCCGTCCGCCCCGAGGACGACCCGCGCTGACGATCCTCGACGAAGGCCCCCGGTCCGCCGGGGGCCTTCGTCGTTCCCGGGGCGGGGCGGCTCAGGCGGAGCCGACGGGCGGGAGGACGATGTCGACCGCGAGACCCCGGGGGGAGCGGTTGACCAGGGCGACCGTCCCGCCGGCCGAGAGCACGGTGGTGTGCACCAGGGCCAGTCCGAGACCGCTGCCGCCGGAGGCGAGGGTCCGGGAGTCGTCCGGGCGGGAGAAGCGGTCGAAGGCGACCGGGATGAAGGCGTCGGGCATCCCCGGTCCGTCATCCGAGACGCTGAGCATCAGGCGCCCGTCCGACTGCGAGAGGGAGGCGACGATCATGCCGCCGCCGTTCATCGCCTGGATCGCGTTCCTCACGAGGTTGTCGATCACCCGGCCGAAGTCCTGGGACGCGACCGCGTAGAGCCGCGCCGGCTCGCGCTCGTCGATCTCGTAGTCGATCTCCACCCCCGACTCCGAGGCGAGCAGGCGGGTGCGGTCGACGGCACCCACCAGCTCGTCGACGAGCTCGGCGAAGGGAGCGGTCGGGCGGACAGTGCGGCTCTCGATGCGCGAGATGTCGAGCAGGGCGGACGCGAGGCGCACCAGCCGGTCGACGCTCTTCTGCGCGTCGAGGATGACCCGGTCGACCGCGACCGGGTCGTCGACGCGATGGTGGGCGATCTCGAGCTGCGCGGAGAGCGCGGCGAGGGGAGTGCGGAGCTCGTGGCTCGCATCCGACACCATCTGCTTCTCCCGGGCCAGCGACGCGGTCTGCTTGGTCAGGAACGCGTTCAGCGTCACCGCGAGCTCGTCGATCTCGTCGCGCGTGCCGACGACCGGGAGCTGGTCGCCCTGCCCGGGCTCGGCGGCGATCTGATCCGCGCGCGCCCGCATCCGCCGCACCGGGGCGAGGGCCGCGCCCGTCAGGATCCACGAGGCGAGCCCGAACGTGACGACGAGGAAGATCGCGGCGTAGACGAGCACGTGGGCGAAGTCGTCGAGGACGAGCTGCGACGCGGCCTGGTCGCGCGCGGAGGCGACCTGCCAGACGCCGCGATCGCTCTCGATGGCCGTGAAGCGGACCAGGTAGCTGCCGTTCGCCGTCGTCACGTCGGCGTACCGGGGCGAGGTGTCGGCGGGCTCCTCCGCCAGAGCGCTGAGCACCTCGCCGCTCAGGCGCGAGGGCATGGTCGAGGTGCTGACGCTCCCGTCGGGAGCGAGGGCGAGGAACAGCTGGCCCGTCGACGAGCCCTGCGTGCGCGGGACGTTGCCCGCCGAGATGTCGCGGCGCACCTCGTCCTCGATCGACATCAGGATCGTCCGCTCGCTGCGGTCGACGATGCCGGTGACCACCTGGTAGAAGAGCAGCGCCGCGAGCGCGAAGAGGGCGGTCGCCACAGCGACCGTTCCCACGGTGATCCTCGCGCGGATCGAGAGCGCGCCGACCCTGCGGCGTGCCGTGCTCATCCGCGACACGGGCTACTCGACCGGGCGGAGGAAGTAGCCCTTGCCGCGGACGGTCACGATGCTGACGCCCGTGTCCTCGGTCGGGAGCTTCTTGCGCAGGTAGCTGACGTACTGGTCGACGATGTTGTTGTCGACGATCTCGCCGCCGCCCCAGATCTCGGAGAGGATCCGCTGGCGGGTCACGACGGAGCCGACGGGAGTGATGAGGAGCTTGAGGAGCTCGAGCTCCTTCGGGCTGACGTGGATGCGCGAGCCGTCGGCGGTGCGCCGGATGCTCGATCCGTCCACGGTGATGCGTCCGACGTCGATCGAGGTGGACATCAGCGACGGGCTGCGGCGCAGGAGGGCCCGGAGGCGCGCGTTGAGCTCGGTGAACGCGAACGGCTTGGTCAGGTAGTCGTCCGCTCCGGCGTCGAGCCCGAAGACGCGGTCCTCGATCGCGTCCCGCGCGGTCAGCAGCATGATCGGCGTGGGCCGGCCGAGCTCGCGGATCCGGCGGCAGATCTCGAAGCCCGACATCGCCGGGAGCATGACGTCCACGATGGCGGCCGAGAACTCGGCGTTGCTGAACGCGACGAGCGCGTCGATGCCGTTCGTGGTCAGCACGGCCTCGTAGCCGGCGTCTTCGAGGCCGCCGACGAGGGCCTCACCCATGGCTGGATCGTCTTCGACGACAAGGATCTTCACGCGCTCACCCTACGGCCCGGCTCCCAGGAGGACGCACTGGGCGGGCCGTGTGTCGATCGGATGCGGGATCGACCCATCCGATCGGCGCTGGGCGACGAATGAGGAGTAATAGACCGCTCGGGGGCGTGGCGGGAGAGGCGCGATCAATGGCGCAATTCTACTCTTCTCCCCCCGTCGGCCCGATGATACTGTTCGCGAAGTTCACCTCTACCGTCACCCGAAGGCGGCACAAACATGCTCAATATTCTTTCCATCTGGGCGCGTCTCGCGCTGTCGGTCCTCCTGTGGATCGTCCTTCTCCCCGTCATGCTCGTCCTGCTGCCGTTCCGCACGGGCAGGAGCGCCTCGCTCCCCGCCCTGCGACCGGCGCCGGTTCCCGCATCTACGGTGGCGATCGACACCCGGAGCACCAGCGGCGCGTACTAGGCCCACTTCCCGGTCGTTCCGGGCCCGACGCCCCGCTCCCATGAGCTCCGGCGTGGTCCGCCCACCGATCCCCGACACCCGAACAGCCGTGCCTCTCTCCGCCAGGAGGGGGCGCGGCTGTTCGTCGTTCCCCGGGTCGATCCCGACTGACCGACATATGTCGATTTCGGCTACTCTCGATCGCGAGCCGCGTCAAGCCCTTCGCAGAATCTCAGGGACTGGCAATACAGTGCTCGCACATGGTTCACCGATCGGAAGGAACACGGATGCTTCGCGCCACGCTCGACACCGCTGGGATCCAGCTCGATTCGACCACGGGAGCCCCCGTGCGCCCCGACACCCCGGTCTCGGTGGTCGCGTCGGCGCCTCAGAGCCTGATCTCGCGGATGCTCGGACGCCGCCGCTGCGAAGCCTGCGGAGCGGCCTCGGCCCGTCGCCGCGACGGCTTCTGCTCGGCCGACTGCGCCGGCACCTTCCACCTCTACGAATGAGCCCGACCGGCCGAGTGCCGGTGGTGAACGTTCCGAAGGCCCGTGATCGACGATCGCGGGCCTTCGTGCTGTCCGGGGAGGGTCGGAGCGCCGGGTGAGGACCGCCACGGTCGGACTCGGTCGCCCACCGGGTGACGCCGCTCGGTCCGTGGTGGAGGGGTGCGCCTCGAGGGGCGTCGAGCACCGGAGCTGAGCGCCTGCATGCGAGGGAAGGGAGCGCAGGACCGCGGATGTGCCCCCAGTAGGATTCGAACCTACGCCCCTGCCTCCGGAGGGCAGTGCTCTATCCCCTGAGCTATGGGGGCCAGGAGTGCCTGACCACATTAGCACCCGGGCGGGGCGGGGCCCGACGCCGGGAGCGGTCCTCCCGCATGCCACGATGGAGCCATGCTGCGCACTGTCTCCGCCTCGCTGGATCTGCGTCTGAACGGTCCGACCGACCTGATCTTCCTGGTGGCGGCGACGCCCACGGGCGACTCGTTCGAGGACTCCTTCACCGTCCGGCTCGACGGGCAGGACGTGCCGGTGCGGGAGTTCCCGGCGCGGCACGGCGCTCGCGTGCACCGCGTCGCGGGGAACGAGGGCGACCTGCGGGTCGAGTACCGGGCGCGAGTCGCCGGGCACGGCGCTCCGGACGAGCCGAGCGAGCTCGAGCTCGTCGAGTACCTGCGGCCGAGCCGGTACGCCGAGGCGGACGTGCTCGGAGGGATCGCCCGGCGCGAGTTCGGGCGGGCCCGGGGCTTCGAGGCGCTGACGGCCGTCGAGGAATGGGTGCACGGCCACCTGTCGTACGTCTACGGCTCGACGGTCGGCACCGGGGGAGCGGCGCAGGTCATCGAGAGCGGCCAGGGCGTGTGCCGGGACTTCGCGCACACGGTCGCCGGGCTCCTCCGTGCTCTCGACATCCCCGCTCGGGTGACAGCGGTCTACGCGCCGGGCCTCGAGCCGCGGGACTTCCACGCGGTCACGGAGGCCTGGGTCGGCGGCGCCTGGCACGTCGTGGACGCGACCCGGCTGGCTCCGCGCGGGTCGATGCTGCGCATCTCGTCCGGACGGGACACGGCCGACACCGCGTTCCTCAGCAGTTACCTGACGGACCTGCGCCTGACCGGGATGAGCGTGGAGGCGGACTGCGACGCGGCGCTCGTCGACGACCACGTCTCGCCGGTGCGCCTGGGCTGACGCCGGGGCTCAGTCGGCGAGGACGCCGATCGCCGACCGCACGAGCGGCTCGGGGTCGCCCGGCTCGACGAAGGAGGCGCTGGACGCCTCGATCCAGTACTCGCCGACGAAGGCGTCCGCGACGCCCCGCCCCTCGGCCACCTGGTAGTAGCCCTCGATCTCCGGCGGCTTGCCGTAGGTGGGGACGGCCTTGCTGGTGGTGAAGAACTCGTTCTTGAGCGCCTCGATCACCGCGGGGTCGAGGTGGGCCACGGCCAGCTGCAGCTCGGCGCCCGAATCGTCGGACCATCCGCAGACCAGGCCGTCGTACTGGGCGATCTCCTCGGAGACGGCGGTGGTCCCGATGCCGTCGTCCGGGGAGAATCCGCCCCACAGGCCCGCGAGCGCCGAGGCCGGGACCAGCTGCTCGCAGGCGAGGGGGATCGGCGTGCCGCTGACGGCGCCGCTCGCGCTCGGCTCCGGGTCGGCCGCAGGGGAGCAGCCGGAGAGGGCCGCCGCGGCGAGGGCGACGAGGAGGAGGGCGGCGGGACGGCGCATGCGTCGCACCCTAGCAACGCCGCCCTGCCGAGCGGCCCCGCGGTGCAGGAGGGACGGGGGGCGCGTGCGCGGCGGCCGGTAGAATCGCTCCCCGTGACTCCCGAACAGCTCGCCGCCTCCCTGCACGCCCTCGTCCTCGACGCCGTGCAGCGACGGGGGAGCGATGCGGGCGTCGAGCTCTCGGACGTCGTGCTGGAGCGCCCGAAGAACCGCGACCACGGCGACTGGGCCTCGAACATCGCGATGAAGCTCGCGAAGCGGGTCGGCGCGAACCCGCGCGAGCTCGCCGCCGAGCTGGCCGAGGGGCTTGGCGCGGTCGAGGGCGTCGCCACCGTCGAGGTCGCCGGTCCCGGCTTCCTCAACGTCCGGCTCGAGGCCGCGGCCGCGGGCGCACTTGCCGGCGCGATCGTCGAGGCGGGCGAGGCCTACGGCACCGGGTCCGCCTACGCCGGCGTCCGGATGAACCTCGAGTTCGTCTCCGCCAACCCCACCGGCCCCATCCACATCGGCGGGACGCGCTGGGCGGCGGTCGGCGACAGCCTGGCCCGGATGCTCCTCTCGCAGGGCGCCGAGGTGACCCGGGAGTACTACTTCAACGACCACGGCGCGCAGATCGACCGCTTCACGCGGAGCCTCCTCGCCGCCCACCGCGGCGAGCCGACCCCGGAGGACGGCTACGGCGGCGCCTACATCGGCGACATCGCCGAGCGCGTCGCGGCCGCCTACCCGGGCGACCTCGCCGTCCTGCCCGAGGAGGAGCTCGCCGAGACCTTCCGCTCGATCGGCGTCGAGCTGATGTTCGGCGAGATCAAGCAGAGCCTGCACGAGTTCGGCGTCGACTTCGACGTGTACTTCCACGAGAACTCCCTGCACGAGTCGCGTGCCGTCGACCGCGCGATCGAGCGCCTCCGCGAGCTCGGGCACATCTTCGAGGCGGACGGCGCCACCTGGCTGCGGACCACCTCGTTCGGCGACGACCGTGACCGCGTCATCATCAAGAGCGACGGGGAGGCGGCCTACATCGCGGGCGACCTCGCCTACTACCTCGACAAGCGCGAGCGCGGCTTCGATCGGGCGATCATCATGCTCGGCGCCGACCACCACGGCTACATCGGCCGGATGATGGCGATGTGCGCGGCGTTCGGCGACACCCCGGGCGTGAACCTCGAGATCCTGATCGGCCAGCTGGTCAACCTGCTCCGCGACGGCGAGGCGGTCCGGATGTCCAAGCGGGCGGGGACCGTCGTCACGATGGAGGACCTCACGGAGGCCGTCGGCGTGGACGCCGCGCGCTACTCGCTGGTGCGCTCCTCGGCCGACTCGACCCTCGACATCGACCTCGACCTGCTGACCAAGCGGAGCAACGACAACCCCGTCTACTACGTGCAGTACGCCCACGCGCGCACCCGCCAGGTCGCGGCGAAGGCCGCGGCGTCGGGCGTCCCCGTCGAGCCGTTCGCGCCCGAGACGCTGGTGCATCCGACCGAGTCGGCGCTGCTCGGCGGCCTGCAGGAGTTCCCGCGCATCGTGGCGCACGCCGCGGAGTTGCGCGAGCCGCACCGCGTCGCGCGGTACCTCGAGGAGGTCGCCGGCCTCTACCACCGCTGGTACGACAACTGCCGGGTCGTGCCGCAGGGCGAGGACCCGGTCGAGGCCGTGCACTCGACCCGGCTGCGCCTGAACGAGGCGACCGGGCAGGTGCTCCGCAACGGGCTCTCCCTGCTGGGCGTCACGGCCCCGGACCGGATGTGAGCGCGTCGGGGGCGGCGCCGCGGCGCCGGCGCGGGGGACGCGCGGCCGTGGTGGTCGTCGTGGTGCTGGTGCTGCTCGTGGTCGCGGCGGTGGTGGGTGACTCGCTCGCCCGCCGCGCCGTCGCGGACCGCGCCGCCGCGAGCCTCCGCGAGGCGCTCGCACTGCCCGCGGACCGGGCGGTGGACGTCGACGTCGCGGGCTGGGCCGTGCTCCCGCAGCTCGTCTCGGGGCGGCTGGACCGGCTCGACCTGCGCAGCTCGGACGTGACGTTCGGCGAGCTCGACGGCGACGTCGCCGCGACCCTGATCGGGGTGCCGGTGAGCGGCGTCGGAGCGGTCGAGTCCGGCAGCACGACGGTCGCGATCGACGCGGCCTCGGTCTCGCGGCTCGTCACCGAGCGCAGCACCGTTCCTGTCGACGAGGTGACCCTGGACGCTCCGCTCGTGCGCGTGACCGCCTCCGTCGAGGTGCTGGGCCTCCGGCTCGGCGCGGGCGTGGGGATGGAGCTCGCCGCCGTGGACGGCGCCATCCGGCTGACCCCGGCCGAGGTCTCCGCCGCCGGTGCGACCTTCTCGGCGACCGACTTCCGCGACCGCTTCGGCGCCGTCTCCGGCGACCTGCTCGCTCCGTCGTCCGTGTGCATCGCGGACTCGGTGCCGCGCGGACTGACGCTGACCGGGGTCGAGGTCGCCGACGAGTCGCTGAACGCGAGCTTCGCGCTCTCTCCGACGTTCCTCAGCGACCCCGCGGAGCAGGAACCGGGCACCTGCGCCTGAGCCCGAGCGGCGCCGCCGCCCCGGACCGGTAGGATCGGAGCCCTGTGCCGGCGTCTTCCGCGGGCCGAACACTGACATCGCTGGCTTCAGGGGTCAATCCGGACCCGCTCGCCCCGCAGTGACGCTCCCACTCTCTCCTGTGAGGTCTCACCCGTGGACACCGTCGACGCCCGCGCCCCCCGGCATCCGCTCGCGCCTGAGTGGCTGCACACGCCCGCCGACCCGAACGCCCTGGCCGACGGCGTGTGGCCGGACAGCGCCGAGCGCGGCGAGGACGGCGGGATCCGGATCGCCGGAGTGCCCGTCGCCGAGCTGGTGCGCGAGCACGGCACTCCTCTCTACGTGGTGGACGAGGCCGACGCCCGCCGCCGGGCCGTCGAGATGCGCGAGGTCTTCGCCCGCGAGCTCGGCCGCATCGGCACCGGCGTCACGGTCTACTACGCGGGCAAGGCGTTCCTCTCGACCGAGGTCGCCCGCTGGATGCGCGACGAGGGCCTGAACCTCGACCTCTCCAGCGGCGGCGAGATGGCGGTGGCCCTCGCCGCAGGGATCGAGCCCGAGCGCTTCGGCCTCCACGGCAACAACAAGTCGCTCCGCGAGATCGACCGGGCCGTCGAGGTGGGCGCGGGCACGATCGTGCTCGACAGCCTCGTCGAGATCGAGCGCGTCGCAGCCGCGGCCGAGCGGCACGGCCGCGTGCAGGCGGTGCGCCTCCGGGTCAACAGCGGAGTGCACGCGCACACCCACGAGTTCCTCGCCACGGCGCACGAGGACCAGAAGTTCGGCCTCGCACTCGCCGACTGCCCGGCCGCGGTCGCCCGCATCCGCTCCTTCTCCTCCCTGCGGTTCCTCGGGCTGCACTGCCACATCGGATCCCAGATCTTCGGCTCCGCCGGGTTCGCGGAGTCGGCGTCGCGCCTGCTCGACGTCCACGCGGCACTGCTCGCGGACGGCCCCGTGCCGGAGCTCAACCTCGGCGGCGGCTTCGGCATCGCGTACACCAGTGCCGACGACCCGACCCCGATCGCCGAGATCGCGGCCGCCGTCGCCGACGCGGTCGCCGAGCAGTGCTCCGCCCGCGGCGTCCCGGTGCCGCACATCGCGATCGAGCCCGGCCGCTCGCTGATCGGGCCCGCCGGCGTCACCCTCTACGAGGTGGGCACCGTGAAGGACGTGACGGTCGGCTCCGAGGGCTCGACCGCGGTCCGCCGCTACGTCAGCGTCGACGGCGGCATGAGCGACAACGCCCGTCCGGCGCTCTACGGCGCCGACTACACGGCGCGGATCGCCGACCGCTCCTCCTCGGCCGAGCCCGCCCTCGTGCGGGTGGCCGGGAAGCACTGCGAGTCGGGCGACATCGTCGTCCACGACGACTTCCTGCCCGCGGACGTGCGGCCGGGCGACCTGCTCGCCGTCGCCGCGACCGGCGCCTACTGCTGGTCGCTCGCCAGCAACTACAACTACCTCGGGCGCCCCCCGGTGGTCGCCGTCCGCGACGGGCGCTCGCGCGTCCTCGTGCGCGGCGAGACCGAGGAGGACCTCCTCCGCCGCGACGCCGGCATCGAACGAAAGGCCACCTCCCGATGATCGAGTACCGCAGCCTCCGCGTCGCCCTGCTGGGCGCCGGGTCCGTCGGTGCCCAGGTGGCGCGCCTCCTGCTCGACCACGGCGACGAGCTCGCCCAGCGCGTGGGGGCGCCGCTGGAGCTCGTAGGCGTGGCCGTCAGGGACGTGGACGCGCCCCGCACCGCCGACATCCCGAAGCACCTGCTCACCACCGACGCCGAGTCGCTGATCCTGGGCGCCGACATCGTGGTCGAGCTGATCGGCGGGCTCGAGCCCGCCCGCAGCCACATCCTCACGGCGATCTCGTCGGGCGCGGACGTGATCACGGCCAACAAGGCGCTGCTCGCCGCCCACGGCAACGAGCTCTTCGAGGCCGCCGACCAGGTGGGCGCCCAGCTCAACTACGAGGCGGCCGTCGCCGGCGCGATCCCGATCATCCGGCCGCTGCGCGACAGCCTCGCCGGCGACCGGGTCCACCGCATCCTCGGCATCGTCAACGGCACGACCAACTACATCCTCGACCGGATGGACACCGAGCACGCGAGCCTCGAGGACGCGCTCGCCCGCGCGACCGAGCTCGGCTACGCCGAGTCCGACCCGACCGCCGACATCGAGGGCTACGACGCGGCGCAGAAGGCGGCGATCCTCGCCCGCCTCGCGTTCCACACCGACGTCCCGGTCACCCTGGTGCACCGCGAGGGCATCACCGGCATCACGAAGGCGCAGGTCGACCAGGCCCGCGACTCCGGCTACGTGATCAAGCTGCTCGCGATCTGCGAGCGGCTGACCGACGCCAAGACCGGCGTGGAGGGCGTGTCCGCGCGGGTCTACCCCGCGCTCGTGCACCGCTCCCACCCGCTCGCGGCCGTGCACGGGGCCAACAACGCGGTCTTCGTCGAGGCGGAGGCGGCCGGCGACCTGATGTTCTACGGCGCCGGCGCCGGCGGGATCGAGACGGCCTCCGCCGTCCTCGGCGACGTCGTGTCGGCCGCCCGCCGCCACGTCGTCGGCGGCCCCGGCCTGGTGACCAGCGCGAGCTCCGGGCTCGCGGTCCTCCCGATCGGCCACGTCACCACCCGGTACCAGGTCACCCTCGAGGTGCTCGACCGCCCCGGCGTGCTCGCGCAGATCGCGGGCGTCTTCGCCGACCACGGCGTCTCGGTCGAGACCCTGGTGCAGACCCCGCCCGGCGCCGACCCGCTGGAGGAGCAGGGCGGTGCGGAGCGGCGCGAGCCGACCGCTACCCTGGTCATCGGCACGCACGCCGCGGCGGAATCCGATCTGGCGGCCACCGTCACCGCCCTCCATTCCCATGGTTTCGTCGGCGCCGTGACGTCCGTTCTACGAGTTGAAGGAGCCTGAGATGGCCAAGCAGTGGCGCGGAGTCCTGCACGAGTACGCGGACCGCCTCGATGTCACCGAGGCGACCCCGGTCATCACTCTCGGCGAGGGCGGCACGCCGCTCATCCCCGCGGCGGCCCTCTCGGCGCGCACGGGCGCGAAGGTGTGGGTCAAGTACGAGGGCATGAACCCGACCGGCTCCTTCAAGGACCGCGGCATGACCATGGCGATCTCGAAGGCCGTCGAGCACGGCGCGAAGGCCGTCATCTGCGCCTCGACCGGCAACACCTCCGCGTCGGCCGCCGCCTACGCGACGCACGCCGGCATCACCGCGGCCGTCCTGGTGCCGGAGGGCAAGATCGCCCTGGGCAAGCTCAGCCAGGCGATCGCGCACAACGCGCAGCTGCTGCAGGTGCAGGGCAACTTCGACGACTGCCTCGACATCGCCCGCGACCTCGCGAAGAACTACCCGGTCCACCTGGTCAACTCGGTGAACCCGGACCGCATCGCCGGCCAGAAGACCGCGGCCTTCGAGGTCGTCGAGGTGCTGGGCGACGCGCCGGACTTCCACATCGTCCCGGTCGGCAACGCGGGCAACTACACCGCCTACTTCCGCGGCTACTCGGAGGAGCTGGAGCGCGGCGAGTCGACCCGCCTCCCGCGCATGTTCGGCTTCCAGGCCGAGGGCTCCGCTCCGATCGTGCACGGCGCCCCGGTCCGCCACCCCGAGACGATCGCCAGCGCGATCCGGATCGGCAACCCGGCCTCGTGGGAGCTCGCCCTGAACGCGCGCACCGTCAGCGACGGCTACTTCGGCGCGATCAGCGACGAGAAGATCCTCGAGGCGTACCGCATCCTCGCGGGCGAGGTCGGCGTCTTCGTCGAGCCGGCGTCGGCGATCAGCGTCGCGGGGCTCCTCGAGCGCGCCGAGGCCGGAGCGATCCCGAAGGACGCGACCGTCGTCCTGACGGTCACCGGCCACGGGCTCAAGGACCCCCAGTGGGCCCTCCGCACGGCCGACGGCGCGGACATCACGCCGACCGTCGTCCCGGTCGACACCGCCGCGATCGCGGACGTGCTGGGGCTGGCCGGCGCATGACCTCGGCGGTTCCCGTCGGCCGCACCGTCCACGTCAAGGTCCCCGCCACCTCGGCGAACCTGGGCCCCGGCTTCGACACGCTCGGCCTGGCGCTCTCGTTCTACGACGAGCTCGACGTGACGGCCGTCGCGGCCACGGGTGCGCGGGTCACCGTGCACGGAGTCGGCGAGGGCGAGGTGGCGACCGACGAGACGAACCTCGTCGTGCAGGCCATCGCGTACACGTTCGCCGACCAGCGGCAGGAGATGCCCGGCATCGAGGTGATCGCGCGCAACATCATCCCGCACGGCCGCGGGATGGGCTCGTCCGGCGCCGCGATCGTCTCCGGCATCATGGCCGCGAAGGGCCTGCTCGAGGGCGTCGTCGAGCTCGACTCTGACGACCTCCTCCGCATCGCGACCGAGATGGAGGGGCACCCCGACAACGTGGCGCCCGCGCTGTTCGGCGGCCTCACCATCGCCTGGGTCGAGCCGCACGCCTCCGGCGCCGACGACTCGCCGCTGCGCCCGCGCTCCAAGAAGCTCATGGTCCACCGCGGCGTGTCCCCGGTCGTCTTCGTGCCCGAGCACACCATGTCGACGCGGCTGGCCCGCTCGCTGCAGCCGCAGAGCGTGCCGCACGAGGACGCGGTGTTCAACGTCTCGCGCTCCTCGCTCCTGATAGCCGCCCTCATCCAGAGCCCTGAACTGCTGTTCGCGGCGACCGAGGACAAGCTGCACCAGAACTACCGCGCGGCCGCCATGCCCGAGACCTCAGCGCTGATCGCGCTGCTGCGCTCGCACGGCTACGCGGCGGTCGTCTCGGGTGCCGGACCGAGCGTCCTGGTGCTCTGCAGCGACCCCGCGCAGCGCCTCGCCGCCGCGGATCTGGTGGAGCGGGAGGCCCCCACGCCGTGGCGCGCGCACATGCTGGCCGTCGACTTCAAGGGTGCTACAGTGGGGACCGCATCCCGAGGAACCGCGTAACGAGCGGAATCTGTCCGACGGATCGTCCCGACAACCACGGCCATCACATCGTGTGAAGGGCGCCCCTGCTCCTCTTGCAGACCGGCGCCTGGTCTCCGGGCCCTCTCCTCGCTCTCTGCGGCAGTCGGTCCCGGCGGCCGAGAGCATCGCGTGGATCAGAACACGCGATGGCACCGCACGGTCGATGAGCTCTCCCGGTGAGCACTCGTTCCCGGGGGGAAGGAACCCTCTCCAGTGACAGACGTCAACACCCACGGCTCGGCCGTGGACCTCACCGCCGACCTCTCCGGTCTGCGCGTCGCCGAGCTCCAGGCTCTCGCGACGCGGCTCGGCCTCGGCGGCGCCTCCAAGCTCCGCAAGGGCGAGCTGGTCCAGGCCATCTCGGACCTGCGCGCCGCCTCCGCCGAGGACGTGCCCGACGCGATCGCCGACGCGGTCGGTCCGGACGACGCAGCGGTCGCCCCGGACGTCGACGCCACCGGCGTCGAGGCCGAGCCGGCCGATGTGGCCGAGCAGTCCGCTCCGCAGCCCGAGGCGCCGGCGGAGCTGCCGACACCCGTCGAGAGCACCGAGGCCGACACGGCCGACGTCCTCGAGCAGGCCGCGCCCACCGTCGACGAGCCCTCCGCGACGGCCGCCGAGTCGGCCCCCGTCGAGCTCGAGCTCCCCGCGGCGGCCGAGCCGGTCGCCGAGCCCGCCGAGCGCGCGCCCCGCCGACGCAGCTCGCGCCGCGCCTCCAGCGGCACCGTCGCCGCCGGCGAGCACCTCAACATCCCCGGCGGGACCGGCGTCGAGTCGCTGATCCCCGACCTCCCCGTCATCGAGCAGGACCGCGACGCCGACCAGGCTGCGAAGCCCGTCATCGACATCGAGCTGCCCAACGGGCCGGAGTCGGACGACTCCTCCCGCGAGGGCGGCCAGCGCGAGCGCCGCGGACGCCGCCGCAGCCGCGGGGGCGCCTCCGAGCAGAGCGAGCAGGCCGAGCAGGCGCCCGCCGAGAACGACGCCGACTCCTCCGACTCCGGCGACCAGCAGGAGCAGCAGGGCGGCGACCAGCAGCAGAACGGCGACCAGCAGGGCACCGGCCGCGGTCGCAACCGCCGCAACCGGAACCGCAACCGCGGGGACGACCGCCAGAACGACGCTCAGCAGAGCCCCGCCGCGCAGTCCCAGCCGCAGAACGGTCAGGGCGCGCGCGCCGCGCAGTCCGAGGGCCAGCAGGCTCCTCAGCAGAACGGCTCCGGACAGCCCCAGAACGGCCAGCAGGCCGAGGGCGAGGACGGCCGCCGCAGCCGCTACCGCGACCGCAAGCGCCGCGGCGGAGCGATCGGCGACGACTTCGAGCCCGAGATCGGCGAGGACGACGTCCTCATCCCGGTCGCCGGCATCCTCGACGTCCTCGACAACTACGCCTTCGTGCGCACCACCGGGTACCTGCCCGGCGTCAGCGACGTCTACGTCTCCCTCGGCCAGGTCAAGAAGTACAACCTGCGCAAGGGCGACGCGGTCGTCGGCGCCATCCGCCAGCCCCGCGAGGGCGAGGGCGGCGGCCGCCAGAAGTACAACGCGATCGTCCGCGTCGACTCGATCAACGGCCAGACCGTCGAGGAGGCCGCTGCGCGCGTCGAGTTCCAGAAGCTCACGCCGCTCTACCCGACCGAGCGCCTGCGCCTCGAGACCGAGCCCGGCAAGCTGACCCAGCGGATCATCGACCTGGTCGCCCCGATCGGCAAGGGACAGCGCGGCCTGATCGTCGCGCCGCCCAAGGCCGGCAAGACCATCGTCCTGCAGCAGATCGCCAACGCGATCGTGCAGAACAACCCCGAGGTCCACCTGATGGTCGTCCTGGTCGACGAGCGTCCGGAGGAGGTCACCGACATGCAGCGCACCGTGCGCGGCGAGGTCGTCGCCTCCACCTTCGACCGCCCGGCCGAGGACCACACGACCGTCGCCGAGCTCGCGATCGAGCGCGCCAAGCGCCTGGTCGAGCTGGGCCACGACGTGGTCGTGCTGCTCGACTCCATCACCCGTCTCGGCCGCGCCTACAACGTGACCGCTCCTCCCTCGGGCCGCGTGCTCTCGGGCGGCGTGGACGCCTCGGCGCTGTACCCGCCGAAGAAGTTCTTCGGAGCGGCGCGCAACATCGAGAACGGCGGCTCGCTCACCATCCTCGCGACGGCGCTCATCGAGACCGGCTCGAAGATGGACGAGGTGATCTTCGAGGAGTTCAAGGGCACCGGCAACATGGAGCTCCGCCTCTCCCGTCACCTCGCCGACAAGCGGATCTTCCCCGCCGTCGACGTGAACGCCTCCGGCACGCGCCGCGAGGAGATGCTGCTCAGCGCCGACGAGGTCAAGATCACCTGGAAGCTGCGCCGCGCCCTCGCCGGGCTCGACCAGCAGCAGGCGCTGGAGATCATCCTGTCGCGCCTGAAGGAGACCTCGTCCAACGTCGAGTTCCTCATGCAGGTCTCGAAGTCGGCCGTCGGCCCAGCCACCGCCGGCCACGGCAACGGCCACCACTAGCGCCCCGACGTCCGCGGTCGCCCCTGTCACCGGGGGCGGCCGCGGACGTTTTCGCGTCCCCGGGCGATGAGCCCGACCCCGACCACCTCCGGAAGCCAGGACCCCATGTTCGAATCCGTCAGCGTCCTCCTCGCCGAGCACGAGGACCTGCAGACGCAGCTCTCCGACCCGGCACTCCACGCCGATGCCGCCCGCGCCAAGAAGGTCAACCGGCGCTACGCGGAGCTGAGCCAGATCAAGGCGGCCCACTCCGCCTGGATCCAGGCCGGCGAGGACCTCGAGGCCGCGCGCGAGCTCGCCCGCGAGGACGAGGCCTTCGCGGAGGAGGTCCCCGAGCTGGAGGAGTCGCTGCGGGTGGCGCAGGAGAAGCTGCGGCGCCTGCTCATCCCGCGCGACCCCGACGACGGCCGCGACGTCATCATGGAGATCAAGGGCGGCGAGGGCGGAGCCGAGAGCGCGCTGTTCGCGGCCGACCTCCTCCGGATGTACCTGCACTACGCCGAGGCGAAGGGCTGGAAGACGGAGATCCTCGACCGCGACGAGTCCGACCTCGGCGGCTACAAGAACGTGCAGGTCGCGATCAAGAGCAACGCCACCGATCCCTCGCAGGGCGTGTGGGCGCACCTCAAGTACGAGGGCGGCGTGCACCGGGTGCAGCGCGTCCCCGTGACCGAGTCGCAGGGGCGGATCCACACCTCGACCACGGGCGTGCTCGTGTTCCCCGAGGTGGACGCGCCCGAGGAGGTCGCGATCAACCAGAACGACCTGAAGATCGACGTCTACCGCTCCTCCGGTCCCGGCGGGCAGTCCGTCAACACGACCGACTCCGCCGTGCGGATCACCCACCTCCCGACCGGCATCGTCGTGTCGATGCAGAACGAGAAGAGCCAGCTGCAGAACCGCGAGGCGGGCATGCGCGTGCTCCGCGCTCGCATCCTGGCCCGCCAGCAGGAGGAGATCGCCGCGGCGGCCTCGGACGCGCGCAAGACGCAGATCCGCACGATGGACCGCTCCGAGCGCATCCGGACCTACAACTTCCCCGAGAACCGCATCGCGGACCACCGCACCGGCTACAAGGCGTACAACCTCGACGGCGTGATGAACGGCGCGCTCGACCCGGTGGTGGAGAGCGCCATCCAGGCCGACGAGGAGGCCCGCCTGGCCGACATCGGCTCCGAGGAGGCGTGACCCTCGTGACCACCGGTGTCGACGCGCGCACCCTCCTCGCGGACGCGGTCGCCCGCCTCGCCGCCGCCCGTGTCCCCACGCCGGACGTCGATGCGGAGCTGCTTCTCGGGCACCTGCTCGGGCTCGGCCGCGGCCGGCTGCAGGCGCGCCTCATCACGGGGTTGAGCGTCGACGAGGAGCACGCCGCGGCGTTCGCGAGCGCGATCGAGCGCCGGTCGGCTCGCGAGCCCCTGCAGCACATCACCGGGATCGCACCGTTCCGCTCGCTCGAGCTCGCGGTCGGACCCGGCGTGTTCGTCCCGCGCCCGGAGACCGAGGGCGTCGCGCAGATCGCGATCGACGCGCTCCGCGCGGTCGTCGACCCGGAGCCGATCGCCGTCGACCTCGGCACGGGCAGCGGAGCCCTGGCGCTCGCGCTCGCGCACGAGGTGCCGCACGCGCGCGTGATCGGCGTGGAGAACGCTCCCGAGGCGTTCATCTGGGCCCGTGGCAACCGCGAGCGGCTCGGGCTCGAGAACGCCCGCATCGTCTTCGACGACCTCGCCCGGGCGCTTCCCGAGCTGGACGGCACCGTCTCCGTCGTCGTCTCCAACCCGCCCTACATCCCGGCCGCCGCCGTCCCGCGCGACCCGGAGGTGCGCCTGTTCGACCCGCCCTCGGCTCTCTACGGAGGCGAGGACGGCCTGGACGTCGTCCGCTCGCTCTCGGCGACCGCCCTCCGGCTGCTCCGCTCCGGGGGAGTGCTGGTGATGGAGCACGGCGAGCTGCAGGGCGCCGAGATCCGCGCCCTGCTCACCGCCGACGGCTGGCGCGGAGCGACCACGCAGCGCGACCTCACCGGCCGCGACCGCGCGACGGTGGCGGTGCGCTGACGCGTCGCGGAGCTCCGGCCTGGCCGCCCGGGCCGTCCGATCTCAGTCGCCGAAGGTGATGTCGAGGTAGGGGGTGGTGGTGGATTCGCGGGTCTCGATGCGGACGACGCTGCCTGCTGTTCCCGGGGGGAGGTGGGCTTGGTCGATGCCGAGGGAGAGGGTGGGGGTGGAGGCTGCGGCTTTGGCGGCGAGGGCGTCGGTGAGGTCGGTGGTGCGGGTGGTCTTGGTGGTGTCGACGAGGGTGCTGCCGAGGATGGGGCCGAGGGCGGGGCGGTTGGTGAAGGTGAGTCCCTTCTCGGTCCAGGTGGTGGGGGTGTCGTGGAAGTCGAGGAGGACGGGGGATCCGTTGTCGGTGATGGCGGCGGTGGTGGTGAGGGTGGCGCCGGTGACGGTGCGGCCCTGGAGGGCGCTGAGGTCGAAGCGGAGGTAGCCGACGCGGGTGTAGCTCTGGTCGGTGGTGGTGGAGGCGCTGGTCTTGACGAGCATTCCGGTGATGGCGCCGTAGTTGGTGCCCGCTGATGCTCCGCCCTGGACGTAGGAGTCGGCGGTCGGGTAGAGACGGACCTTCGTCCTGTCGACCACCGTCACCGGAACGCTCGCCGAGCGGATGACGCCGCCCGATTCGACGAGCACGCCGATCATGGCGGTCCCCGCGGTGCGCCCGGTGACCGAACCCGACCGGTCGACGGAGGCGACGGCGGGATCGGAGGAGCCCCAGGTGAGCCTCACCGAGGACGCGGGGAGCGTCCGCCCGTCCGGCCCGGTACCCGTCGCCGAGGCCGCGGCCGTTGCGCCGGCCTGCACCTCGGACGCGGAGATCGCGGCCGTCGCGAACGAGAGGCTCTTGTCCGGCACGTGCACGTGCGCGTCCTCGGTGAAGCTGTAGATCCTGACCTCCCGCAGCGCCGTCCAGACGTCCTTCGTGCCGTCCCCGTGACCGACCAGGCGGACGAACCGGGTATCGGAGGGCATCGCCGCAGCGACGGAGGCCCATCCGCCGGTCCCGAGGTAGGACCCGGAGGTACGAGCGGTCCACGTCCGGCCGTCGGGGGAGCTGAGGAGATCGAACTTCGACAGTCGACTGGAGTTGGCGACCCAGGAGAGGTCGAGGCGCTCGACCGCCGTGGCGCGCGCGAGCTGCCACGTGATCGAGTTGTCGCCCCACGTGGACCAGTACGCTCCCTCGGTCCCGTCGAAGGTCACCTCCGGTGACCCCGCCGTCGTCCGGGAGGCGACCGCGCTCTCGATCCGGATCGGCCCCGGTGTGAGGAGGACGCGGTAGGTGGTCGGAGTCCTGCCGGGCTCTGTGATGGTGGTCGAGGCCCAGCCGGGAACGGCGGCGGGCGAGGTCGAGGTGACGACCGATCCGGCCGCGGCCTGCGCGGCGACCACGGGCACCGGGCCGGTCGGGTCGACTGCTGCTGTGTAGGCGACGTCGTCGCCCGCGAAGGACGGGAGGGGGGTGCCGCCCACCGTCACGCCGGTGGCCCGGCTCGTCCCGACCGCATCCAGTGACCACGATGACAGGCCGACGACCGGGGCTGCCGCTGCCACGGGGGCGTCGCCGTGGAGCGGGGAGAACTGCACGGCGATCCGGACGCTGTCGGTCCCGGAGGCCGCGATGGTCAGCTTCCTGTCGGCGAGGTTCGAGCTCTGACCGGCCGGTCGCGGTGAGGTGGCCAGGGGAGCGGCGTCCATGACGGAGAACCGGAAGGAGTCGTCGGTGACGATGCGGGCCAGCATCCGTTGGCCGTCGCGGTAGAGGGTGGCGCTGCGGCCGTCGTCCGAGATGTCGATCAGGGCCTCGGTGTTCATGGACCAGAGCGCCTCGACGGGGCCGGACCGCTCGACCTCGTCCTGCACGAGGAACTGGTCGCGTCCGTCGAAGAGCTTCACGCCCCGCTGCCAGGTGGTGCCGCCCGGGAGAAGGGCGGACAGGTCGCTGACCGCCAGCGACGAGGAGGCGTTGGCGTCCGAGCGGACCATCGTCGACCGCCCGGTCGCGTAGGCGGTCGAGCTTCTGAAGGGGTCGACGAGGAGGGTGCTGTGCGCCTCCTGCCTGTTCCGGTAGTAGGTCCACCGGGACTCGCCCTCGAAGTAGCCGGCGAGGCTGTAGTCGTCCCGTCCGAGGTCGGAGGACCACCTCTCGCCCAGAGCGTCGAGGATGAAGGAGCCGGAGTCCTGGTGCTGGTGCCCGCTCGTGGGGCTGCTGGCCGAGCGGAAGCCGACGGAGGTGCCGTCCGCGTCCCAGGACGATCTCATCGTGCTCACGCCGGCTGCTGCGGAGAAGGAGTCCCTCGACGCCCCGGGGCCGGCCGCGGCGGTCGTGGCGGCTTGGTACCAGATGAGCCGCTGCACATCGCTGCCGGTCTGCTTGCCGCCGACGGAGAGGAAGTCGGCGTTGTCGAACTTCTTCGCCAGGTACAGCTGCGACGGCGGGTTGAGCTGCGTCGAGTCGCTGTCGCCGAAGTCGTACATCTCCTTCGACGCCCCGAGCATCTGCACGGGGAAGTAGCCCGTCGTGCTGACGCCGGGCGAGGCTGCCAGGCCCCAGTCCGTCCCGGTTGCGACATCAAGTGTGCTCATCGCAGAGGCGAGATACCGCGTCGCGTACTCCCAGTACGTCGGCCCCTCGGCGTACCCGCCGTCGGGCCCGAACTGCGCGAGGCCCCGGCGGAGACTGGGGGTCGCGTAGCCGAGGATCCGATCGGAGAGGCCCGCATTGTCCTGCGCCGTCGCGACTGCACCGGCGATCATCCCTCCGTTCGCCACGACGTTCCAGTTGTTGGTGACGACGGCCCAATTGCCGCCGTACGCATAGGGGCCGGAGGTGTTCGCCGGCGCGGAGTAGACGGGCACGGACGGCTGGAGGCCGAGCCGTTGGATGGCGGAGCTCAGTGTGCTCCGCTGGGAGGGTGTCCAGCGGGCGTAGAGCCAGTCGTAGCCGATGGCCATCCCCTGCGTCATCTCGGCGGTGTCGAGGAAGTGATCCGGATTCCAATCGGCGAACTTCGATGCCGCGTCGAGATCGAGCCAGAGCCGGTCCGCGTAGGCGGGGGACCCGGTCACCAAATAGCTGATGCCCAGAGTCCGGGCGCGCTGGACGAGGGTCTGCGACGTCTCCAGGATGCGGATGCCGTCCGGAGAGCTCCGCTTCAGAACCGGTTCAGTGAGCATCCGGTCGGCCTCCGCGCGGACGCGGTTCCATACGGCGGTGACGGCGGGATCGGACGACACCGACGCTCGCAGATCGACGACCGACTGCTGGTCGAGCTCGAGCCTCGGGTGCGCCGTCGTGACGTCGGCGGCCGTGGGGCCGCTGCCCGCGGCGGCTGCGCTGCCGGCCGGTGACACCGCGCCGAGAACGGCCAGAAGAGCGATGACGGAGGACACCGCGAGCGCCTTGCCGAAGCGGAGGAACCGCCGGCGCGAGGAGGAGGACCGGTTCGGCCGTCGGTGAGAGCGGTCGTGCAGGGGAGTCGCTTCAGGGGCGTCGAGCATGATGGCGCGTCCTCCCGGGATTGCCGATGCGGTGCGCTTGCGACGGTATCCACGGTGAGGAGCGATCGGGCCGGACTGACGAAGCCTCGAGGCCGGTGACCCTCGAAAGGGTAGGAGGAGACGCGGATCGTCCGCTCCGGGGTGCGGGCTCAGCGCTTCCGAGCGCGGAGCAGGAAGACGATCTGGACGATGAGGACGGTGAGCTCGGTGACGACCTCGGCGGCCAGACCCCCGGGCGCGCCGAACGTCCGGGACAGCAGCCAGATGAGCACCGGCCCCGTCGCCGCTCCGACGAGCGCGCTGTTGCGCAGCGCCTTCAGGCGACGGAGAGCGACCAGGCCGAGACCGCCGGTAGCCCGCGACACGCAGGTGATGGCGATGACCCCTCCGCAGAGAGCGGTGATGGGGAGCGGGAGGGTGATCTCGCCGCTGAACAGGATCTGCGACGCGAAGCCCCCGAAGAAGGCGAAGCCGGTTCCGGCGACGAGCCCGAGGACGGCGTTGGCGCCGACGGCGCGCGCGATGCGGCGGAAGCGGTCGGTATCGGATCCGGGCGCCCCGACCCATGCCTGCAGCGCGTTGGGAAAGGCGGCGAGCAGCGCCAGCACCAGGCGCTGGAGCCGCTCCGCGGCGGAGAAGACGACGAGAGCTCCCGGCGAGGCCGCTCCGACGATCGCCACCGGCAGGGCGATGTAGGCCGCGCTGGCCAGTCGTCCCTGGAGGGCGACGTTCTGCGCGCGGACGGCACGGAGGATCCGGCGCGGGCCCAGAGAGCGCAGGAACCCGAGTCGGCTCCCTGCAGCGGACCAGCCGAGGACCGGAGGCACGATCGTACCGACGGCGAGTAGCAGCGGGTAGACCGCCAGCGGCGCTCCCGCGGCACTGATCAGGAGCACGGTGAGCCCGTTGGCGGCGAGTCTGGGCAGGGCGTCGAAAAGCAGGATGTTCCGCGGCTGGCCTGCGCCGATGAAGAACCACGCCGGCGACAGCGTGCTCAGTGCGATTGCGACGGCGATCCACGCGGCCGCGACCGGATCCGCCGGCGCGAGCAGGCCGGTGACGATCACCACGGGGACGACCAGCGGCAGGAAGACGAGGACTTTCGTCGCCGTGGCCAGAGCATAGGTCTGCGATCGAGCCCGCCGCCCCATCCGGGCGATCCGCTGGGGGCCGTTCAGGCCCCAGCCGAGTTCGACGACGACCGCTGCGGCGGACCCGATGGACTGGGCGACGGCGACGGACGCCCACGCCGTCGCTCCGAAGGAGCTGGTGATGGAGGGGATGACGATCAGCGGGCTCAGGGCGCTGATCAGAGGGATCAGGACGAAACCGAGGAGGCGCAGGATCGGCTTCGAGCGCCGCGGACCGTTCGGAGCGGCTCCCCGCATCTACTTCTCCACGAGACCGTGGAGACCCACGATCATCGCGGCGACGTGGGGTCGGCGGCGGGACAGCTCCGCGACCGAGGCGGCGACTCCGCGCGGATCGCGGGCGCTGAGGGCGCCCCGCAGCATCTGCGTGGCGACGAAGTCTCCGTAAGCGCGGGAGTCGAGGGCGTCGCCGTGGCGGGCGAGCCAGGCGGCACTCGCGCGCCAGTCCGCCGTCTTCGAGATCGAGGCGGCGGAACCCTGCTGGACGTGCACGAGAGCGAGGGGGACGTAGGTCATCCGCGCGTCGGCCGCAGCCCACCGCGCGACGAGGTCCCAGTCCTGGTGCTTCTTCATCGAGGGGTCCCACGGGTGCTCGTCCAGGAGGCGCCTGCTCGCGAGCAGGGAGCTCGTCTGGATGTACCCCGTGCCGTGCTTGAGGCTCGGACGGGCGACGAGATAGGACGCGACGGACTGACCCGCCGCGAGCTCTCGCGTCGGCAGCCGGCGCACGCCGTCGCCCGACTCGTGGAAGTAGGTGGCGGTGTAGCAGACATCGGCCGAGGACTCGGAGAGCGCCTTCACCTGGCGGGCGAGCTTCTCCGGCTCCCACCAGTCGTCGTCGTCGAGGAACGCGACGTGCGAGGTCTCGGCCGCTCGGGCTCCGGTGCTGCGGGCATTCGCCCCGCCGGTTCTGCCCGCCGTCACCAGGAGGACCTCGTCCTCGAGGAGACTCCGCACGTGGTCCTCTCGGGAGGGGTCGTCGAGAACGACGACCGTCCGGCCTCCAGCGCCCGTCTGTCCGCGCACCGACTGCAGAGCGCGGGCGAGCGCAGGCCTGCCGAGGGTCGGGACGACGGTGGTCACGTCGCGGGTGGTGAGGCTCATCGGGTCCCCGCTCCGCGGAGCGTGTTGCGGAGGATCAGTCCGGCCAGCGCGAACGGCTCCACGAAGTACCGGGTGCAGAGGCGCCGCGGATCGTGCAGGAACCTCCACGCCCACTCCAGGCCGACAGAGCCGAGCCAGCGCGGACTCAGCTCGACAGCGCCTGCGATGTAGTCGACGGCCCCGCCCACGGTGGCGATGTACGCGTCGGGGAGGTCGTCCCAGTGCTCGTCCAGGAATCGCTCCTGCTTCGGCATTCCGAGGCCGACGATGAGGAGGGTCGGCGCGTGGCTGCGGATCGCGTCGACCACCGACTCCTCGTCCTCCCGTGCGAAGTACCCGGACGTCCCGGCCACGTCGTCGACGGCACGCGCCCTGCTCCAGGCGCTGACGGCCGCGGCGTTGATCTCCTCGGTGCCGCCGAGGATGAAGACCCGGCGGCCGGGCGAGCGCGTGTCGGACCAGAGCGCGTGGATCCAATCGGTCGACCCGATGCGCTCCTCGGTCGTGACCCGGCGCTTCAGGGAGGCCAGGGCCAGGACGGGCCACCCGTCGATCACCGCGATGTCGCTGCGCTCGTAGAACCTGCGGAACCAGGCGTGCTTGAGGTGGAGGTAGCTGCTGTGCAGATTGTGGTTGAGGATCAGCGTCGGCCCGGAGGGCTCGCTCGACACGAGGTCGGCGACTCGCGCAGCGGTCATCGGAGTGACCTTCACGGAGAGAAGGGGGACCTGGACGGCTGCCGGTCGTTCATGCACGGTGGGTGCTCTTTCTGATCAGTGCCTTCTGGACAGCGGTGTCGAGAGTGTCGGCTGTTGCTTCGGGGGAGAGAAGAGTGGTGAACCTCGCCTGGAGCGCTGCTCCCAGCTGCTCCTTGTCGGCGGTTCTGATCGCTGCGAGGACGCCGACGGGATCCGACCAGTCGGTGACCGGCAGGAAGGCTCCGGCTGCGAACTCCTCGATCGGCGGGGTCGGCGTCGCCGCCACGGCGGTCCCGAACACGGCCGCGTCCACGAGCTTCGCGGGGAGCTGGTAGAGCGCTGCCGGGCTGCGGATGTCCATGGGGAGGACGAGCACGTCCACGTCCGCGTAGATCTCGGACAGCGGTGTTGTTGGAGGCCGCATGACCCACTGCGCCGCCACATCGGAGGGCGGCGTCCATGACTGGGCGAAGGTGACGATGCCGACGTCCGGATCGGCCCGCAGCAGGGCGTTCAGAGTGTCCGCGCCCTTGTAGCTGCGGACGGTCCCGATGAAGCCCAGAGTCAGACGGCCGTCGGTGGAGGGCCCGCGCGGCCGATCTCGCGTCGTCGACACCCGGGTGTGGGGGATGACCGCGGACGCGTCACCGAGATCGAAGCGCTCGGCGTACACCCCGCGGAGTCCCGCGCTCGAGAAGGTGACGAGGCCGGCGTCGCGCGCGATCCTGGCCTGGCTCCGGCGGAGCCGGGACGGAGCCTTCCGGCGCAGCGGATTCGCCTTCGCCCGGTTGAGGAGGGACTCGGATCGGAAGGCCTCCATGATCGAGACGTCGTCGTCGTCGAAATCCGCGACCACGACGGTGTTCGGGATGCGGGAGAGGCGCCGAGCCAGACGCGGCAGGGGGTCCGTCCCCTTCGAGAACCAGACGATGGTCCTCCGCTCCGACGCTGACCCGCGGACGTCCCGCTCGATGCGCGCCAGATCTCTCCGCCCGAAAGGAACGACCTCCGCAGGGAACTGTCCCGCTCCGGCCCAGAGCTCCCCGTCCTCGAAGGCGAGAACCCGCACGCGTCCGAGCTCAGCCGCGGTGAGCGCCATGCTCAGCGCACGGCCCAGGGAGTTCGTCTTCGTCGAATCGCCGATGACGAAGGTCTCGGTGTCGATGATCTCAGGCATGTGAGCTCCGATCGGCTGGTCTGGTGCGGTCTGGTCGGGCAAGGGGGAGCGTGCTGTCACCGCGAGGAGCGGGGGAGGGTCCTCACGCGGGTGCGGTCCCCTCCGCGCTGAGGACTCGGCGTCCCCCGCCGCGTCGGAGGCGGTTCCGCTTCGCGGGGCGGAGCCGGGCGGGCGAGCGCGATCAGGTCCGGCGGCAGCGTCAGCGAGATCACGAAGACGCTCACTGAGACGACCCACGTCATCAGGTCGAAGGAGAAGGCCATCGCGAGCATCACGGCGACCTGGGCCCGGCCGAGGCGGTCGGAGCCGATCCACGCGCCCCCCATCGCCAGCACCATGAGGGCGAGCCCGATGCCACCGCTGATCGCGAGCGTCCAGATGAAGTGGTTGTCGATGACCAGGAAGCCGTCCTGCTGCAGCAGGCCCTGCGCGAAGATGCTCAGCTCCGAGAAGAAGCCGCTGCCGATCGCTCCGGTGGGAGAGCCGCGGTGCAGGAGCTGATCCGCGCTCGCCCATCCTTCGAGGCGGTGGCCGAAGGAGTCCGAGGTGGCCGCCTGAGTCGCGACGGCCGAGAGCCCGAAGTCGCCGAGGAAGATCGCGACTCCCGCCCCGATGACGATAAGGACGTTCTTCACCCGCGTCCGGGTGTTGGGAGCGAAGAAGAGGTAGACGACGAAGCCGATGGCCGCTGCGACGAACGCACTGCGCGTCCCCGAGAGGACGAGGCCGGCGACCGCAGCAGCGAGCGAGACGAGCCGGACCGTTCGGGACAGCTTCGACCCGAGAGCGAGGATCAGGAAGAAGCCGAACATCACGATGAGCGAGAAGATGATCGGGTGGCCGGTCGTGCCCTGGATCCGGATCAGGCCGGGGAGGAACGGGTTGTACCGGATGACGGGAAGACCCGCCGTGGTGAGGTTGCGGTAGCCCCAGACCGGCTCGGGCAGGACGGTGAGCTCGGCGATGCCGACGGCGACCTGCACGAGGACGGTGAGCGCCGTCCAGCGCAGCAGCGGCACCAGGTCCTGCTCGCCGAGGCGGGACACGACGGGGAACAGCAGCAGCGGCACCGCGATGAGGGCGAGGACGGTCGCCGGGGAGCTCGAGGAGATCAGGAGGCTCACCCCGGTCGTCCAGACGAACCAGGCGAGCAGGAGGAGCCGCGTGCGCTTCCTCGGCCGCGTCCGCTCGCCGAACGCCCAGGCCAGGATCAGGAACACCGCAGCGATGCCCGTCGAGGCGTAGCGGACGGCGTCCGGAGCGGAGGTGCTCGCGCCGATGCCGAGGACGAAGATCGAGAGGCCGACGGCGTAGCCGCGGAGGCCGACGGCGCGCCGCGGGAAGGTGACGACCAGGAACAGCAGAGCGAGGGCGGCGGCGACGATCAGCATGCGGCACGCCCCGTCCCCCGGAGTCCGGCGGCGCGCGGATTCCGGTGACGGAGGCAGGGCGATCCGGCCGAGGCCACTGGTCCCCGGTTCCGCGCAGCGGCCGACCTCGAGTACGGTCCGGTCACGCTGTCCGCACCGCGTACTTCTCCTCGGTGGCGGCCTTTGCGGGGCGCCACCAGTCCTCGTTGGCGCGGTACCAGTCGATGGTGGCGGCGAGTCCGGCGTCGAAGTCGGTGTAGCGGGGGCGCCAGTCGAGTTCGGTGCGCAGGCGGGTGGAGTCGATGGCGTAGCGGAGGTCGTGTCCGGCGCGGTCGGTGACGTGGTCGAAGGCGTCCTCGGGTTGTCCGAAGGCGGTGAGGATGCGGGTGACGACGTCGAGGTTGCTCTTCTCGCCGTCGGCGCCGATGAGGTAGGTCTCGCCGATCTCGCCGCGGTCGATGATGGCCCAGACGCCGGTGTTGTGGTCGTCGACGTGGATCCAGTCGCGGACGTTGGCGCCGGTGCCGTAGAGCTTGGGGCGGATGCCGTCGATGGCGTTGGTGATCTGGCGGGGGATGAACTTCTCGACGTGCTGGTAGGGGCCGTAGTTGTTGGAGCAGTTGGAGATCGTGGCGCGCACGCCGAAGGAGCGCACCCAGGCGCGCACGAGGAGGTCGCTGGCGGCCTTGGTCGAGGAGTAGGGGCTGGAGGGGTTGTAGGGGGTGTGCTCGGTGAAGCGCGCGGGGTCCTCGAGCTCGAGGTCGCCGTACACCTCGTCCGTCGAGATGTGGTGGTACCGCACGTCGTGCGCGCGCACCGCCTGCAGGAGCGCGAAGGTGCCGATGACGTTCGTCGCGAGGAAGGGCGTCGGGTCGTGCAGGGAGTTGTCGTTGTGCGACTCCGCGGCGAAGTGGACCACCAGATCCGCGTCGGCGACCAGCCGGTCCACCAGCTCGGCGTCGGCGACGTCGCCCTCGACCAGCCGCACTCGGTCGGCGACGGGGGCGAGGGAGTCGCGGCTGCCCGCGTAGGTGAGCTTGTCGAGCACGGTGATCCGCGCGTCGGGACGCTCGCGCAGGGTGAGGTGGACGAAGTTGCTGCCGATGAAGCCGGCACCGCCGGTGACGAGGATCCGCACGGGTTCTCCTGGAGGTCGGGAAGGTCGGGGGAGGCCGGGCTCAGCGGCCCGCGTTCACGCCTTCGAGGCTGAGCAGGCGGTGGAGGTAGGCGCCGTAGCCGCTCTTGACCAGCGGCGCGGCGAGCTCGGCGAGGCGGGCGTCGTCGATCCAGGAGTTGCGCCAGGCGATCTCCTCGATGCAGCCGATCTTGAACCCCTGCCTCTGCTCGATCACGCGCACGAACTCGGTCGCCTCGATCATGGAATCGAAGGTCCCGGTGTCGAGCCAGGCCGTTCCCCGATCGAGCACCTGGACGTTCAGCCGCCCCGCCTCGAGGTAGCGCTCGTTGATCGTCGAGATCTCGAGCTCGCCGCGGGCCGAGGGCGTGATCGTCTTCGCGATCGCCACGACGTCGTTGTCGTAGAAGTAGAGGCCGGGCACGGCGTAGTTGCTCCGCGGCTGCTCGGGCTTCTCCTCGATGGAGACGGCTCGGAAGTGCTCGTCGAACTCGACGACCCCGTAGGCGCGCGGGTCGGCGACCTGGTAGGCGAAGATGACGGCGCCCTCGATCGTGGTGTTCGCCGCGAGGGCGGTGCCCAGGGCGGTGCCGTGGAAGATGTTGTCACCCAGGACCAGGGCGACGGACTCGTCGCCGATGAACTCCTCGCCGATCAGGAACGCCTGCGCGAGCCCGTCGGGGGAGGGCTGCACGGCGTACTCGATCCGCATGCCCAGGCTCGACCCGTCGCCCAGCAGGGCGCGGAACTGGTCGTTGTACTCGGGGGTCGTGATCACGAGGACCTCGTCGATCCCGGCCATCATCAGCGTCGACAGCGGGTAGTAGATCATCGGCTTGTCGTAGATCGGCATCAGCTGCTTCGAGATGCCCTTGGTGATCGGCCACAACCGCGACCCCGAACCACCCGCGAGGACGATGCCCCTCATCGGAGCAGCCCCGGGTGAGGAGCGGCGGCGGGGGTCCGCTGCACCGCCGAGGGGAGCGTGAAGATCTGCGGGGAGAGGGTCACGGAGCCGACTCTATCGGCGGCGCCGCGGTGCCTCCGCATGCCGGTGCGGCGGGCGCGGAACCCGTGGCGGGGACTGACGGTCGAGCGACCGCTACCGACGCGATCCGACTCCGTGAGCGGCGCGCACGCCGCCCCCGCCTCCGTATCGCGCCTCCCACTCGGAGGCCGCTGGGCACGGGGATAACTTCTCCGACGTCCGCGGCTCCGCCTGCCGCGACGGAGAGAGGTACCGCCCTGTGCACGAGGTCATCGACCAGCGGGACTCCGCGCTCCTGCCGTCTTCCGGTCCCTACCGCCGATCCCCCCTGACGGGGGGAGTCCGCCCGTGCTGACCATCGGGATCGTCGCCCTCGATGCCTGGCACGCGGCTCCGCTCGAGCGCGCCTGGCGCCGCCAGGGGCACCGCGTGGTCGTGGTGACCGGTGACCCGGAGGGGTTCAGCGGGGCGGAGCTGCGCCCCAGCGTGCTCGCCCGCTTCCTCGAGCCCGCCCGCCGGAGGGGCACCGGGTTCGTCGGGCTCGCCGTCGTCACGCGCCGGGCCCGCCGACTGCTCGCTTCGGAGCGGCCCGACCTCGTGGTGGCTCTCCCGGGGACGGCCGTGGAGCTCGCCGGGCTCGCTCCGACGACCGTCCTCCTGGCCGACGACCTCCCGGCACTCCCGCGCCTCCGGTTCGAGGAGGAGCGCCGCGGTGCTGTCGTCGTCACCCCGACGGAGCGGCTCGCGTCAGCCCTCGCGGGAACGGTCGTGCCCCTGGGCCTGCCGGACGCGTCGTTCCCGACGCCGTCCGCCCCCGACGGGCCCCTCCGCTTCGCCGCCGTGGGAGCCTCCGGTCTCGACCGGGGCACCGAGCGGCTCGATCTCCTCGCCCGGCTGGACGGCACCGAGTACGTCACCGTGATCGACGACGGCGGCGGGATCGCCGACGACCTCGCATCGGGGCTGCGCTCCGTCGGCGAGCAGGACCGCGACGGCGTCGTCGAGGTGCTCCGCCACTCCCACGCGTACGCCCATCTGACGCCGTCGACGACCGGCGCGGCCGCCGGACTCGACGCGCTGGCGAGCGGGCTGCCGGTCCTCGCGATCGAGTCGAGCGTCCTGGCCGATCTCTGCGCGGCGGGGGCGGGCGTGGTCCTCTCAGACGACGCGACGCGCGAGGAGTACGAGGACGCCCTCCACCGGCTCCGACGCGAGTGGACGGCTCTCTCCCGGGGGGCCGCCGAGCTCGCGCGGGAGCGCCCGTGGTTGGTCGCGGCCGAGGAGATCCTCGCCCTCGCGGAGGGACGCGTCCGTGTCCCTTGAACCGGTCCCGGCTGTCGGCGCCTCCGCCGACGCGATGCTGCCGAACGCCGTCGCCCTGCGCCTGGCCGCCGTGCTGGTGCAGTACACCCTGCGGACGCACGGCGTCCGCAGCCTCGTGGTGAAGGGCGAGGGTCTGCACCGCCAGGGGATCCGCGCCCCGATGACGTCGGCCGACGTCGACCTCTGGGTCGACCCCGAGCGCTTCGACGAGGCTCTCGCGCTGCTCGCCTCGATGGGCTGGCGCCGCCGCGCCGAGGCTCTCAGCTGGACCCTCTTCGTCGACCACTCGATCACGCTCGTCCACCCCTCGTGGCCGTGCGACGTCGACGTCCACCGCTCCTTCCCGGGTGCCTTCGAGGAGGAGCGGATCGTCTTCGACCGCCTCTGGGCGGCCGCCGAGGATCTGCCGCTGAGCGACGAGACCCTGCGGATTCCCGGGCGCGCGCACCACCTCGTGCTGCACGCCCTGCACCAGCTGCGCAGCGCGCGCTCCGCCTCGGCGACCACGGCGCTGGCGGTTCTGAAGGCGCACGGCGCCGGCCTTCCGAGCGAGGAGCGCGAGGCGATCCGCGACGCGGCCGTCGAGCTCGGCGCGCAGACGCCGATGACGGAGCTCCTCACCTCCTGGGGAGTCCCCGCCGCGCCTGAGGAGCGCTACCGGCACGCCCAGACTCTCTGGGACGTGCGCCGCAGCTCCGACCGGCACACCTTCAACTGGCTGCACGCCGTGGCGTCCGCTCCCTGGCGCCTGAAGGGAGGCCTGCTGCTGAGAGCCGCCTTCCCCACCCGCGCGGATCTCGAGGCGAGCCATCCCGAGGCGACGACGGTCCGACGTCGGCTCCGGCTCCGGGGGGAGCGGACCCTGCGGGCGCTCCGAGGCCTCCCCTCCGCCCTCACCGGTTTCGCCAGGGTGGCGCTGAGCGGCCGCAGCGAGGAGCAGGGCCCGGCGTCCTCGTTCGAGGCGATCGCGGCGACCACGGCGCCGGTGGGCGACCTCCCGGCCTCGTCCGATCCCGCGGCGAGCGCCGTGCATCCGGTGGAGGCCTCCGCCGAGGCGCAGGGTGGCAGCGCGCCGCCGGCCCAGCGCTTCGCCGTCGAGCGCACGGACCGTCAGGTCTACGTGCTCGACCTGTCCCGCCCGTCGGTGCCCCCGATCGTGCTCTCGCTGAGCGCCGCCTCGGTCTTCGAGGCCGTGATCCGGCAGCGCCGGCCCCGGGACGAGGTCGTCGACCTCCTCGCCGATCACTACGACGTCGACCGCGGGACGATGGGCCGCGACGTCGACGCCGTCCTGGCCGAACTCGACGTCCGCTTCCCGGGCGCGGTTCCCGACGGGGCGCTCTCATGAGGGCCGCCCGTTCCCGATCCCTGCGGATCCTGCACGTCCTCGACTCCTTCGAGGACGGCGGAGCGCAGCGTGTGGCCCTCTCCCTGGGCGCGTGGAGCCGCGAGCACGGCTGCGAGACCGCCTACTGGGGGCGTCCCGGGCCGCTCAGCGACCGCGCCGCGCAGGAGTCGCCCGTCTTCGTGGTGCCGAGACCGAGACAGGGCTTCGCGGCCGATCTCCGCGGCCTCGCTCTCGCCGTCCGCCGGTTCCGCCCGCACGTCCTGCACGCCCACCAGCGCCGCGAGGCTCTGCTGGCCCTCCTCGTCGGCGCCGCGCTCGGTGTCCCCGTGGTCGAGCACGCGCACACCGAGCTGCCCGGGATCGACAGGCGAGCGCTCTCCTTCCGCTCCCGGCGGGTGTTCGCCGTCTCCGCCTCGGTGGGGCGGATGGTCGTCGAGGGCTACGGCCGCCCGCAGGAGCGCGTCGTGGTCACCGGCAACGCCCCGGCGAACGTCACCGCGGAGCCCGCGCTCGCGCCGGAACTCGCCGAGCCGGTCGTCCGCGTCCTCGGCATCGGGCGGCTCGCGGAGCAGAAGGACCCGGTCCGCTTCCTCGCGGTCGTCGAGGCCCTCGCCCGGGTCCGCCCCGTCACCGGCACCTGGCTCGGCGACGGTCCGATGCTGCCGGTGCTGCGCGAGCGCGCCCGGGGAGCCGGAGTGGTCGACTTCGCCGGTCCGTCGGCGGACGTGACCGGAGCGCTGGACACGGCGCACCTCCTCCTGTCCACCTCGCGGTGGGAGGGGACTCCGCTCGTGATGCTGGAGGCGATGGCCCGCCGTCGCCCGGTCGTGGCGACCGACGTCGGCGGTGTGGGCGAGCTGCTCGCCGACGGCCGGGGCCTCCTGCTCCCCGCCGACGCCGACGGGGAGCGGATCGCCGAGCTCCTCGCCGCCGCTCTGGAGCGACCCGAGGGGCTCCTGATGCAGGCCGACCGCGCGAAGGCGTGGGTGGACGAGGCCGCCTCGCCCGACGCCGTCTTCGGCCCCGTCGTCGCCGCCTACCGCGAGCTCGGGGGCCGACGGTGAGCGGGCGCGTGCACTCGGTGACCGTCGTGGCTCCCTGCTACAACGCGATCGCCCGGCTCGACGGCTTCCTCGCGCGGCTCGCACTCACTCTCGGACCGGGGATCCAGGTCGTCCTCGTCGACGACGCGTCCTCGGACGGCACGGCGGAGGTGCTCGAGAAGTGGGCCGAGGGACGCGAGGACGCCCGGGTCCTGCTCCTCGAGCAGAACGGCGGCGTCGCTGCCGCCCGGAACCGCGCCCTCGACGGCATCGACTCCGAGTTCGTCTGGTTCGTGGACGTCGACGACGAATGGGACACGGAGATCCTCCGGACCCTCACCGCCGAGGCCGAGCGGACGGCGGCCGACGTCGTCGTCTGCCGGGCGCTCTACCGCACCCGGCAGTCGACCTCCGGACGCGTGATCGACGGTCTCGACCGGCGCGAACTGGTCTCGTCCGAACTCGCTCTCGAGCGGATGGCGTCCGGGCGCCTGCACGGCTTCCTCTGGAACAAGCTCTTCCGCCGCGCCGTCCTGCAGGAGGAGCTCTTCCCGCGCTTGAGCTCCCAGTCCGACTTCGTCGGCGTGCTGCGGGCGGTCCAGGCGTCGGAACGGGTGCTCTTCGTGCCGGAGGTCCTCTACTCCTACGTCCACACGGCGTCCTCGATCACCCGTCGGCGCGACCCGGACCTCCGGAACCTCCTGGTCTGCGCCGAGGAGATGCGCGCGGCGCTCGCCCGCACGTTCGAGGAGGTGCCGCGCCCGCTGTCGGACTGGTTCACGACCTGGTTCTACGCCGTCCCCGTCGCACTCACCCCGATCCGCCAGAACTCCGACCCGGCGCTCGTCGAGACCGGAGTCCGGCTCGGATCGGAGGCGCTGCGGCACGTCCGTGTGCTCCGCTCCGCGCGGACGCCGCGGCTGCTCGTCCTGGGGCTGGTGCTCAAGCACGTCCCCGCCGCCTTCACGGCGCTCAGCCGGATCCTCTACGCCGTGCACGACACCCGCCGCCGGCTCTCCGATCGGAGGAGCACCCGGTGGACGACGTGACCGTCCCCGTGCAGGCGGCCGCGACCGGCCCCTTCCGCACACCAGCTCCGTTCCCTCCCTCCCGCACCGACCCCCGAGGAGCACCGGCATGACCTCCTACATCACCGGCCGCATCGAGCGGATGCCGGCCAGCATCACCACGCTCGACGAGGCGGCGGAGGCCGTGCTCGAGCTGTCCCGGAGCGGCCGCGACGAGCTGGTCGTCACGCCGAACACCGACCACTTCGTGCGCTGGAAGCACTCCGGCGAGTTCCGGCGGTACTACGGCCGGGCGTCCCTCGTGGTGCTCGACGGGGCGCCTCTGGTCTGGCTGGCCCGCTCGTACGGCCACCGCACGGCGAGCCGCGTGACGGGCATCGACCTCTTCACCGAGGTCTGCCGCCGCGCGGCGTTCGAGGGCGCGCCGATCGCTCTCATCGGCGGACGCCCCGGAGTCGGCGATCGCGCAGCCGCCGAGCTGCAGCAGCGCTTCGCCGGGCTCCAGGTTCCGGTCGTCGTCTCGCCGGAGCCGGCCGAGCTCGCGGACGACGCCTACCTCGCCCGCCTCTCCTCGACTCTGCGCACGGCCGACGTCCGCATCGTCGCGCTCTGCCTCGGCTCCCCCAAGCAGGAGGAGGTCCGCGAGCGCCTGCTCGCCGTCGGCGGCACGGGAGCGGTGTGCCTCGGCGTCGGCGCCGCCGTGGACTTCCTCGCCGGCGAGATCCCGCGGGCGCCGCTCGTGGTGCAGCGCCTCGGCCTCGAGTGGGCGCACCGGCTCAGCCGGGAGCCCGGCAGGCTCTGGCGGCGCTATCTGGGCGACGCCGTGCGGGTGCTGCCGAGCGTGGTCGCGGCCCTCCGCTACCGGGGGCGCCGTGCCGTCCGCTGAGCACGCGGGCGGCGTCGCCGGCGAGAGGCCGCTGGTCCTGGTCTGGAAGCGCGCGTGGCTGCAGGACTCCGAGACGTTCGTCCGCAATCAGATGCACGGACTCGAGCGCTGGCGCGCCCTCGGAGTGGGCCTCGAGCGCACCGGCTCGGGCGTCCTCCACGACCGCACGGACATCGTCCTGCACGATCCGATCACCCCTCGCGGGCGGCGGTCCCTCCTCCTGCGGTGGCTCGGAGTGTCACGACGGCTCGACGCGATCGTCGATGAGCACCGGCCCGCCCTCATCCATGCGCACTTCCTCATCGACGCCGTCTCCATCGCCCGGTACGCACGGAGGAGGCGCCTTCCGCTCGTCGTGACGGGGCACGGCTACGACGTGACCAGCTGGCCGCTCGCGACCGGAGCTCCGCGCCTGCTCCGACCCCTCGCCCGAGCTCACCGCGCCCTCGAGGCCCGCACCGTCTTCCGTACCGCGCACGCGGTGATCGGCGTGTCCCGCTTCATCACCGACGGGCTCCTGCGCCTGGGGGCGGACCCGCGGCGCACCGGAGTGGGCTACATCGGCGTTCCGACCTCCCGCCCCGAGGCCGCACCGGCTGCGGAGCGCGCGGGAATCGTCTTCGTCGGACGCCTCACCGACAAGAAGGGCGTTCCGGATCTGCTCGAGGCGGTCGCCGCCCTCCCCGGACCGATCCGCGACGTCCCCCTGACCGTCGTCGGCGACGGCCACCTGCGGGAGGCGCTCGTCGAGCAGGCGGCGCGGCTGGGCCTGCAGGTGACCTTCACCGGCTCCCTGCCCCCCGCCGAGGTCGCCCGCATCCTCGCCGGCGCCGCGGTCTTCTGCGCACCGTCTCGGACCGCGGCGACAGGCGACTCCGAGGGCTTCGGCATGGTCTTCCTCGAGGCCGCGCTCGCAGGCGTCCCTGTCGTCTCGTACCGCCACGGCGGCGTCCCGGAGGCGGTCCAGGACGGCGTCACCGGGCTGCTCGTCCCGGAGGGGGACGTGCCGGGCCTGACCGGGGCGCTCGCCGCCCTGCTCCGGGACCCGGACCGCGCGGAGCGGATGGGCGCGGAGGGGCGGGAGCGCGTGCTCGCCTCGTTCGACCTCGCCGAGCGGATCCGCGACCTCGAGGACCTCTACGACCGGGCGGCCGGCCGATCGATGCCGACGACGACGGACGGAGATCGCGGATGAGCCGCGCCGAGCACCGCGCCGACGATCCGCGACCGGGCCTCCGTCCGGCCTCCGCCGGGCGGGAGAGGTGAGCCTGCGCCGGAGCACCGTCGACGCGACCGCCTGGACGGCGGTCTCGTTCGCCGTCGCGCTCGTCGTGCAGCTCGGGCAGTTCGCGCTCCTGGCGAGACTGCTGGACCCCTCCGAGATGGGGATCATCGCGATCGTCGCCCTGCTCAACGCGTTCGTCGACATCTTCCTCGGCATGGGGGTCGCCCAGGCGATCATCCAGCGCCGGCGGGCGACCAGCTTCGAGCTCTCGTCGGTCTTCTGGCTCAACCTCTCCGTCGGGCTCCTGGTCACCGTCGCCGTCCTCCTGGGTGCCGCACCGATCGCCTCCCTGCTCGGGTCCGCCGCCGCGGCGCCGGTCCTCACCGTCGCCTCGCTCGTGTTCGTGGGCAGCGCAGCCGGGCAGGTGCCGAGAGCGGTGCTCGAGAAGGGGATCCGGTTCCGAGCGGTCGCCGTGTCCGAGACGATCGCTCTCGTCGGCGGCTTCGCCGTGACGGTCTGCCTCGCGGTCTCGGGCGCGGGGGCGCTCTCCTACGCGTGGGGGCTCGTCGCGACCGCGGCTCTGCGCTCCGTGCTCGCCCTCGTGCAGGCCCGCCGCTGGTTCCGGCTGCGGTTCCGGTTCCGGATCCGCGAGACCGCCCGCTTCCTCTCCTTCGGCGTCTTCCAGACCCTCGACGGCATCGTCAACTACCTGGGGTCGAACGCCGGCTCGCTCGCGATCGGCCGCCTGCTCGGACCGGCCCAGCTGGGCGGGTACACCCTGGGATACAACCTCGCCGTGAACCTCCCCGCGAGGGTCAACCCGATCGTGACGCGAGTGATGTTCCCGGTGTTCTCCTCGATCCAGCACGACCGCGAGCGCGTCGCGCGGAACCACCTCCGCGTCACCGCGGTGCTCAGCATGGCGAGCATCCCGCCGCTGATCTTGGTGGCGCTGCGCTCCGAGGAGATCGTGCGACTGTTCTACGGACCCGGCTGGGGCTGGATCGCGGGCATGACGAGCGCACTGACGGTGGTGGGCGCGGTGCGGGCGATCGGCAATCCGGTCGGCTTCATCCTGATGGCGATGGACCGGGTGCGGTTCGGGCTGGTCGTGAACATCGTGAAGACCGCGATCACGGTCCCGATGATCGTCGGCGGGGGAGTGCTGTTCGGACTCGACGGCTTGATCGGCGGGCTGCTGCTCTCGAGCGCTCTCGGCTTCGCCGTCACCTGCGCCGTGCTGCGGGTGGTGCTCGGAGTGCGCCTCGGCGCGTTCCTGCGCGCGTGCGCGGCGGGGCCGCTGCTCGCCGCACCGATGGCGATCGTGCTGCTCCTGCTCCGCATCCTCCCCGAGGGCGCGCCCCTGCGGCTGCTCCCGGTGGAGCTGGCGCTCGCTGGCCTCGTGCTGGGAGCGACCGCCCTCCTGGCGCCGGGGCGCGACATCGCCGAGGCGCGATCGCTCGTCCTGTCACGACTGCCCGCCCGGTTCCGGCCCGGCGCCGCCGCCCCGGTCGAGGTCGCCGTGGTGCTGGCCGCCGAGGAGCGCTTCGACGGCAGCGGGGGAGCCGTGGCGACCTGGGTCCGCGAGACGGTGTCCCGGTCCTCGCTCCGGATCGCCGTGCACGCGCCGTGGTCGTCGGCGTCACCGGGCGTGGACGTCAGGCCCCATCGTCTGTACCGGCGGATCTACGCGGTCCAGCGGCGCGCGGCACTCCTCCTGGCGCATCGGCGCGACAGCGACCCCGGCGCCGAGCTGCGCCGGCTGTCCTTCGGCGGGCGCTTCTGGCTGCTGGTGCTCGCTCCGTCGCTGCGCCGTGTCCCGACGGTCTGGATCCACAACCGCCCCCGCTACGCCGTGCGCCTGCGCCGCCTGGGCTACCGGGGGCGGATCGTCGCGCACCTGCACAACGACCTGCTCGATCACCTGCCGCCCGATCCCGCCGCGGCCCGGCGCTACCTCGACGCGGTCGACGAGTGGATCTTCTGCAGCGAGTTCCTGCGCGCCCGAGCGGTCGACCGGTACGGCCTGATCGCCACGGCCGTCCTGTACAACGGGGTCGTCCCTCCGCCCGAGGTCCCGCCGGCGCCGCTCGGCGGGACTGCGGAGGCGGTCTTCGCCGGGCGACTGGTGGCCGAGAAGGGAGCCCGCGAGGCGGTCGAGATCGTGAGGCGGATGCGGACCGAGCACGGCGCCGATCTGCGACTGGTCATCGCCGGCGCATCGGGCCTCGGGGACGACGCGACGCCCACCCCGTACGTCCGAGCGCTCGACGAGGCGGTCGCCACCCTGCCCGGCGCCGTGCGCCGGCTCCCGTTCCTCCGGCACGAGGACCTGCTGGAGCTGTTCGGCTCCTCGGCGCTCCTGCTCTACCCCTGCCGCTGGGACGAGCCGTTCGGGATGGTGGTGGTGGAGGCGCTCTCGCGGGGGATCCCCGTCGTGACGGTCGAGCGCGGAGGCCTCCCCGAGATCCTGCGCACCTCCGACGGAGTGGTCGACGGATCCGTCCTCGTCCCGCCGGGCACGGAGGAGGAGGTCGCGGACGCCGTCCTCGCGGAGCTCCCCGCCCTCATCGCCTCGCTGCGCGATCCCCGGCGGCGCGCGGAGGTCGCTGCGGCGTCGCGGCGTCGGGCGGAGGACTTCGGCTGGCCGGGCATCGCCCGCCGCGCGGACGAGCTGCTGGCCCACCCCCGCGGCTGACGCGCGGGACCGCCGCGCGCACGCGGATCGACGTTCCGCGCCAAGCCCGTCGAGGCTCGTGCCGCGCGATTAGTGTCGGCGCGACATGCCACCTGCATCCCCTCTCCCGCCCGCGTCCGCCGACGCCACCGCCTCTCCCGTGCTGCTCGATCCGCCTCCCGCTCCAGACCGGCGCCCGCGGACGACCCTTCCGCCGCGAGAGGCCGGCCCGTCGTCCCGGAATCGGCGCGCCGCTCCTCCGCTCCGCCAGACGGAGGCCGCCACCGGCACCTCCGCGGAACGGCTCTGACATGGGCCGTCACGCCGACGACGCCCTCCTCCGGCGCCCGACCGCCTCTCGTCCCGCCGTCATCGCCGAGACCCACGTCACCGACGGTCCGGAGACCCGCGGGCGGCCGTCGCGCGCGCCGGAGGATCCCGCTCAGCGGCGGCACGAGCGGATCGTCCTCGTCTTCCTCGCGGTGCTCCTGGCGCTCAGCGTCGTGCAGCTCTACACCCTGGGGCCCGTCACCGCTCCGGTCGCCTGGAGCCTGCTCTTCCTCCCGTACTCCGTGGCGCGGCTGCGCGGCGGGCGGATCGACCGGTTCGTGGTCGTGATCCTCCTCGTGATCGCCGGCACCCTCTTCGCGCTCACCTACTCCGGAGCACGCGCGGCCGCGCTGCGCGACGTGGTCTCCGTCGTCTCCTTCCTCACTCCGTACCTGGCCGTCCGCGGGCTCGGCGACGGCGCCTGGCGTGTCGTCGGCCGCGCCCTCGGCTGGGCGGCGCCCGTGTTCCTCCTCCAGGTGACGCTCACGATCCTCTTCCAGCTCGATCCTGTGCAGGAGACCGCCTACCTCCGGTGGCCGGACGCGGTGCTGTTCTCCGACATCTACGTGCGGGACATCTTCACGACGTCCTTCAACAACGTCCTGCAGGAGAAGTCGGGAGGGTTCTTCCTCAACGGCAACATCGCCTCGATGTACATGGCCACGACCGGCGCGCTGGCCTTCGCCGTCTGGAGACGGCAGCGGGGGAGGCTCCTCCTGCTCGTCGCCGTCGCCGGGCTGGTCGGCGCCCTCTTCACGCTGTCCAAGACCGCGATCGTCCTCGCGATCGTCCTGCCCCTGCTGGTCGCCGCGATCCGCGGACTCAAGGGACGCAGCCTCGGTCCGGTCGCCTGGATGATCACCATCCCCTCCGGGATCACGGCCGTGTACGCCGTCGCCGTCTCCTTCCCGCAGCTGGCGGAGGCCGGCCTGCTCACGCTCGGGGCCCGCGGCGACTTCCTGCGCCTGGCTGCGAGTGCGTTCCCCGACAACTGGCTGCTGGGGCTGGGGTACGGCGGATGGCAGGAGCTGTGGCTGGCGCGCGGGTCGCAGTTCACCCAGCACAGCGAGCCGCGCCCGCCTCACAACCTCCTCGTCACCGCGTGGACCAACGGCGGGCTCCTGATCGCGCTCCCCGTCCTCGCGTTCCTCCTCCTCGCCACCGTCGCCGTCGTGCGCCTGCTCCTCCGGGTCGCCCGGAACGAGGCCGTCGCCGTCGGTGCGCTCGCCGTCGCCGTCCTCTGGACGTTCCTGCACGGGATGGCCGACAACACCACCTGGTTCGGCGATCAGCACTCGCTCGCGACGCTCGCCGTCTCCGTGGCGCTCGTGGGCGTCCTGTCGGCGGAGGCGCCCGCGCCGGGCCGAGTGCCTCACGGAAGCGCTCCGGCGGCCTCGGCCGGCGCGGGTCGGGCGACGCTGCGACGGCCGCCGAGCCCCGGCCTCGGGCGGCGCTGACGCGACCGCCGCGCCGCAGCCGGTCCGGACACGGACCGCGCCGGTATCATCGACCCGTTATGGCACGCATCTACGACTGCTCCGTCGACACGGACCTCCTGACCGGCACCCGTCTCGCGCGGACGGCCATCGGCCGCGGCGAGCTCGTGGTGATCCCCACCGACACCGTCTACGGCGTCGCGGCCAACGCGTTCGACGCCGCCGCGGTCCAGCGCCTGCTCGACGCGAAGGGACGGACGAGGCAGTCGCCGCCGCCCGTCCTGATCGGGGACGTGGCCGCCCTCGACGCCCTCGCCGAGAACGTGCCGGAGGCGGTGCGCGACCTCGCGCGCGAGTTCTGGCCCGGCGGGCTCACCATCGTCCTGCACGCCCAGCCCTCCCTGGTCTGGGACCTGGGCGAGACGCGCGGGACCGTGGCGCTGCGCATGCCGGACAACCCGGTGACGATCGAGCTCCTCGCCGAGACCGGTCCGCTGGCGGTCTCCTCCGCCAACCGCACGGGGCAGTCCTCGGCCACGACCGCACAGGAGGCGTTCGACCAGCTCGGCGACTCCGTCGACGTCTATCTCGACGCCGGCGCCGCCGGATCGCGCTACAGCGACCGCCCCGCGGGCGCCAGCGAGTCCTCGACGATCGTCGATGCGACAGCGCTGAGCTTCGAGGGCGGCACCCTGCGCATCCTGCGCCAGGGCGTCGTGTCGGCCGAGCGGATCCGCGAGGTCGTCGGCGACCTGCTGCCGGATCCGGACGCGCCCCGCGCCGAGACGTCGGAGCCAGACGCCTCCACGGTCGGCGCGGCGCAGGCCGGGGACCAGCAGGAGCCCGCCGAGACCGCGACCGGCAGCGACCCGTACGCCTTCGAGCGGACCCCGACAGCGCGCCCCGACTGGGCCTCCGGCGCCCGCCTGCAGGACGACGCTCCCGTCGATTCTGCGCCCGTCGATTCCGCCGATGCGACGGACCCTGGCTCGTCGAGCACGAACGCGCCGACGCCCGGCACCGGCGCCGCCCGCACCGACTCCGCTCCGGGTGAGTAACCGGTGATCACCTTCGCCCTCGTCTCGCTCGCGGTCGCGCTCGTGACCGGAGCGCTGTCGTGGGTCATCTGGAAGCTGAGCCTGAAGTACCGGCTCTACCCGAAGATCCGCGTCAGGGACATGCACACGCGGCCGACCCCCCGCCTGGGCGGCATCGCGATGTTCCTCGGGATCCTCGTCGGCTTCGGCATCGCCTCCCAGCTGCCCTACTTCCGGCTGGTGTTCGCCAATCCCGAGCCGATCCTCGCGATCCTCGGCGCGAGCCTGCTCATCGTCCTCATCGGCGTCGCCGACGACATCTGGGACCTGGACTGGACCACGAAGCTGGCCGGTCAGCTGATCGCCGCGGGCCTGATCGCCTGGAAGGGGGTGCAGATCGTCTCCCTGCCGATCGGCGGCCTGACCGTCGGCTCGCCGTGGATGTCGCTGATCATCACCGTGCTCGCGATCGTCCTGGTCACCAACGCTCTCAACTTCATCGACGGCCTCGACGGCCTCGTGGCGGGCGTCGCCCTGATCGCCAACGGCGTCTTCTTCCTCTACAGCTACCTGCTGGTGCAGCAGACCTCGCCCACCGACTACTTCAACCTGGCCTCGCTCATCGCGGTCCTGCTGGTCGGCGCCTGCGCCGGATTCCTCCCCATCAACTGGCGTCCGGCGCGGATGTTCATGGGCGACAGCGGCGCACTGCTGATCGGGATGCTGATGGCCACCTCCGCGATCGCGGTCACCGGCCAGATCGACCCGGCCCAGCTCGCGGCGAAGGAGCTCCTGCCCGCGTTCATCCCGATCATCCTGCCGTTCGCGATCCTCGTGGTGCCGCTGATGGACTTCGGCCTCGCCGTGATTCGGCGCCTGCGCGCGGGCAAATCGCCGTTCAGCGCCGACCGGAAGCACCTGCACCACCGCCTGCTCGACATGGGGCACTCCCACCTGCACGCCGTGCTGATCTTCTACGCGTGGACCGCCGTCGTCGCCGTCAGCTGCCTGCTGATGTTCGTGGTCGACGTGCTGTGGGTCCCGCTCGTCTTCCTCGGAGTCGGTCTGCTGGTCTGCACCGTCGTCACGCTCGCCCCGCTCAGCCGCCGCAAGCGGCTCGAGGCGGCGGCGCAGTCCGCGGAGGCCTCACCCGTCCTCGACCCCCTCGACCGCGCGTCCTCGACGGAGCTGATCCGTCCGCCGGCCGGACTCCCGATCGACCGGGACACGACAGCGCCGACCACGGCGCGGAAGGAAGCATCATGACCGGAGCCTCCCCGGCCACCCCCCGTCCGCAGCCCGCGTCCGTCCCCGTCCTGCGCCGCGCGCTGGTCGTGGGCGGCCTCTTCGTGCTCGCCCTGGCCGTTCTCGGCACCGTCGTCGGCGGGATCGCCGCCGGGGGAGAGGGCGCGATCGGAGCCCTCCTCGGCGCGATCGTCGGCGGCGTGATGGTGCTCCTCACCGCCGCGAGCATCCTCGTCGCCAACCGCCTCGACATCGGCGGGTTCTTCGCCGTCGTCCTCGGCACGTGGCTCGCCAAGTTCGTGCTGTTCGTGATCGCCGCCCTGGTCCTGCGCGATCAGCCGTGGCTGAACAGCACCGCGATGTTCGTCACGATCATCGTCGCCGTCCTGGGGTCCCTGGTGATCGACGTCCTCGTCGTCTCGCGCTCGCGCATGCCGAACGTCAGCGACATCGCTCGATGAGGACGAGCCGAACGGTTCCTGAGAGGACCACGATTCGGCTCTCAGGCCGTTCTGTTGCTACAGTAGGGACGAATCCCGCAGGCGAACGTGTCCTCAGATCGTCTCATCGTTGATGGCGGTCATCGAGCACGATCGCCGTCCGAGCGGAAAACCCCACCTTTCGTCGTCGCGAGAGCGTTGCGTCCGAATGATTCGATTCGGTCGGCTGCAACGTGCCACGCCCCGAATTCCAGGAGCTAGCGCTGTTTGCTAACGCTGTGACCCTGTTGGTCTCGTCCTCGACCGGTGAGAGTGACTTCCACACCCCGTCGATCTCCGAGTTCTTCCCGCCCGGTTTCCTCTTCGAGGGAACCCCTTTCGAGATCAACCGCGTCATGCTGGTCCGCTTCATCGCGGTCATCGCACTGATGCTGTTCTTCTGGCTCGGGACGCGCAAGCTGCGCCTCGTCCCCGGCCGTTTCCAGAACGTCGTCGAGCTCGCGTTCGACTTCGTCCGCGTCACCATCGCCAAGGACATCCTCGGCGAGAAGGACGCGCGCCGGTTCCTCCCGATCCTCGTGACGATCTTCTTCGCGATCATCTCGATGAACCTGACCGGCATCGTCCCGTTCCTGAACATCGCGGGGACCTCCGTGGTGGGCATGCCGCTCTTCCTCGGCCTGGTCGCCTACGTGACGTTCATCTACGCGGGCATCAAGGACCGGGGGATGGGCTTCTTCAAGAACGCCCTGTTCCCGCCCGGAGCGCCGTTCCTGATCTACTTCATCCTCACGCCGATCGAGCTGCTGCAGACGTTCATCATCCGTCCGCTCTCGCTCGCACTGCGGCTCGTGATGAACATGATCGTCGGCCACCTCCTGCTGGTGCTGTGCTTCTCGGCCACGCAGTTCTTCCTCTTCAGCTCCCAGATCGACCCGGGCTTCAAGCTCTTCGGCGTCGTGACCTTCGCCTTCGGCGGTGCGTTCACGCTCTTCGAGCTCCTCGTCGCCGTGCTGCAGGCCTACATCTTCACCCTCCTCGCTGCGGTCTACATCCAGTTGGCCGTCGCCGAGGAGCACTGACCCCACTACTCACGGGCTCCCGCCCGTTCTCACGATCACCCCACTGAAAGGACCCACTCGTGGACTCAGTCACCGTTCTCGCCGAACTCACCGGCAACATCGCGACGGTCGGTTACGGCCTCGCAGCGATCGGCCCCGGCATCGGTGTCGGCATCGTCGCGGGCAAGACCGTCGAGGCCATGGCGCGCCAGCCCGAGATGGCCGGCCGCCTCCAGACCACGATGTTCCTCGGCATCGCGTTCACCGAGGTGCTCGCGCTCATCGGCCTCGCCACCTACTTCATCTTCGCGGCGTAGTCGTGTTCAGCACCGCTGTGAACATCGCTGCGGAAGAAGGTGACGTCCCCGCGGTCATTCTGATCCCGGAGTTCTACGACTTCTTCTGGTCGGGGGTGATCTTCCTCATCCTGCTGTTCTTCTTCTGGAGGCTGGTCCTGCCGCGCCTGCAGAAGATGCTCGACGCGCGCTCCGCCGCGATCGAGGGGAACATCGCGAAGGCCGACGAGGCCCAGCGACAGGCCGAGGCCGCCCTCGAGAAGTACACCGCCCGGCTGGCCGAGGCCCGCGCCGAGGCCGGAGTGATCCGCGAGAAGGCGAACGCCGACGGCAACGCGATCGTGGCGGCGAAGAAGGAGCAGGCGCAGGTCGAGGCCGAGCGCATCCTCCACAACGCGCACGCCCAGATCGAGGCGGACCGCCAGGCCGCCGTGGTCTCGCTCCGCTCCGAAGTCGGAACCCTCGCCATCGACCTCGCCTCCGGCGTGATCGGCGAGAGCCTCAACGACGACGCGAAGGCGTCCGCGATCGTGGACCGCTTCCTCGCCGACCTCGAGGCCTCGGAGAAGGCGAACAACTGATGGGCAGCGCGTCCAGGCAGGCACTCGCATCGGCGAAGGCGGAGCTCTCCGCGCTCGCCGGTCAGGCGTCCCTCGACACGGCCCAGCAGCTCTTCGAGGCCGCACGGGTCATCGACGGCCAGGCGCAGCTGCGCGCGGCCCTCGCCGACCCGAGCGCCGACTCGAGCAGCAAGCAGGCTCTCGTCGCCCGCGTGTTCGGTCCCTTCGGCGAGCCGGCCAAGCGCCTGCTCACCGTGATCGTCGGCCACCGCTGGTCGAGCCCGAGCGACATGGTCGCCGGGGTCGAGGAGGTCGGGGTCCGCGCGATCGCGTCCTCCGCTCCGGAGGGCGTCAACCTCGAGAAGGAGCTCCACTCCTTCGGCGAGGTCGTCGCCTCCGACGCCCAGCTCGAGCTCGCGCTCGGCAGCAAGCTCGCCGCCGCCGACTCGAAGGTCGCGCTCGTGCAGCGCCTCCTCGAGGGCAAGGCCGCGGCCGAGACGCTGGCGATCCTCCGGCAGTTGATCGCGCACCCGCGCGGTCGACGCATCCCGGAGCTCGTCCGCTTCGCAGCCGGCGTGGTCGCCGACCAGGGCGGGTTCATCCTCGCCACGGTCTCGGTCGCCGCACCGATCGCCCCCGAGCAGCTCGACCGGCTCCGCTCGGCGCTCACGCGCCAGTACAGCCGACCGGTCTCCGTCAACGTCGTGGTCGATCCCTCCCTCCTGGGCGGGATGCGCCTGCACGTCGGCGACGAGGTCATCGACGGAACCGTCTCCGCACGGCTGTCCGACCTGAAGCTCCAGCTCGCGTCCTGACGGGCGCACGTATCCTCAGAGGGCACTGCCCTCGACCCCCGCACCATCCAGGTCAGGCCCCGACGACCTCTTCGGCTCGCACGGACCCAACGAATAGGAATTCCCATGGCAGATATCACCATCAGCCCGGATGAGATCCGCGACGCGCTGAAGGACTTCGTCTCGTCGTACGAGCCGGGCAAGGCCTCCACCACCGAGGTCGGCTACGTCATCGACGCCGCCGACGGCATCGCCCACGTCGAGGGCCTCCCCGGCGTCATGGCCAACGAGCTCATCCGCTTCTCCAACGGCGTCCTGGGCCTGGCCCAGAACCTCGACGAGAACGAGATCGGCGTCGTCGTCCTCGGCGAGTTCTCCGGCATCGAGGAGGGCATGGAGGTCACCCGCACCGGCGAGGTCCTCTCGGTCCCCGTCGGCGACGGCTACCTCGGCCGCGTCGTCGACCCGCTCGGCAACCCGATCGACGGACTCGGCGAGATCGCCTCCGAGGGTCGCCGCGCCCTCGAGCTCCAGGCTCCCGGCGTCATGTCGCGCAAGTCGGTCCACGAGCCGCTGCAGACCGGCATCAAGGCCATCGACGCGATGATCCCGGTCGGCCGCGGCCAGCGCCAGCTCATCATCGGCGACCGCCAGACCGGCAAGACGGCCATCGCGATCGACACGATCATCAACCAGAAGGCCAACTGGGAGTCGGGCGACACGAACAAGCAGGTCCGCTGCATCTACGTCGCCATCGGCCAGAAGGGCTCGACCATCGCCTCGGTGAAGGGCGCGCTCGAGGACGCCGGAGCGATGGAGTACACGACCATCGTCGCGTCCCCCGCCTCCGACCCCGCCGGCTTCAAGTACCTCGCCCCCTACACCGGCTCGGCCATCGGCCAGCACTGGATGTACGGCGGCAAGCACGTCCTGATCATCTTCGACGACCTGTCGAAGCAGGCCGAGGCCTACCGCGCCGTGTCGCTCCTCCTGCGCCGCCCGCCGGGACGCGAGGCGTACCCGGGTGACGTCTTCTACCTGCACTCCCGTCTGCTGGAGCGCTGCGCGAAGCTGTCCGACGAGCTCGGCGCCGGCTCGATGACCGGTCTCCCGATCATCGAGACCAAGGCGAACGACGTCTCGGCCTACATCCCGACCAACGTGATCTCGATCACCGACGGCCAGATCTTCCTCCAGTCCGACCTCTTCAACGCCAACCAGCGTCCCGCGGTCGACGTAGGCATCTCGGTCTCGCGGGTCGGCGGCGACGCGCAGGTCAAGTCGATCAAGAAGGTCTCCGGCACGCTGAAGCTCGAGCTGGCGCAGTACCGCTCGCTCGAGGCCTTCGCGATGTTCGCCTCCGACCTCGACGCCGCCTCGCGCCGTCAGCTCGCCCGCGGCGCCCGCCTGACCGAGCTGCTCAAGCAGCCGCAGTACTCGCCGTACCCCGTCGAGGAGCAGGTCGTCTCGATCTGGGCCGGAACGAACGGCAAGCTCGACGAGGTTCCGGTCCCCGACGTGCTGCGCTTCGAGCGCGAGCTCCTGGACTACCTGGGCCGCAACACCCAGGTGCTGAACACCCTCCGCGACACCAACGTGCTCTCCGACGACACCGTCGCCGAGCTCAACCGTGCCGTCGACGGCTTCAAGCTGGAGTTCCAGACCGGTGAGGGCAAGCCGCTCGCCTCGGTCGGGCGCGAGGAGCACCAGGCCATCGCGGCCGACGAGGTCGGCCAGGAGAAGATCGTCAAGGGCCGTCGCTGACCAGCGGCACCCCGTCGATTCGCCACTTTTAGGACAACAGGAGACACATGGGAGCGCAACTCCGGGTCTACCGGTCGAAGATCCGCTCGGCCCAGACGACCAAGAAGATCACTCGGGCCATGGAGCTGATCTCGGCCTCGCGCATCCAGAAGGCGCAGAACCGCGTCGCTGCCGCGGCGCCGTACTCGAACGCGATCACGCGCGCCGTGTCCGCTGTCGCGACCTACTCGAACGTGGAGCACCCGCTCACGACCGAGCGCGAGAAGCTGGACACGGCCGCGATCGTGATCTTCACCTCCGACCGCGGCCTCGCCGGCGCGTTCTCCTCGAGCGTGCTCAAGGAGGCCGAGGAGCTGGCCGCGCTGCTGCGCAGCGAGGGCAAGGAGGTCGTCTTCTACCTGGTCGGCCGCAAGGCGAACGCGTACTTCTCGTTCCGGAAGCGGGCGAGCGTCCGCGTCTGGACGGGCGGCACCGACCAGCCCGTGTTCGAGACGGCGAAGGAGATCGCGGACGCGGTCGTCGAGTCGTACAACCTCGATGACGAGGAGGGCGGCGTGGACGAGATCCACCTCGTCTACAACCGCTTCGTCAGCATGGTCACCCAGCAGCCGACCGTCGTCCGGCTGCTGCCGCTCGAGGTCGTCGAAGGCGCCGAGGAGCAGAACAGCGAGCTGTACCCGCTCTACGAGTTCGAGCCCGACCCCGAGACGGTCCTCGACCGCCTCCTGCCCGTGTACGTCGAGAGCCGCATCTTCAACGCGATGCTGCAGTCGGCGGCCTCGGAGCACGCGGCACGCCAGAAGGCCATGAAGTCGGCGAGCGACAACGCGGACACGCTGATCAAGACCTACACGCGTCTCGCCAACAACGCCCGCCAGACCGAGATCACGCAGCAGATCGCCGAGATCGTCGGCGGCGCCGACGCCCTGTCCTCCTCCAAGTAAGAGGGCTCCGCTCCACACAGTTTCGACTCCGCCCTCCGGGAGCGGTGAGACCACAGAAGGAAGTAGCAATGACACTGACCGCACCTGAGGCGGCGACCGGGACGTCGGGCGGGGCCATCGGCCGCATCGCCCGCGTCACCGGCCCCGTCGTTGACATCGAGTTCCCCCACGACGCGATCCCCGAGGTCTACAACGCGCTCTACACGCACGTCGAGGTCGAGGGCGTCTCGAGCAAGCTGACCTTCGAGGTCGCGCAGCACCTGGGCGACGACCTCGTCCGGGCCATCTCCCTGAACCCCACCGACGGACTCGTCCGCGGCCAGGAGGTCCACGACACCGGCCTGCCGATCTCGGTCCCGGTCGGCGACGTGACCAAGGGCAAGGTCTTCAACGTGATCGGCGAGGTGCTCAACGCTGACGCCGACGGGAAGATCAACGGCGAGTCGTTCGAGATCACCGAGCGCTGGCCCATCCACCGCAAGCCCCCGCAGTTCGACCAGCTCGAGTCCAAGACCGAGCTGTTCGAGACCGGCATCAAGGTCATCGACCTGCTCACTCCGTACGTGCAGGGCGGCAAGATCGGCCTGTTCGGCGGCGCGGGCGTCGGCAAGACCGTCCTCATCCAGGAGATGATCCAGCGCGTCGCGCAGGACCACGGTGGAGTGTCGGTGTTCGCCGGCGTCGGCGAGCGCACCCGTGAGGGCAACGACCTCATCGCCGAGATGGAGGAGGCGGGCGTCTTCGACAAGACCGCGCTCGTCTTCGGCCAGATGGACGAGCCGCCGGGAACGCGTCTGCGCGTCGCCCTGTCGGCACTGACCATGGCGGAGTACTTCCGCGATGTGCAGAAGCAGGACGTGCTGCTCTTCATCGACAACATCTTCCGCTTCACGCAGGCCGGCTCGGAGGTGTCGACCCTCCTGGGCCGCATGCCCTCCGCGGTGGGCTACCAGCCGAACCTCGCCGACGAGATGGGTGTGCTCCAGGAGCGCATCACCTCGACGCGCGGACACTCGATCACCTCGCTGCAGGCGATCTACGTCCCCGCCGACGACTACACGGACCCGGCGCCGGCGACCACCTTCGCCCACCTCGACGCGACCACCGAGCTCTCCCGTGAGATCGCGTCGAAGGGCCTCTACCCGGCAGTCGACCCGCTCACGTCCACCTCGCGCATCCTCGACCCCCGCTACCTGGGCGCCGACCACTACCGCGTGGCGACGAACGTGAAGCAGATCCTGCAGAAGAACAAGGAGCTGCAGGAGATCATCGCGATCCTCGGTGTCGACGAGCTGTCGGAGGAGGACAAGATCACGGTGTCGCGTGCGCGCCGGATCCAGCAGTTCCTCTCGCAGAACACCTACATGGCGAAGAAGTTCACGGGTGTCGAGGGCTCGACCGTCCCGCTGAAGGACACGATCGAGTCGTTCGACGCGATCACCAAGGGCGAGTTCGATCACGTGGCCGAGCAGGCGTTCTTCAACGTCGGCTCGATCTCGGACGTCGAGGAGAAGTGGACCCAGATCCAGAAGGAGAACGGCTGATCATGGCCGGGACCCTGAAGGTCAGCGTCGTGTCCGCGAACGCCGAGGTGTGGTCCGGAGAGGCGAAGCAGCTCACGGCTCGCACCGTCGAGGGCGAGATCGGCATCCTCGCCGGCCACGAGCCGATGCTCGCGATCCTCGCCACCGGCGAGGTGCGCGTCACGGCCCTGGACGGCACGCGTCTCACCGCGCAGGCCGACGACGGCTTCCTGTCCGTCGAGAACGACGTGGTGACCGTGGTCGCCCGTCAGGCATCGCTGGTCTAGTACACCGCCGCTCACTGCGGCACGGAGGGGCCGGACGATCATCGCGATCGTCCGGCCCCTCCGTCGTGCCGCCCGTCCCTCTTCTCCGAAGGAGTCCTGTGCACGTCCTGCTGCCACCGTCCGAGACGAAGCGCGACGGCGGCGACGAGCCGTTCGTGCTCGAGTCGCTCGCCTTCCCCGAGCTCCACGCGAAGCGGCGCGAGCTGGCGGAGGCGCTGATCGCGCTGGCCGGGGACCGCGAGCTCTCTGCCCGGGCGCTGAAGCTCGGTCCGCGTCAGTTCGGCGAGATCGATCGCAACGCGGCGCTCGCGACCGCGGCAGGCCTCCCCGCGGTCGACCGCTTCGACGGGGTGCTCTTCGATGCGCTCGACGCGCGCAGCCTCGATTCCGGTGCACGGGAGGTGCTCGGTCGGACGGCGATCGTGCAGTCCGCGCTCTGGGGGCCGATCCGCGCCCTCGACCTGATCCCTGCCTACCGTCTGTCCCACGACTCCCGTGTGCCCGGGAGACCGCTCAAGCGGTGGTGGGCGGCGGAAGCCGGGCGGGTGCTGAGCGCGCTCGACGGGCTCGTCCTCGATCTGCGGAGCGAGGCGTACGCGGCGCTCGGACCAGTTCCCGCGGGCGAGGGGCGGTTCTTCGTCCGCGTCCGCTCGCGCGGGGCCGACGGCGCCCTCCGGTCGCTGAACCACTTCAACAAGCAGGGCAAGGGGCGCTTCGTCAGGGCGCTGGCGGAGGACCGGGTGGCGACGGAGTCACTCGGCGAGCTCTCGGCGTGGGCGGCCGGGCGCGGGTTCCTGCTCGCCGAGAACCGGCACACGGGAGAGCTCGACCTCGTCGTGCCGGAGTCGTAGGCGTCAGCGTCGGCGCCAGCAGCCGGTGAGGTGATCGTCGACGACTCCGGCCGACTGCATCAGCGCGTAGGCGGTGGTCGGTCCGACGAAGCGGAGCCCCGCGGCCTTCAGCGCTCGCGCGAGCGCCGTCGACCCGGGCGTCGTCGCAGGGACGTCGGCGGCTCGGACCACCCGGTCCTCGACGTCCGGATCGTGGAAGGACCACACGAGCTCGTCGAGCGCGCCCTCGCCTCTCTGCTCGAGGAGCGCGAGCACGGCCCGGGCGTTGTCCCGGGTGGCTATGATCTTCGCGCGGTTCCGGATGATGCCGCTGTCCTCCATCAGCCGCTCGACATCGGTGTCGTCGTACCGGGCGACCCGGGCCGGATCGAAGCCGTCGAAGGCCTCGCGGAACCTCGGCCGCTTGCGGAGGATCGTGATCCAGGAGAGGCCGGACTGGAACGCCTCGAGGGAGATCTTCTCGAACAGCGGGCGATCTCCGTGCAGCGGCGTGCCCCATTCCTCGTCGTGGTAGCGGCGGTACTCCGGATCCGCGCCGCTCCAGGCGCAGCGGACCAGGCCGTCCTCTCCCTCGACGAGTCCGTCGGCCGTGCTCATCGGTGGGGGATCCCCTCGTGATCGAGAAGCCAGGCTTTCGTGGCGACGCCCTCGCCCGCGCTGAAGCCGGTGATCCGTCCGTCGCTCGCGAGGACGCGGTGGCAGCCCACGATGATCGGCACCGGGTTCGCACCGACCGCTCCGCCGATCGGCCGGCCCGCCCGGGGGCGACCGGCGGCCGTGCCCAGTGCGCCGTAGGAGGTGATCTCCCCGAAGCCCAGAGCCTGGAGCCGCTGCCAGATCTCGAGCTGGAAGGGCGTGCCGCGCAGAGCGACCGGCAGATCGAAAGAGCGACGGGTCCCGTCGAAGTACTCGTCCAGCTGCTCGACGGCCCGCAGGAGCACCGGGAGGTCCGACTCCGGGAGGTGCTCGTGCGGGAGCAGACCGGCCTGCTCGATGGCGAGCGAGACGATCGCATCGCCGTCGCTGCCCACCTCGATGCGGCCGAGGGGGCTCGTCGTCCGTCGGACGTGAAGGGGAGTCGTTCTCATGCGTCGAGAGTATCCGCGGGACTCCCCACCGACCGGCGGGAATCGGACACCGGTGCAGAACTCGGCCGATCGGTCCCTGTGGAGGGGTTCCTGGCCGGAGGGCGCCATCCGAGCGCCCGCCATTCGGTGTCGATGGGACCTCTCCCTCCACAGGCGGCGATCTCGAGATCCTTCCGATGATCCCGAGGGCCGTCGCTCCCGGCGGGTGCGAGGGTCGGCAGGATCGCAGCATGACCTCCTCAGCGATCTTCCTCCACCCCGCTCCCGCCTCGCGTGTCCCGGCCTCACCCGACGACGCCGCCCTGTTCCACGCCGCTCACGGGTCCCGGCGGGGTGCGGCCGAGGCGAGCCTCGTGCTCGTCCCGTTCCGGGCCGGCGCGCCGAGCGGCTCGCTCCGCTTCGAGCTGTCGGGGGCGGATCCGTCCCTGATCGCACGGGCCAGCCTCGGTGCGCTCGGCCGGTTCGGGCGGGTGCGGCGAGCACTCGCGCTGGTGCATCCCGGCGAGGCGGGTCCGGAGTCGTGCGAGGGACTCGTCGCCGCCCTCGAGGAGCGTGCGCGCCGGCTCCCCGGCCTCGCCCTCCGCGTCGCCGTGCTCCCGTCGTCCGGCCGCGACGACGGCCTCGAGGCCGGCGACCGGGACGACCCGCGAGCGGTGGCCGCCGCGGTCGACCGTCTCCTCGACCGCCACCCGCGGGCCGAACTGCCCGACGTGCTGTTGCACGGCGTCGACGACCTCGTCCGGCGAGCTCACACCGGTCCCGATCCCGAGGTCCGGCCTGCGGGCCTGGCTGCGCTCGTCGTGGCCGTGCAGCGCAGCCGCGGTGCGGACCGCGTGCTGCGGTCGGCGCGGAGCGGTGACCCCGGCGCGGCGGGAGCGCTCGCCCCGCTGCTCCGCCGTGCCGCCGTCGTCGCACCCGCGAGCGAGCGAGCCGGAGTGCTCGTCCTCCTCGCGCGGATCCTGGCCGGTGAGGGCCGTGCCGACGAGGCCGGACGGCTCGCCGACGAGGCCGTCGCTCTCGATCCGCACCACGCAGGTGCGCGCCGGGTCGCGGCCGCACTCGCCGCCGATCGGCGGGAGCGCGCCGCGTGAGGTCGCTAGAGCCGCGACCAGGCCTCGGTGAGAACGCTCCGGAGGATCTGCTCGATCTCGTCGAACTCGCGCGGGCCGATGGTGAGCGGCGGTGCGAGCTGCACGACGGGATCGCCTCGGTCGTCCGCCCGGCAGTACAGCCCCGCGTCGAAGAGCCCCTTCGAGAGGAATCCGCGCAGCAGCCGCTCCGACTCGTCCTCGTCGAACGTCTCCTTCGTCGCCTTGTCCTTCACCAGCTCGATGCCGAAGAAGTAGCCGTCGCCCCGGACGTCGCCGACGATCGGCAGGTCGAGCAGCTTCTCGAGCGTGGACCGGAAGACGGGCGAGTTCTCTCGCACGCGCTCGTTCAGGCCCTCCTCCTCGAAGATGTCGAGGTTCTCGAGCGCGACCGCGGCCGAGACGGGGTGGCCGCCGAAGGTGTAGCCGTGCGGGAAGACGACCTGACCGTGGCGGAAGGGCTCGTAGATCCGATCGCTGACGATCGTCGCGCCGATGGGGGAGTAGCCGCTGGTCATCCCCTTCGCGCAGGTGATCATGTCCGGCACGTAGCCGTACTCGTCGCAGGCGAACATGTGCCCGATACGGCCGAACGCGCAGATCACCTCATCGGACACCAGCAGCACGTCGTGCTTGTCGCAGATCTCGCGGACCCTCTGGAAGTACCCGGGAGGGGGCGGGAAGCAGCCGCCCGAGTTCTGCACGGGTTCCAGGAACACGGCGGCAACCGTGTCCGGCCCCTCGAACTCGATCATCTCCTCGATGCGGTTCGCCGCCCACAGGCCGAACGCCTCCAGGTCGTCGCCGTGCTCGGGAGCCCGGTAGAAGTTGGTGTTGGGGACGCGGAAGCCGCCCGGCACCAGCGGTTCGAACATCGACTTCATCCCGGGGATGCCCGTGATCGCGAGCGCTCCCTGGGGAGTGCCGTGATACGCGACCGAGCGCGAGACGACCTTGTGCTTGCCCGGCTTGCCCTGCAGCTTCCAGTAGTGCTTGGCGAGCTTGAACGCCGTCTCCACCGCCTCGCCGCCGCCGGTCGAGAAGAAGACTCGGTTCAGGTCGCCCGGCGCGTGGTCGGCGAGCCGGTCGGCCAGCTCGATCGCCGAGGGGGTCGCGTAGGACCAGAGCGGGAAGAAGGAGAGCTCGGACGCCTGCTTCGCCGCGGCCTCCGCCAGTCGGCGCCGCCCGTGTCCCGCATTGACGACGAAGAGGCCGGACAGGCCGTCGAAGTACTTGCGCCCGGTGCTGTCCCAGATGTGGTGTCCCTCGCCGCGCGTGATGATCGGCACGCCCGCGCCCGAGTCCATCGTCGACTGACGGGTGAAGTGCATCCAGAGGTGGTCCTTCGCCTTCTTCTGCAGGGAGGCGTCGTCGGTCCCCCCAGGCGCGTCGGTCCCGCGGACGGGATCGCCCGACTCGAGGCCGGAGGTCGAGAAGGCTGTATCGGTGGTCATCTTTTACCGCGTTCCCCAGTTGTAGAACTGCTTGTGGAGCTTCAGATAGACGAAGGTCTCGGTCGAGAGCACGCCGGGAAGCGACCGGATCTCCTGGTTGAGCAGGGCGATCAGATCGTCGTCGTTCTCGCACACGACCTCGGCGAGGATGTCGAAGGAGCCGGCTGTCAGCACGACGTAGTCGACGGCGGGGATGGAGGCGAGCCGGTCCGCGACGTCGCGGGTGTCGCCGGTGACGCGCACACCGATCATCGCCTGGCGGTAGAAGCCGAGCTGCATCGGATCCGTCACCGCGACGATCTGCATGACGCCCGACTCGGTGAGCTTCTGCACCCGCTGCCGGACGGCCGCCTCGCTCAGGCCCACGGCCTTGCCGATCTCGGCGTACGAGCGCCGACCGTCGGCCTGCAGCTGCTCGATGATCGCCTTCGACACCTCGTCGAGCTGTACAGGACGCTGAGAGGGCGGGCGAGACGGGGCCATGCGGCGATTCTGGCAGTCCACGGGGGCCCGGGCAAGTGGATCCGCACGTCGGAGCTCGCTCCGGCATCGGATCCGGTGGTCGGAGCGTGGTCCCGTCCGCGCGACGGACATCGGGCGACAGCGATGGCGGCCGGCTCGGCGGAGGGCCGTCAGCGACTACCATCGGGGAGCGGCCGGGCACCCCTGGAGCCGGCGGTCACGGGCCGACGGACCGGACGGCCGCGGGCCACGGGGATGCGAGGAGCAGCGATGACGCAGATCGGCCGCAGCCGCGCGTCCGTCACCGTCCCCGTCTCCGCCTGGAGCTCCGACGCACCCTCGGCCGAAGTCACCCTCGGGTGGGCCGCGCGCACCGAGACCGGCCACGTGCGCAGCGCGAACGAGGACAGCTACCTCGCCAAGAGCCCGCTCTTCGCTGTCGCCGACGGGATGGGCGGGCACGCGGCAGGAGAGGTCGCCAGCGACGCGGTCGTGTCGCGCCTGTCCACCGCGGCGCTCGGCGCGACCGTCGGAGCGGAGGAGATCGACCGGGCGCTTCGAGAGGCGGTCGGGGACATCGCCCGGCAGTCGCACACGGCCGACGTCGGCACCGGGACCACGGTCACCGGGATCGCGCTCACGGTGGTCGGGGGAGAGCCCTACTGGTCCGTCTTCAACATCGGCGACTCGCGCGTGTACCTGAGCGTCGCCGGGACCCTCGTGCAGCTCACCGTGGACCACTCCATCGTCCAGGAGCTGGTCGATGCGGGCCTGATCTCCCGCGACGAGGCCGACGTGCATCCGCACAGCAACGTGATCACCCGCGCGGTCGGCTTCCACGAGGCGCCCGTCCCCGACTACCGGCTCGTGCCCGTCCTCGCCGGATCGCGTCTGCTGATCTGCTCGGACGGACTCACGAAGGAGCTGACCGATGCCGGCGTCGGCCACCTGCTCAGCGGCACCGGCTCCGCTCAGGAGGCGGCCGACGCCCTGGTCGACGCCGCGCTGGACAACGGCGGGCGCGACAACGTCACCGTGATCGTCGTCGACGTCCTCGCGGTCACCGGCGACGAGGAGGCCGGCGCACCGGTCTGACGAGCAGCGCCCCGGCACGGGGCGGCCGCGGTCGTGGTGCCGCCGGACCGCCCGCACGCGCCGAACGGCCGTACGACGCTCCGGCGCCTGCCGGTTCGCGTCGGGTTCGGCCGGCTCGGGGCTCCCCGCGCCGGCGCTGGGTACGATGGTGAGCGGAAGGGCGTTCTCGGTGATCTGCAGCACGTGTGGCTCCAACCTCGCTCCCGGGGCGATCCTCTGCGGCGAGTGCGGTTCGTCGGTGGCGGCGCATGCCACGACGGGTGCGTCCCGCCCCTCGTCCTCCGGCGACACGACGGTCCTCGATCCGTCCCGCCGTGCCTGGCTGCCGGGCCTGGCCCCCGGCCGGCACCGGCGTCCCGCCCCCGGCGCTCCGATGGCGCCGCCCTCGCAGGGGCTCGTGCGCCTCAGCTTCGCGACCGGGCAGCACGCGATCGTGACCGGCAACGGCCTGATCGGACGCCAGCCGCTCCCGGACCCCAACGAGACGTTCCGGCACATCCTCGCGATCCCGGATCCGTCGCGATCCCTCTCCAAGACCCACCTCGAGTTCGGCTTCGACGAGGGCGGGCTCTGGGTCAGGGACCGCTGGTCGGCCAACGGGTCCGTGCTGGTCGCGCCGACCCAGGCGCCACTCCCGCTCGAGGCCGGCCGCCGCTACCGCGCGAAGCTCGGCAGCCGGATCCTGCTCTCCTCGGTCGAGATGGCGGTCGAGCGCGTCGACGGGTCCGCCGGCGGCTCGGGACGCCCGCCCCTCACCCGCTGACGGCACGGCCTCCGGGGACCGAATCGGCGGTCGACACGGCCTCCGGGTGCGGAATTCGTGACGATCATGTTTCCGGATGAGCGTTCTCCTCCGTTCGCCGTGACAGGCGGATGAGCGCTGTGCCAGTATTTCCCCACGTTCGGCCCCCGAGGCACGAGCCCCGACGCAGTCAGGAGCCCCCGCCATGACCCGTCCCCTCCCGAGGGATCCCGTCCTCCGCCGGGCCGTCGCCGCGGCACGCTCGCACGAGCGCGAGCGCCGGGCGGTCCTCTCGCGTCGGGCGGTCCTCGGCGGGATCGGCCTCGGAGCGGGTGCCCTCGCCCTGGCCGCCTGCGCCCCGCAGACCCGTGCCGCTCCGACCGCCGCCGCCGACGGATCGGCCGGCGACCCGCGCCTGGTGTGGGACAACTGGCCCGCCTACATGGACGAGGACGACGACGGGAACCACCCCACGCTCCAGGGCTTCGAGGAGCAGACGGGCATCGCGGTGACCTACAACGTCGCCGTCGACGACAACAACTCGTACTACGGCAAGGTGAAGGACCAGCTCGCGCTCGGGCAGTACATCGGCGCCGACACGGTCTGCCTGACGGAGTGGATGGTCTCGCGCCTGGTCCGCCGCGGCTACGTGCAGGAGCTCGACCACGCGAACATCCCGAACATCGCCAACCTCACGCCCTCGCTGGCGAACCCCGACTTCGATCCGGGCCGCCGGCTCTCCCTCCCGTACCAGGCGGGGTTCTCGGGCATCTGCTGGAACAGGGAGAAGCTGCCGAACGGCCTCTCGAGCATCGAGGAGCTGTGGGATCCGTCGCTCCGCGGCCGCGTCGGCGTGCTGAGCGAGATGCGCGACACGATCGGGCTCATCATGCTCGCTCAGGGGACGGACATCGCCGGTTCCTGGGGCGACGACGAGTACATGAACGCGATCGACGTCTTCCGCGAGCAGGTCGACGCCGGACAGATCCGCAACATCAAGGGGAACGCGTACCTCAACGACCTGCAGAACGAGGACACCCTCGCGGCGATCTGCTGGTCCGGCGACATCACCCTGATCAACGCCGAGGCCGGCGACAAGTGGGAGTTCGCCTTCCCCGACTCGGGCGGCGCGCTCTGGAACGACACCTTCGTGGTCCCGATGGGCTCCGAGCGCAAGGCCAACGCCGAGGCCCTGATGAACTACTACTACGAGCCCGAGGTCGCCGCCGAGGTGGCCGCCTGGGTCAACTACATCACCCCCGTGGATGGAGCGAAGGACGTCATGGAGAGCATCGATCCGGAGCTGGCCGAGAACCAGCTGATCTTCCCCGACGAGGACACGCTCGCGCAGGCGCACGTGTTCCGGACCCTGACCGCCGCGGAGGAGAAGGAGTACCAGGCCGAGTTCCAGAAGGTGCTCCTGGGCATCTGATGGCGATCGGGACCTTCGCCGAGAGCGGCGCCGACCTCCAGCTGGTCGGGATCAGCAAGCAGTACCCGGGCTTCACGGCCATCGACTCCCTGGACCTCACCATCCCGGCGGGCTCCTTCTTCGCCCTGCTGGGCCCCTCGGGCTGCGGCAAGACGACGACGCTGCGCCTGGTCGCCGGGCTCGAGGAGCCCTCCGCCGGCCGGATCCTCATCGGCGGGCGGGACGTCACCGAGACGAAGACGTACCAGCGGCCCGTCAACACCGTGTTCCAGTCGTACGCGCTGTTCCCGCACATGTCGATCCTCGAGAACGTCGCCTTCGGCCTGAAGCGGCGGAGGATCGCCGACCCCGTCGGCAAGGCGCACGAGGCGCTCCGCCTGGTCGAGCTCGACCACCTCGCCCAGCGCCGCCCCGCGCAGCTCTCCGGTGGTCAGCAGCAGCGGGTCGCCCTCGCGCGCGCCCTCGTCAACCGGCCCGCCCTGCTCCTGCTCGACGAGCCGCTCGGCGCCCTCGACCTCAAGCTCCGCCGGCAGATGCAGCTGGAGCTCAAGTCGATCCAGGAGGAGGTGGGCCTCACCTTCCTCCACGTCACGCACGACCAGGAGGAGGCCATGACGATGGCCGACACCGTCGCGGTGATGAACAAGGGCAGGATCGAGCAGATGGGCGCGCCGGAGGAGCTCTACGAGCTCCCGCGCACCGCGTTCGTCGCGAACTTCCTCGGCCAGTCCAACCTCTTCACGGGTGAGGTGGTCGGCAGCACCGACCGCGCACTCACCGTCGATGCGGGCGGGCACCGGATCGTCGTGCCCGTCGCCCGCTGCGCCCGCACGAGCGGGGAGATCACGGTCGGCGTCCGCCCCGAGAAGCTCCTGCTGCTGACGCAGGAGCCGCCGGCGGACTCCGGCCGGAACGTGCTCGGGCCCGGTCGCGTGGTCGACGTCTCCTTCAGCGGGGTCAGCACCCAATACACGATCCGGATGCCGGGCCTGGGCCCGGTGGTCGTCTTCGCGCAGAACATGGTCTTCGGGCCGGTCGTCGGCGAGGGAGCGGAGGTGTGGGTCGGCTTCAGCACCGAGCACGGCTTCGGACTCGCGGACGAACCGGGCTCGGTCCCGCGGTTCGAGGCGGACGACTCCACCAGCGCCATCGCCGTGCAGCGCCGGGGGCTCCTGGCCGGTCGCAGCGGGGGAGCGTAGGCATGGCCTTCGCCGCCTTCGCCACGGGGCAGGCGGATCCTCAGGACGCTCCGGTCCGCCGGCGGTCGACGATCGCGCTGGTCCTGCTGCTGCCGGGCATCGCCTACATGCTGCTGTTCTTCCTGGCACCGCTGATCTCGCTCGTGCTCACCTCGTTCCAGGCCGAGGTGCCGGACGGGGACATCGGCGAGTACGCCCCCGGGTTCGCCTGGCAGAACTACCTCGTGGTGATGGGCGACTACTGGCCGCACGTGCTCCGCTCCTTCGGCTACGCGCTGATCGCGACGGTGCTCGCGCTGGTGATCAGCTACCCGCTGGCCTACTTCATCGGAGTGAAAGCGCGGCCCTGGCCGCTGCTGCAGAACCTGCTCCTCACGCTGGTGATCGCGCCCTTCTTCATCAGCTTCCTGCTCCGGACGCTGGCGTGGAAGCAGATCCTCGCGGACGAGAGCCCGCTCGTGCAGGCGCTCAAGGCCGTGGCGGTCCTGCCGAGCGACGGCCACCTCACGGGGACGCCGATCGCCGTGATCTTCGGCATCACCTACAACTTCATCCCGTTCATGACGCTGCCGCTGTACACGACGCTCGAGCGCCTCGACGTGCGCTTCCTGGAGGCGGGGTCGGATCTCTACGCGCACCCCGCCTCCGTGTTCTGGAGCGTGACGGTCCCCCTGTCGATGCCGGGCATCGTCTCGGGCACGCTGCTGACGTTCATCCCCGCGGCGGGCGACTACATCAACGCGAGCCGGGACTTCCTCGGCTCGTCGCAGACCTCGATGGTGGGCAACGCGATCGAGGCGAACTTCCTCACGCTCGAGAACTACCCGGCGGCCGCCGCGCTCTCGATCGTGCTGATGGCCGTGATCCTGGTCATCGTCGGCTTCTACGTGAAGCGCAGTGGAACGGAGGACCTCCTGTGACCGCGACGGCCGACCGTCCGCTCGCGAGCGCCCAGGAGGCGCTCGGCGCGCCGCCCCCCGCCCCGATCCGGGGCCGCCGCCGCTTCCGGGGCCTCGGGCTCGGCGTCTACACGGCGCTGGCGCTGCTCTTCCTGCTCATCCCTATCGGGTACACCTTCGTCTTCTCCTTCAACGACTCGGGGAAGAGCAACCTCGCCTGGCGCGGGTTCACCCTCGACAAGTGGGTGTCGGCCTGGACCAGCGAGGAGGTGATGACCGCCTTCGGGAACAGCCTGCTGGTCGGTGTGATCGCCACCGTGCTGGCCACTGCGCTCGGCACCATGATCGCCATCGCGCTCGTGCGGTTCCGCTTCCGGTTCCGGTCGGCGATCAGCCTGCTGCTGTTCCTCCCCATGGCGACTCCGGAGGTGGTGCTCGGAGCCGGCCTCGCCGCGCAGTTCCTCAGCGTGGGCGCCGAGAAGGGGCTGGTCACGATCGTGCTGGCGCACACGATGTTCTGCATCAGCTTCGTCGTGGTCACCGTGAAGGCGCGGGTGGCGAGCCTGGACCCGAAGCTGGAGGAGGCGGGACGCGACCTCTACGCGTCGCCGAACCAGGTCTTCTGGCGGATCACCTTCCCGCTGCTGCTGCCCGGCATCCTCGCCGCGGCGCTGCTCTCGTTCGCGCTGAGCTTCGACGACTTCATCATCACGAACTTCAACTCCGGATCGGTCACCACGTTCCCGAAGTACATCTACATCGCGGCGGCGCGCGGCATCCCGGCGGAGGCGAACGTCATCGCGTCGGCGGTGTTCGTCCTGGCGATCCTCGTGGTGGTGATCACGCAGGTCTCCGCGGCGGCCCGGGCGAAGCGCCTCGCGCGCGAGCAGTAGCTCGGGGTGTGCCGGGAGGTGCGGTCAGACGTAGGAGGCGCGGATCGCGCCGACCGGGCGCCCGCCGCCCGACACGACCGGGTTCAGCCGCACCAGCACGTCGTTCGCCGCGGTCCGGTCCACCGCGTCCGCCTCGACAAGGAGCTTCAGCGCGACCACTGTCGCGGCGCGCAGGCTCCCGTCGAGGATCTTCAGGGCGACGGTGGTGCCGTCGGGCGAGGCCATCACGAGCACGCCCTCGGCGCCGAGCTTGGCGACCAGGCCCAGGCGCTCGATCACGACGGTGTTGTCCCGGCCCGGGCCGTCGATCGCCCACGCGTTCTCGAGGATCGCGGCCGTGAGGACGCCGGCCTGGCGGTAGAGGCCGAACGGTGAGGCGGGGGAGGAGGACACGATCCGCGAGACGCCCTTCGCCAGCGCGGTCAGAGGAAGGGCGTGCACGGGAGCTCCGCAGCCGTCGATCCCCGAGGCCAGGACGCGCTCGCCGGTGAGGCGCTCGATCGTGTCGACGATGTGCTGCTGCAGCGGGTGCGTCCGCTCGAGGTAGTCCTCGGTGCTCCAGCCGTTCTGCACGCAGGCCAGCAGCATCGCCGCGTGCTTGCCCGAGCAGTTCATGTAGAGCGGGTCCGGAGTCGCGCCCGCCCGCAGCAGCTGAGCGCGGGTCCCGGAGTCGCCGGGCCAGTCGGCCGGGCACTGCAGGGCGGTGTGGTCCAGGCCGGCGCGGAAGAGCAGGTTCTGCACCAGCGCCACGTGCTGGGGGATGCCGGCGTGGCTCGCGGTGGCGATGACCGCCTCCGCGCCGTTCAGCTCGACTCCGGCGGTCATCACCGCGAGGGCCTGGAACGGCTTGAGGCAGGAGCGGGGGAAGACGGGAGCCGTCGGGGTGCCGAGGCTGCGGGCGACGCGGCCCTCGGAGTCGAGGAGGACGGCGGAGCCGGCGTGGCGCGACTCGACGAACCCGGATCGCTCGACGACGGCCAGCTCGACGGACTCGGCGACGGTGAAGGTTCCTGCTGGCATCCCCCCATCCTGCCCGATGCGCCGACCGGTCCCGCGCTCCCGGAGACGCCGAAGGCCACCGGGGAGCGCCTCGGCGCCCGCGGTGGCCTTCGGAGGATCGCGCCTAGAGGGTCGCGAACGCGTCGGCGATGACCGACACGGCGTCGTCGAGCAGCTCGTCGGTGAGGGCGAGGCTCGGCAGGAAGCGGACCACGTTGCCGTAGGTGCCGGCGCTCAGCACGAGGACCCCGTGCTGGGCGGCGTAGTCGATGATCGCCTGGACCGCGACGGCGTTCGGCTCCTTCGTGGTGCCGGCGGTGCCGGGCTGCACGAGCTCCATCGCCATCATCGCGCCGATGCCGCGGACGTCGCCGATGATGTCGTAGCGCTCCTGCAGGCCTCGCAGCGCCGCGCCCAGGCGGGCGCCGATCCGGTCGGCCTCGGCGAGGAGGCCCTCGCGCTCGATGCGCTCGAAGACCGCGACGGCGGCGGCGGCGGCGACGGGGTTCCCGCCGAAGGTGCCGCCCAGTCCGCCGGCCTGCGCCGAGTCCATGATCTCGGCGCGGCCCGTCACACCCGCGAGCGGCAGGCCGCCGGCGATGCCCTTGGCCGAGAGGACGAGGTCGGGGACGAGGCCGAGGTGCTCGCTGGCGAACCAGGCGCCGGTGCGGGCCATGCCCGACTGGATCTCGTCGGCGACGAAGACGATGCCGTTGGCCGTGCACCACTCCTGCAGTGCCGGGAGGAAGCCGTCGGCGGGGACCATGAAGCCGCCCTCGCCCTGGATGGGCTCGGCGACGAGGCAGGCCAGGGCGGACGCGCCGACGGTCTTCTCGAGGTACGAGATCGCGCGCTGGGCGGCCTCGGCTCCCGACAGACCGTCGTGGTACGGGTAGGAGCTCGGGGCGCGGTGGACGTCGCTGGCGAAGGGTCCGAAGCCCAGGCCGTAGGGCAGCGCCTTGAAGTTCATGGCCATCGTGAGGTTCGTGCGTCCGTGGTACGCGTGGTCGAGCACCGCGACGCCGGGGCGGCCGGTGTGCTTGCGCGCGATCTTGACGGCGTTCTCGACCGCCTCGGCACCGGAGTTGACCAGGACGGTCTTCTTGGCGAAGTCGCCGGGGGTGTGCTGGGCCAGCAGCTCCGCGACGCGGATGTAGGGCTCGTACGGAGTGACGGTGAAGAGGGTGTGCGTGAGGCGCGCGAGCTGCTCCGCGGCGGCCGCGACGACGGAGTCGTCGGTGTGCCCGATCGTCGTGACGCCGATGCCGGCGCCGAGGTCGATGAAGCTGTTGCCGTCGACGTCGACCAGGATCGCGCCGTGCGCGCGGTCGATGTAGACGGGGAGCGCGGTGCCGACGCCGGTGGGCACGACGGCGAGGCGGCGCTCGTGCAGGGCCCGGGATCGCGGCCCGGGGATCTCGGTCGCGACGCGCCGCTCCTGGGGGACTGCGGACGTGGGAACCTGGGGGGCGAGCGTGTCTGTCATGGTCCTCGGAGTCTACCCGCGGGGGTTCCGCGTCCAGAGGTCCAGACCGGCGCGACCGGCCTGATCCACCGCCGTCGAGGAGGAGCCCGATGAAGTCCGAGCACGAGTACGCGGTGTCCGTCGTCTGGGAGGGCGACCGGGGCACCGGCACGAGCTGCTACCGCGAGTACGGGCGCCAGCTGACCGTCACGGCGGAGGGCCCGGCGCCCATCCTCGCCTCGGCCGACACGCCCTTCCGGGGCGACGCCGACCGCTGGAACCCGGAGCAGCTGCTCCTCGCGGCGCTCGCGCAGTGCCACCTCCTCTCCTACCTGCACGTGGCGGTCAAGAACGGAGTCGTCGTCACCGGCTACACGGACGACGCGGTGGGCTCGATGCTGCAGGAGGGGGAGAGCGGCCGCTTCACCTCGGTGACCCTCCGGCCCCGCGTCACTGTCGCCGAGGAGTCGATGGTGGCGATCGCCCAGACGCTGCACGCCGAGGCCTCCCGGCTCTGCTTCATCGCGAACTCGGTCAACTTCCCCGTCGCCCACGAGCCGGAGGCGTCCGCGCGCTGAGGCTCAGCGGCGCTCGTGCGGGAGCGCCCGGCGGATGCGCTCGACCGTGGTCGTCGGCGGCGACTCGTTGTACGCACCGGCGAGCTCCTGCCCGGAGAGCGCGTGGACGGCCGCCATCACCTCGTCGGTGGCGTGGCGTCGGGCGCGGCCGGAGTCGGCGGAGCCGTGCCGCGAGAGGTCCAGCGGAGCCCCGAAGCGGACCGTGATCCGGTGCAGGCGCGGCACCCTCGTGCCCACCGGCTGGAGCTCCTGCGTGCCGATCATGCCGACGGGGACCACCGGCGCGCCCGTGGTGAGGGCGAGCCACGCCACTCCGGTGCGGCCTTTGTAGAGGCGCCCGTCGCGGGAGCGGGTGCCCTCGGGGTAAACGGCGAACGCCTCGTCCCGCTCGAGGATCGCCCGGCCGAGGTCCAGCGCCTCCTGAGCGGCCTGGCCGGCGCCGCGCTCGACCGCGACGGCTCCGACGCTCGTGAAGAAGGCGCGCGAGAGGGCGCCCCGCACGCCGGTCCCCGTGAAGTAGTCCGACTTGGCCAGGAACTGCACCGGCCGCGGGGCGAGCAGCGTCAGCACCGGGGAGTCGATGAACGAGAGGTGGTTGGCCGCCAGGATCACGCGTCCCTCGGCCGGGACGTTGTCGCGCCCCTCCACGATCGGCCGGTAGACCAGCCGGCCGACGCCGCCGATGGACAGGCGCGCCAGACGCGCGGAGAGGCCGATCCCCGGGGGAGTCGGCCTCTCGTGGTCGTCGTCGATCCGCATTCCGACGAAGCTACCGGGGCGTCCATGCCGCTCCGGTCATGCGGCGGATCAGCCGAACTGGGCGAGCGCCTCCTCGATGACCGTCGCAGCGTCGTCGATGAGCTCCTCGCTGATGACCACGCTCGGCATGATCCGCAGCACGCTGTCCCAGCTGCCCGCGTCGAGGACGATCACGCCGTTCGTGGTGGCGTGCTTCAGAATTGCGGTGAGCGCCTCCGGGTACTGCTTCTTCGTGCCCGGGCGGACGAGCTCGACGCCCCACATGGCGCCCTTGCCGCGGACCTCGCCCACGACCGCGAAGCGCTCGGCCCAGTCGCCGATCCGCGCCTGCAGCAGGCGCTCGACCCGCTGCGCCTCCTCCAGCAGGCCCTCGGACTCGATCGCCTCGAACGTCGCGAGCGCCGCGGCGGTGGAGACGGGGTTGCCGCCGAACGTGCCGCCGATGCCGCCGGGCTGCACGGCGTCCATGATCTCGGCGCGGCCGGTGACGGCGGCGAGCGGGAAGCCGCCGGCGATGCCCTTGGCCGTCGTGATGAGGTCCGGGACCACGCCGTGGTGCTCGATGGAGTACCAGGTGCCGGTGCGGGCGATGCCGGCCTGGATCTCGTCCGCGACGAAGACGATGCCGTTCTCGGTGCAGAACTCGGACAGGCGGCGGAAGTAGCCCGGCGCCGGGATGATGATGCCGCCGTCGCCCTGGATCGGCTCGACGAAGAGCGCGGCCAGCTCCTGCGCGCCGATGTGGGTGGTGATGTAGTCGATGGTGCGCTCGGCCGCCTCCTCGCCCGTCATGCCCTCGGGGTCGCGGAACGGGTAGCTGATCGGGAGGCTGTAGATCTCGCCCGGGAAGGGGCCCATGCCCGCGCGCTCCGGCCAGGGGCGGTAGGTCATCGCCATCGTGAGGTTGGTGCGGCCGTGGAAGGCGTGGTCGAGCGTCGCGATGGCGCGGCGGCCGGTGAACTTCCGCGCGATCTTGACGGCGTTCTCGACCGCCTCCGCGCCGGAGTTGACCAGGATCGAGTGCTTCTCGAAGTCCCCGGGGGTGATCTCGGCGAGCTTCTCGGCGACCCGGACGTAGTTCTCGTACGGAGTGACGGTGAAGAGGGTGTGCGTCAGCTTCTCGGCCTGCGCGGCGGCCGCCGCGGCGACCGCGGGGTGCGCGTGGCCGATGGTGGTCACTCCGATGCCGCAGCCGAGGTCGATCAGGCGGTTGCCGTCGACGTCGACCAGGACCGCGCCCGACGCGTGGTCCATGTAGATGTTCGCGAGCGTCCCGGCGCCGCGGGAGACGCTGGCGACGCGGCGCTCCTGGAGGGCGACGGAGCGCGGGCCGGGGAGCTCGGTGACGAGCTCTCGGGACTGGGGGACCGAGAATTCACGCATGCCCCGATGGTAGGCCTGGGACCGTTCGAGGACCCGCACCCAGCGCGTTGCGAGGCGCGCCGTGCAGGATGGAGGCGATCCCCGAACGTCCACCGGCCGCCGCCGGTCACGAAAGGTGCCCCTGTGCGCAGAACCCTCGCGATCCTCGCCGTCCTCGGCGCCTCCCTGAGCCTGGCGGCCTGCACCCCCGGGGAGCCGGATGCAGCGCCGTCCGCCTCCGCCACCCCGCTCGGCTGCGCGACCGAGGGCGAGGCGACCGCCGCGGTGCAGACCAGCGGCGACTTCGCCACCAAGCCGGTCACCGTGTTCCCCAGCCCGGTCAGCGTGGACGCCACCGAGCGCTCCGTCGCGATCGAGGGCACCGGCGAGGAGGTCGCCGAGGGCGACACCGTGCTGGTCGACTACACGCTCTACAACGGGACGAGCGGTGCCGAGTTCTCGGCGAGCAGCTACGCGCCCGGTGGCCGCGCGGCCTTCGAAGTCGACACCGACCAGTACCTCGCCGGCCTCGTGAAGGCCGTCAACTGCGCGACCGTCGGCTCGCGCGTCGTCGCCGTCGTTCCCCCGGCCGACGCGTTCGGCGACGCCGGGCAGAGCCAGTTCGGCATCGCCGCGACCGACTCGATCGTCATGGTGATCGACGTCGAGCAGATCGTGCCGACCGCCGCCGACGGCGAGCCGCAGCCCCCGGTCGACGGCCTGCCGACGGTGGCGCTCGCCGAGGACGGGGCGCCCACCGTCACCATCCCCGCGACCGACCCTCCCGCCGACCTGCAGCTCGCCGTCCTCAAGAAGGGGAGCGGCGCGACCGTGGCCGACGGCGACCAGCTGATCGTGCAGTACCAGGGCGTGGTCTGGGGCACCGGCGAGGTGTTCGACCAGAGCTGGGGGAAGCCCGCTCCCGCCGCCTTCGGCACCGGCGACGTGATCGAGGGCTTCAAGGAGGCCGTGGTCGGCCAGACCGTCGGCTCGCAGGTGCTCGTCACCATCCCGCCGTCGAAGGGCTACGGCGACCAGGGCAACCAGAACGCGGGGATCAGCGGGACCGACACCCTCGTCTTCGTGGTCGACATCCTCGCCATCAGCTGACCGGGAGGCGCTGGGTGCTCCGTGCCAGGATGGGCGGATGCGCAGGGTCATCATCCTCGGCTCGACCGGGTCCATCGGCACGCAGGCTCTCGACGTCATCGGCGCGAACCGCGAGCGGTTCGAGGTCGTCGGCCTCGCCGCCGGCTCGAACCGGACGGCGGTCGCCGAGCAGGCGTCCGCGTTCGGCGTCGAGCACACGGCGTTCGGCGCGGAGGAGGCCGAGCAGCTGATCCGCTCGGTCGACGCGGACGTCGTGCTGAACGGGATCACCGGCTCGGTGGGGCTCGGCCCGACGCTCGCGGCGCTCGAGGAGGGCAGGACGCTCGCCCTTGCCAACAAGGAGTCGCTGATCGTCGGCGGCGAGCTCGTCACCTCGCTCGCCGGTCCCGGCCAGATCGTGCCGGTCGACTCCGAGCACTCCGCGATCGCCCAGGCACTCCTCGCGGGCGAGCACCGCGAGGTCCGCCGCCTCGTGCTGACCGCGTCCGGCGGGCCGTTCCGGGGACGCGACCGCGCCTCCCTCCGCGACGTCACCCCGGCGCAGGCGCTCGCGCACCCGACCTGGGACATGGGCCTGGTCGTCACGACCAACTCCTCCACCCTGGTCAACAAGGGGCTCGAGGTGATCGAGGCGCACCTGCTCTTCGACGTGCCCTACGACCGGATCGACGTCACCGTGCACCCGCAGTCGGTGATCCACTCGATGGTCGAGTACGTCGACGGCTCGACGATCGCCCAGGCCTCGCCGCCGGACATGCGGCTCCCGATCTCGCTCGGCCTCGACTGGCCGCACCGCGTCGCCGGGGTCGGCGTCCCGCTCGACTGGACCCGCTCCCACTCCTGGACGTTCGAGCCGCTGGACGAGGAGGCGTTCCCCTCGGTCCGGCTCGCGAAGCGCGTCGGGGAGGCGGGCGCCTCCTACCCGGCTGTGTTCAACGCGGCGAACGAGCAGGCCGTGCAGGCGTTCCACGCCGGGCGGATCGGCTATCTCGACATCCTCGAGACGGTGGAGGCGGTGGTCGACGCGCACAGCGTCGACGGCGCGCTGACCCGCGAGTCGCTGGCCGCGGCGGAGGAGTGGGCGCGCCGCACGGCGGACGAGCGGATCGCCGGAGTCTGACCAGGGGTCATCCGGACGGGCTCCGTCTCCGCGGATCCGTGTCGGCGGACGTCGCGCCGCTGATCCGCTCGGCCGCGGAGTTCATCGGATCCGTGCAGGCGCACCCCAGCGTAGACGGGCGGGCCCGGCCTACAGTGTGTCGGTGGAATCCGTGCTGCTCTTCGTCCTCGGCGTCGTCATCATCGCCGTCGGCGTCGCCCTCTCCATCGCCCTGCACGAGGTCGGGCACCTGCTCCCCGCCAAGCTGTTCGGGGTCAAGGTCACGCAGTACATGATCGGGTTCGGGCCGACCCTCTTCTCCCGGCGCCGCGGCGAGACGGAGTACGGCGTCAAGGCGATCCCGCTCGGCGGCTACATCGCCATGATCGGCATGTACCCGCCGAAGCACCCGGGGGACCGGCCCACGGAGTCGAGCACCGGCTTCTTCAACGGCCTGGCGTCCTCCGAGGCCCAGCTCGAGGAGCCCCGGCGCGGCGCCTACGCCACGATGATCGACGAGGCCCGTGCCGCCAGCGCGGAGACGATCGGCGACGGCGAGGACCATCGCGCGTTCTACCGGCTCCCCGTGTGGAAGCGCGTGATCGTCATGGCCGGCGGCCCCTTCATGAACCTCGTGATCGCCACGGTCCTCTTCACCGTCCTCCTCTGCGGCATCGGGATCCCGCAGAGCACCAGCACCCTCGCCGCGGTCTCGCAGTGCGTGGTCCCGGAGTCGCAGCGCGCGACCGCGACCTGCACCGCCGACGACCCGCTGGCACCCGGAGCCGCGGCCGGCCTGCTGCCGGGCGACACGATCACGGCGATCGACGGCACTCCGGTGAGCACCTGGAACGACCTGACCCCGATCATCCAGCGCTCCGCGGGCGTCCCGCTCAGCGTGTCCGTCCAGCGCGACGGCGCCCCGCTGACCCTCACGATCACCCCCGCCGAGAACGAGGTCGCGGTGATCGACGCGAACGGCGCCCCCGTCACCGACGCCTCCGGTGCGATCGAGACGCAGACGGTCGGCTTCATCGGCATCTCGCCCACGTCGGCCCTCGCGCAGCAGCCGGTCACCGCGGTGCCCGAGACGGTCTGGTCGAACATCACCAGCGTCGCCCATGTGATCCTCAACCTGCCGCAGCGCCTCATCGACGTCGCCCAGGCGGCGTTCGGCTCGGAGGCGCGCGACGCCAACGGCCCGATCAGCGTCGTCGGAGTCGGCCGGATCGCGGGCGAGATCGCCGCCTCCGACCAGCTCCCCGTCGTGTCGAAGGTGCAGACGATGGTCGGCGTCCTCGCCTCGCTCAACGTCGCCCTCCTCGTCTTCAACCTGGTGCCGCTGCTCCCCATGGACGGCGGCCACATCGCCGGCGCCCTCTGGGAGGGCCTGCGCCGCCGGATCGCCAGGCTCTTCGGACGCCGCGACCCCGGCCCCGTCGACATCGCCCGCCTGCTCCCGCTCACCTACGTCGTCGTCCTCGTCCTCGGCGGCATGAGCGCCCTCCTCATCTACGCCGACATCGTCAAGCCGATCACGCTGTTCTGAGTTGGATTCCACGCCGGTCCTCGCCCGGCGTGGCGCGGTCGGCTTCTCGGGGTGGGGGCGTGGGTGGAGCGGGGTGCGGACGGCTGGGGCGAATCGCTGGGACGCGATTCACCCGTTCGCCTCAGGGGTGGCAGGGCGGTCCCTGCCCGGCGTGGCGCGGTCGGCTCTGTGAAAGGGAGCGGGCTGGCAGCGTCTGCGGTGAATCGCTCGGACGGGATCGGCGGTTCGGCTCGGGAGCGAGGCGACCGCGGATCGTCATGCGGTCTCGGGCTGAGAGCAGGTGCGGTGGACGGGTTCCGAGGCGCGCAGGAGGGGCGGCGGCTGGGAAGGTGCGGCGAGCGGACGAGGGGTCCCGCGGCGCGCGTACGATGGGGCGCGTGCCAGCAGTGAATCTGGGTCTTCCCAAGGTCCCCATGACCCTCGCCCCCCGCCGCAAGTCCCGCCAGATCAAGGTGGGCAAGGTGCTCGTGGGCGGTGACGCGCAGGTCAGCGTCCAGTCGATGTGCACCACACCGACGACGAACATCAACGCGACCCTCCAGCAGATCGCCGAGCTCACCGCGTCCGGCTGCGACATCGTCCGCGTCGCGGTGCCGAGCCGCGACGACGCGGAGGCGCTGCCGATCATCGCCAAGAAGAGCCAGATCCCGGTCATCGCCGACATCCACTTCCAGCCCAACTACGTCTATGCCGCGATCGACGCCGGCTGCGCCGCGGTCCGCGTGAACCCCGGCAACATCCGCAAGTTCGACGACCAGGTCGGCAAGATCGCCGCCGCCGCGAAGGCCGCCGGCGTCTCGATCCGCATCGGCGTGAACGCCGGCTCGCTCGAGCCGAGCATCCTGCAGAAGTACGGCAAGCCCACCCCCGAGGCCCTCGTCGAGAGCGCCGTCTGGGAGGCCAGCCTCTTCGAGGAGCACGACTTCCACGACTTCAAGATCTCGGTCAAGCACAACGACCCCGTCGTCATGGTGAAGGCCTACCGCCAGCTCGCCGAGCGCGGCGACTGGCCCCTCCACCTCGGCGTCACCGAGGCCGGCCCCGAGTTCCAGGGGACGATCAAGTCCGCCACCGCCTTCGGCATCCTCCTCGGCGAGGGCATCGGCGACACCATCCGCGTGTCCCTCTCGGCCCCGCCCGCGCAGGAGGTCAAGGTCGGCCTGCAGATCCTCCAGTCGCTGAACCTCCGCGAGCGCAAGCTCGAGATCGTCTCCTGCCCCAGCTGCGGCCGCGCGCAGGTCGACGTCTACACGCTCGCCAACGACGTCACCGCCGGCCTCGAGGGCATGAGCGTCCCGCTGCGCGTCGCCGTCATGGGCTGCGTCGTCAACGGACCCGGCGAGGCCCGCGAGGCCGACCTGGGCGTCGCCTCCGGCAACGGCAAGGGCCAGATCTTCGTCAAGGGCGAGGTCATCAAGACCGTCCCCGAGGCCGAGATCGTCCAGACCCTCATCGAGGAGGCCAACCGCCTGGCCGCCGAGATGCCGGCCGACGACACCTCGACCGGAGCCCCGGTCGTCACCGTCGGCGCGAACTGACGGCGCGGGGCGGATCGACGTGGTCCGCCCCGCACTGCGCCTCGCGCTCGTGGTCGTCGCCGCCGCGCTCCTCGCCTCCGGTGTCGCCGCGCTCCGCAGCGGCCCGTCCTCCGAGGCCGGCGAATGCATCGACAGCCGCAGCCCGCAGGACCCCTTCGGCTGCGACCGCTGGGTGCTGACCGCGGCCGAAGGGGAGACCCCGTACACGGCCTGGGTCGAGGACGCCCGCGTCCGCCTCCGCTCCGAGAGCGTCGGGGGTGCGCCGACCCTGGTCGTCGGCACCGGCTGCCTCGTGGTCAGCGCCGCCTACCGGATCGACGACGGCGTGCTGATCCCCGGCGACGAGGTGACCGGCTCCGACACCTGCTCCGACACGCCGAGCCCCGAGGCCATCCGGCTCCGGGCGCTCCTCTCCGGCCCGATGACGATCGGCGGCACCCCCGACGACGTGCTGCTGGACGGCACGGGCGGAGCGGTCGTCTTCTCGCGGATCCCCGACTGAGGCTCCCGGCGCCCTCGCGAGCCGGGGGAGCGCAGCGGATAGGATCGTCCCTCGTGGTCACCCGTCTCTCGCATCTGTTCGTCCGCACGCTCCGGGAGGATCCCGCCGACGCCGAGGTCGCGGGCCACCGCCTCCTCGTCCGCGCGGGCTACATCCGCCGTCAGGCGCCCGGCGTCTTCGCCTGGCTGCCGCTGGGACTGCGCGTCAAGCGCCGCATCGAGCGGATCATCCACGAGGAGATGGAGGCCGCCGGCGCCCAGGAGGTGCACTTCCCCGCGCTCCTGCCCCGCGAGCCCTACGAGCTCTCGGGCCGCTGGACCGAGTACGGCGACGGCGTGTTCCGCCTGAAGGACCGCAAGGACGCCGACTACATGCTGGCTCCCACGCACGAGGAGTTCTTCACGCTGCTCGTGAAGGACCTCTACTCCTCCTACAAGGACCTGCCCCTGTCGATCTACCAGATCCAGGACAAGTACCGGGACGAGGCGCGGCCCCGCGCGGGCCTCCTGCGCGGCCGCGAGTTCACGATGAAGGACGCGTACTCCTTCGACTACACCGACGCCGGCCTCGACGCGAGCTATCAGCGCCAGCGCGACGCCTACGAGCGGATCTTCGCCCGTCTGGGCCTGGAGTACGTGATCGTGCAGGCCGACGCCGGAGCGATGGGCGGCTCCCGGAGCGAGGAGTTCCTGCACCCCACCCCCGTCGGCGAGGACACCTTCGTCCGGTCGGCGGGAGGGTACGCGGCGAACGTCGAGGCGTACCGCACGCCCGTCCCCGCGGCGCTGCCCGTCGAGGGCCTGCCCGAGGCGCGCGTCTTCGACTCGCCCGACACCCCGACCATCCAGACCCTGGTCGACCTGGCGAACGCGACGCAGCCCCGCCCCGACGGCCGCGCCTGGACCGCCGCCGACACCCTGAAGAACGTCGTCCTCGCGCTCACCGCGCTCGACGGCACCCGCGAGCTCGTGATCGTCGGCCTGCCCGGCGACCGCGACGTCGACCTCAAGCGCGCCGAGGTGGCCTTCGCCCCGGCCGAGGTCGAGGCCGCCACGGCGGAGGACTTCGCGAAGCACCCCGGACTGGTCAAGGGCTACATCGGACCCTGGTCGGCCGAGGGAGCCGTCCTGGGCGAGGAGTCGGCGACCGGCGTCCGCTACCTGCTCGACCCGCGCGTGGTCGACGGCACCGCCTGGATCACCGGGGCCAACGTCTCCGGGCAGCACGTCCTCGACCTGGTCGCCGGCCGCGACTTCCACGGCGACGCCACCGTCGAGGTCGCGGACGTCCGCACCGGCGACGAGGCGCCCGACGGCTCGGGCCCGATCGAGACCGCCCGCGGCATGGAGATCGGACACGTCTTCCAGCTCGGCCGCAAGTACGCCGACGTCCTCGGGCTGAAGGTGCTCGACGAGAACGGGAAGCTCGTCACCGTCACGATGGGCTCCTACGGCATCGGCGTGACCCGCATCCTCGCCATCATCGCCGAGGCCACCCACGACGACCGAGGACTGCTCTGGCCCGCGAACGTCGCGCCGTTCGACGTGCACGTCATCGCGACCGGCAAGGACGCGGCGGCTCTCGAGCTCGCCGAGTCGATCGGCGCCTCCCTCGAGGCCGCCGGCCGCGACGTGCTGATCGACGACCGCCCGAAGGTCTCGCCCGGCGTCAAGTTCGGCGACGCCGAGCTGATCGGGGTGCCCGTGATCGTCATCGCGGGCCGAGGAGCGGCCGACGGGATCGTCGAGCTGTGGGACCGCCGGTCCGGCGAGCGCGAGCAGCTCCCGGTCGCCGAGGCGCTCGCCCGGCTGGGCGCCTAAACCCGACACGCCGAGGGCCCCGCCACCGCTTCCCGCGGCAGGCGGGGCCCTCCGTGCCTCGGCGGGATCCGCGGGTGGAACCCCGGGCCGCGTCGGGTACCCTTGAGGGCTGATCCGGGTGAGAGCCCGGCAGGCGAACGACCGCGGTCACCACCGCGGCATCCAAGTGAATAGAGAGAAAGGCCCGCCCGTGGACATCGACCTGAGCGTTCTGCGACTCATGGAGCGCGAGCGCGAGATCCCCTTCGAGGAACTCGTGCAGATCATCGAGCAGGCGATCCTGACCGCCTACCTCAAGCACATCGGCCAGGCCGACGACGCCGACAAGGCCACCGCCGTCGACGCGCGAGTGCACCTCGACCGCAAGACCGGTCACGTCTCGGTCTTCGTGCCCGAGCTCGACGAGGAGGGCGCCGTCGTGGGCGAGGCCGAGGACTCCCCGCGCGACTTCGGCCGCATCGCCGCCTTCGCCGCGAAGCAGGTCATCAACCAGCGCCTGCGCGACATCGCCGACGAGCACGTGCTCGGCGAGTTCAAGGGCCGCGAGGGCGACATCGTCGCCGGCGTCATCCAGCAGGGCCCCAACCCGCGGATGATCCACGTCGACCTCGGCTCCATCGAGGCGATCCTCTCGCCCGAGGAGCAGGTGCCCGGCGAGGACTACAGCCACGGACGCCGCATCCGCGTCTACGTCACGAGCGTCGGCCGCGGACCCAAGGGCCCGTCGGTCCAGGTGTCCCGCACCCACCCGTCGCTGGTTCGCAAGCTGTTCGCCCTCGAGGTCCCCGAGATCGCGTCCGGCGTGGTGGAGATCGTCTCCCTCGCCCGCGAGGCCGGCCACCGCACCAAGATCGCGGTGCGCGCGACCGAGCCCGGCGTGAACGCCAAGGGCGCCTGCATCGGCGAGCTCGGCCAGCGCGTGCGCGCGGTGACCGCCGAGCTCAACAACGAGAAGATCGACATCGTCGACTACTCCTCCGACCTGCCGACCTTCGTCGCCAGCGCGCTCTCGCCCGCCAAGGTGACCAGCGCGTTCGTGATCGACCAGAGCCTCAAGGCCGTCCGCGCGCTCGTCCCCGACTACCAGCTCTCGCTCGCCATCGGCAAGGAGGGCCAGAACGCCCGCCTCGCCGCCAAGCTGACCGGCGCGAAGATCGACATCCAGCCCGATTCGGTGATGGACGGGGAGTGATCCCCGAGCATCGGCCGTGCGGGGGAGCGGTCCCGGAGGGGAGGGAGTAGAGTGGAAGCCGTCAGAACGTGCGTCGGCTGCCGTCTGCGCGCCCCCCGGGCCTCTCTTCTGAGGCTGGTCCTCCACTCGAACGTCCTCGCGGTAGACCCGCGTGCCGTCCGTCCTGGTCGGGGAGCGTGGCTCCACGACACAGCCGACTGCTACGAGCTCGCGGTCAAGCGCCGCGCGTTCGGAAGAGCGTTCCGGACGCGCGAGAGCGTGGACGCGAGCGAGCTGGAGCAGTACATCGCACGATCCGACCGGCTCGGCCCCTCGACCGGAGGGGCCGGAGCAGCGCACGATCACACCATAGAGAACAGGCAGAACGGCCCGTGAACTGATCATGAGCGAAGACTGATGAGCGGCTCGAAATGAGACCCGTCCGTTCGTGACGCCTGCCCCCGTCTTGGGTGCAGGCCCAAGACAGGAGAGAAGTGGCAAAACCACGCGTACACGAGATCGCATCCGAACTGGGTGTCGATAGCAAGGTCGCACTTGCGAAGTTGAAGGAGCTCGGCGAGTTCGTCAAGGGCCCGTCCTCGAGCATCGAACCCCCGGTGGCGCGCAAGCTCCGCCAGGCCCTCCAGGGCCAGGGCGGTTCCTCCGCGGGAGCGTCGGCGACCCCGGCCGCCCCCGCCGCCGGCGCCCGTCCCGGGGCCCCGCGCCCCTCCGGCGCGCGTCCGTCCGCGCCCACGCCCGGACCGGCCAAGCCGCCCGCTCCGGCGCCCGCACCGCCGATGTCGGTCGCCGAGCGCCAGGCCCAGGCTCAGGCAGCCCAGGAGGCCGCGGCCGCTCAGCGCGCCCAGGCAGCCAAGGACGCGCCCGCCGAGGCCGCCGCTCCGGCTCCGACCGAGGCCCCCGCGGCTCCGGCCGCCGCCGAGAAGCCGGCGTCCGGCGCGACCCCCGGCGGACCCAAGCCCGTGACCCCGCGTCCGGCTCCCGCCGCGAACACCCCGCGCCCCGGCGGCGCCTCGGGCGGCTCCAACCGCCCCGGCGGCACCCCGCGCCCGGGCAACAACCCGTTCGCCAGCAACCAGGGCATGGGACAGCGTCCCGCCGCCCCGCGCCCCGGCAACAATCCCTTCGCCAGCTCGCAGGGCATGGGATCGCGTCCGACCCCGGGCAACATCC
>NZ_PSVF01000029.1:0-36693 GCF_002931975.1 Rathayibacter sp. AY1F3 | reverse complement strand
GCCCCCTCGCCTCCGGGCTGATCGCGCTCGTCGCGACCGGTGCCCTGCTCTTCGGCGCGACCCCGGCCCTCGCCGCGGAGAACCCGCAGAAGCCCCTCTCCTCCTCCGAGGAGGCGCCGACCGGCCTCGCTCCCGCGAGCGAGTCGCCCGAGGCCGCCCAGCAGACCGCCCGCGCGGCCGTCAGCTACTACAACGCCCTCGTCGGCGGCGAGGAGCTGGCCGCCGGACAGCGGATCGTCTCGGGCACGAACGGCTACTCGTTCCGGATGCAGACCGACGGCAACGCCGTGGTCTACGACCCGCAGGGCCGCCCCACTTTCGCCACGAACACCCAGGGCCGCGGCGACCACCTGGTCATGCAGACCGACGGCAACATGGTCGTCTACTCCGCCAAGGGCGGCCCCGTGTGGAGCACGAACACGATCAACGAGGCGGGAGCCTCGGTGATCATGCAGCCCGACGGCAACCTCGTCGTCTACCGCGAGAACGGCTCGCCCGCCTGGGCGAGCAGCGTCCGCCGCGTCATCGCCGAGCCGGTGACCGACACGCTGTTCACGGAGCAGACCCTCCGCCCCGTCCACCAGCTCACCTCCGCCGACGGCCGCTTCAGCGCCGTCATGCAGAACGACGGCAACTTCGTCGGCTACGGCCCCCAGGGCGCCGTCTGGGGCACCGGCACCGGCGGCTCCGGCAACCGCATCACCATGCAGAAGGACGGCAACGCCGTCATCTACGGCTCCGACGGCTCCGTCAAGTGGTTCTCGGGCACGCGCGGCAAGGACCTCCGCCTGGGCATCAACAACGCCGGCTCGCTGATCATCGTGAACCCGTCCGACGACGTGATCTGGACCAGCCAGGCCGCCTTCCCCTCGACCACGCTCTACGCGGCGAACTCGCTCGAGGCGGGCAGCTTCCTCCGCTCCGCGAACGGCGTCTACCGAGCGGTGATGCAGGCGGACGGCAACTTCGTCGTCTACGGCAAGAACGGCCCGATCTGGGCGTCGAAGACCACCCGCGCAGGCGGCTTCTTCGCCATCGACACCAGCGGGCAGATCGCCGTGGGCACCGAGACGACGAGCGGATGGTCGGTCGTCCCGCCCGCCGCGTCGGTCGGCCCCTACAAGCTCGTCATGCAGGACGACGGCAACCTCGTCGAGTACGACAGCCGCCGCGCGGTCTGGGCCAGCCGCGGCTGACGCCCCTCCGCCACGACGCCCCCTGGTCCCCGGACCGGGGGGCGTCGTCGTCTCCCCCGCCGTGGGACGATTCCCCCGACCCCGCCGCCCTCCCCGACAGGACCCCTGCGATGACGCACCTCCCCTCCGGCCGCTCCCTGACCGCCTCCCTCGCGGCGCTCGCCGCCACGGGCGCGCTCCTGCTGGGCTCGCTGCCCGCCGCCGCGGTCGAGGCCCCGCCCTCGGCGTCCTCCGCCGTCGCCTCCGCCGCGGTCCTCCGTGCCGGCGAGCAGCTCGCGCGCGGCGAGCGCCTGGTGTCCCCCGACGGCGCCTCCTCCCTCGTGATGCAGACCGACGGCAACGCCGTGGTCTACGCCGCCGGCGGCCGTCCCACCTGGGCCTCGGGCACCCAGGGGCGCGGCGACAGCCTGCGGATGCAGGACGACGGCAACCTCGTCGTGTACGCCGCGGACGGGCGCCCGGTCTGGGCGAGCGGCACGGTGGCCGACCCGGGCGGCGAGCTGCGGATGCAGGACGACGGCAATCTCGTGATCTACCGCCGCAGCGGCTCGGCCGCCTGGGCCAGCAGCATCGGCGGCCGGATCGACGAGCCGCGCACCGACACCCTCCGCCGCGGCAGCACCCTCTACGCGGGGAACCGGCTCGCCACCCAGGGAGGCACCACGGCGGTGATGCAGGCGGACGGCAACCTCGTCGTCTACGGGCAGGGCGGGGCTCTCTGGGCGAGCGGCACCCGCGGCCGGGGCAACGTCCTCCGGATGCAGGACGACGGGAACGCCGTGGTCTACACCGCGGACGGCGCGCCCGTGTGGGCCTCGGACACGTCCGGCGAGCCGGGCGCCACGATGGTCCTCCGCGAGGGCGATCTCCGGATCGCGGACGACTCCGGCGTCCTCTGGAGCAGTGCCGCGCTCGTCGTGCGCGACTCGCTCTCCCCGAGCGGCCTCGTCGTCGCGGGCACGCGGCTGACCTCGGCGAGCGGGCAGTGGCGGGCGGAGATGCAGCGCGACGGCAACTTCGTCGTCTACGGGCCGAGCGGCGCGGACTGGGCGACGAACACCTCCTCCGCCTCCGGTGCCGCCTTCTCGATGAGCTCCGAGGGCCGGCTCGACGTGGCCGACTCCCGGATCCTCTGGCTGCGGTTCCCGAGGATCTCCTTCGGTATCGGCCAGACCGGCGTCGTCGCGCCCTACCGCCTCGTGCTGCAGGACGACGGCCGCCTCGTCGAGTACGACGGCATCGGACGGGCCGTCTGGGCCAGCCGGGGCTGACGCGCGACGCATGATGGAGGGGTGAGCGACCCCGGCGACTTCATCCGCTCGGCCCTGGAGTACGAGGGCGACGTCTGGCGCGCGCAGGACGTGCGCGAGCGCCTGGGAGCAGGGCTCGACTCGACGGGCGCCTCGGTCGGGGCGGTCCGCGGCACCGTCCGCGACGCGCTGAGGAAGTTCCGCTCGCTCGAGCACGACGACGTGACCGCCCTCTCCTCCGAGCTGTGGGAGCCGGCGGTGTTCGAGCCGCGGCTGGCGGCCGTCGTGCTGCTGCAGTCCCGAGCCGAGTGGCTGCGCGGCTCCGACCTCACCCGGCTCGAGGGCTTCGTCCGCGACTCCCGCGTGGACGAGCTGAGCGACCCGCTGGCCCGCGACGTCGTCGCTCCGCTCCTGGCAGGGCTGCGCGGTGCGGCGCGGACCCGGGCGGACGCGGTCCTCGACCGCTGGGGGGCGGAGGGCGGGCGCCTGGCGCGCGCGGCCTCCCTGGCGCGGGCCTCGGTCCCGACGGAGCACGGCTGAACGGCCGCTCGGACCGACCGCCCCGCGGAGCCGGGCGCCTGCTCAGGCGGCCCGGTGCTCCTGAGCCGCCGTGCCGTCCGCCACCCGGATCCGCGTGTCGAACTCCAGGCCGGGATCGACCCGGTGCGCGATCAGGACCACCGTCCGCCCCTCGGCGGCGCGGAGCAGATCCCCGAGCAGAGCGTCGGCCACGGGAGCGTCCACCGACGCCGTCGGCTCGTCCAGCACCAGGACGCGGAAGTCGGCCAGGAGTGCGCGTGCGAGGGCGATCCGCTGAGCCTGGCCGCCCGAGACGAGCGAGCCCCGCTCCCCCACCCGCGCGTCGAGCCCACCGCGTGCAGCAAGCCAGGGGCCGAGCCCGACCCGATCCAGCACCGCCTCGAGCACGGCGCCATCTGCCTCGGGCCGCGCGAAGAGGAGGTTCTGCCGGATCGTGTCGTCGAAGAGGTACGGCTGCTGCTCCACGAGCCCGACCCGCTTCCGCACCTCCGCCTGCGGCAGCGTGCGCGCCTCGACTCCGCCCAGGAGGTAGCTGCCGGAGTGGTAGAGGAAGCGCACGAGAGCGTGCGCGAGCGTGGTCTTCCCGGACCCGCTGCCGCCGGTGACGAGGACGCGCGCACCCTCCGGCAGGTCGAGCGAGACGCCCCGCAGCGCGGGCGTGTGCGCGCCGGGCCAGCTCACCGACAGGTCGCGCAGGACGATGCCGGCGCCCCGGGGAGCCGGGGCGTCCGGGTCCACGTCCGCGTCGGTCGCGAGCGCCGGCGACGCCGCCTCGGCGTCCAGATCGGCCAGGCGCTGAGCGCTCGAGAGCGCGGTGCGCGCCGCCTGCACGGCGAGCGGCGCGGCGGCGGCGACCTCGAAGACCGCGAGCGGCACGAGCGCGACGACTCCCAGCGCCGGACCGCCGAGGTCGCCGATCGCCGGGATCCCGAGCGCGAGGCCCGCCCAGACCGCACCGCCCGAGCAGAGGGCGAGGACGGCCGCGGCCAGTCCGGCGGAGGCCGCCCGCCGACGCGCCGCCCGGGCGAGCGACTCCTCCGCGCGTGCCACGTCCGCCAGAGCGTCACCCGCCGCATCGAAGGCGGTGAGCACGTCGAGGCGGGTGACCAGCAGGTTGAGGCGCTCGGCGAGCTCCCCGCGCAGCGGCGCCAGCTCGCGATCCGCCTGCGCGGAGAGCCGGCCGGCGCCCAGGGCCCCGCCGGCGAAGGCGAGGACCAGCAGCGCCAGCAGCACGGCGCCCATCGCCGGCAGGAGCAGCCAGACGCCGACCACGGAGACCGCAGCGACCAGCGCCGCGACGACCAGCGGCTGCACGACGCGCAGCGGCACGTCCTGCTGGGCGTCGACGTCCGCCACCACCCGGGAGACCAGGTCGCCACGGCGCACGCGGCCCAGCCCGTCCGGCGCGACCGGCACCAGGCGCTCGTAGACGCCCGCCCGGAGCTCCGCGAGCGCGCGGAAGGCGGCGTTGTGGCCGGTCAGCCGCTCGAGGTAGCGGAAGAAGGCCCGCGCCAGCGCGAACGCCCGCACGCCTACGACGGCCATGGAGAGGAACAGGATCGGCGGCTGCTCGGCCGCGCGGACGATCAGCCAGGCCGAGCAGGCCAGCAGCGCCACGACGGCCGAGGAGGAGAGCAGCCCGAAGGACAGACCCGGCAGGAAGCGGCGCGGCCCGGGCATCGCGGCGCGGAGGACGTCGGAGCGGTTCACCTCGCGACCGCCCCCGCCGGCGCCAGGGCGATCACGGCGTCGGCCGCCGCGACGGTCGCGGGCCGGTGGCTGGCGACGACGACGATCGTCCCGCTCTCCGCCAGCGTCCTGAGTCCGGCGAGCAGCGCCCGCTCGGACTCCTCGTCGAGGGCAGCGGTCGGCTCGTCCAGGGCCAGCACCGCGCACCCGCGCTCGAGCAGGCGGTGCACGGCGCGGGCGACGGCGACGCGGGCGCTCTGCCCGCCCGAGAGGCCCGTCCCCTCGGCGTCGAGCCGGCGCTCGGGGTCCACGTCGACCGCGGCGATCGCCAGGGCCCGCCGCACGCGCTCGGGGTCCGGCGAGAGTGCTCCGAGCCCGACGGCGGAGGCGACGCTCCCCGGGAGCAGGTCGGGCCGCTGGCCCGCCCAGGCGAGCGTCGACCGCAGATCCGCGACCGGCGACCCGCCGAGCAGCAGCGTGCCCGAGAAGGGCACGAAGCCCGCGAGCGCGGCGAGCAGCGTCGACTTCCCGGACCCGCTGGGCCCGGTCACCACGGTGATCGACCCGACGGGGAGCACCGCGTCGACAGGAGCGAGCGTCCGCCCGCGTCCGTCGTCGACCGCGAGACCCCGCAGCTCGAGCGCCCCCGTCGCCGCCGGAGCCTTCCCGGGAGGGGGCAGGGCCGCCGCGCGCTCGAGGACGGCGAAGGCGCGGTCCGCCGCCTGCACCCCGTCGGCCGCCGCATGGAACTCGGCACCGACCTGGCGCACCGGCAGGAACACGTCCGGCGCCAGCACCAGGACGAACAGCCCGACGGCCAGCCCCAGCGAGCCGTCGACGAGCCGCAGCCCGATCGAGACGGCGACCAGTGCGACCGAGAGCGAGCCGGCGAGCTCCAGCACGAAGCCGCTGACGAAGGTCACCCGCAGCACCTTCATCGTGTGCACGCGGTAGTCCTCGGTCAGCGCGCGGATCCGCGTCGCCTGCCGCTCGGCCCGCCCGAAGATCTTGAGCGTCGCGAGGCCGCCGACGGTGTCGACGAAGCCGGACGCGAGGGCCTGCAGCCGCTCCCACTGCCGCGCCTGCACGGCCTGGGTCGCCCAGCCGATCAGCACCATGAACACCGGGATGAGCGGCAGGGTCACCACCAGGAACACCGCGCTAAGCGGATCGGCGAGGAAGACCACGAGCGTCAGGAGCGGCGTCGCCACCGCGGTGGCGATCAGCTGCGGGAGGTAGCGGGCGAAGTAGCCGTCGAGGGAGTCCAGTCCGCCGCCCAGCAGCGCGACGACCCCGCCCGAGCCCCCTTCGGAGCGGCCCGCCGGGCCGAGCTCGACCAGTGCGGCGAGGACCGCCTGCCGCAGCTGCGCCTTCGCTCCTGCTCCTCCGCGCACCGCGTTCACCTCGGTCGCCCAGGCGAGAGCCGCCCGCGCCGCGACGACCGCGAGCAGGGCGGTGAGCAGCGGCGCGAGATCGTCGGCGCTCCTCCCGTCGACCGCACCGGCCACCAGCTGCGCCACCAGCCACGCGAAGGCGACGATCGCCAGGGTCCTGGCCAGCGCGAGCACCCCGCCGAGCAGGAGGAACACGCGGGCCGCCCGGGCGTAGCGGAGCAGGCGCGGATCGAGGGGCTTCACGTCAGTGGGCGTCGACCGGGATGTGCGCGCGGCTGATGCGCTTGCGGAAGATCCAGTAGGTCCAGGCCTGGTAGCCGACGATGAGCGGCACGAACACCAGGGCGGTCCAACTCATGACCGTCAGCGTATAGGGCGTGCTGGAGGCGTTCTCGATCGTCAGCCCGTAGGCGGGGACGTTCGAGGCCGGCATCACCGCGGGGAACAGCGTCGCGAAGAGGGCGAGCACGGCGAGCGCGATGGTGCCGGCCAGCAGCGCGAAGGCGCGTCCCTCCCGGCCCCGCGTGATCGCGAGCCAGCCGCCGACGAGGGTCGCGGCCGCGCCCGCCGAGAGCGCCCAGGAGGCGGTGCTCCCCTGGCCGAGGTTGGTCCAGGCCAGGAAGACCGCGGCGACGACCACGGTGAGCAGCCCCGCGCGGGTCGCCAGGCGGCGCGCACGCTCGCGGATCTCCCCCTCCGTCTTCAGGGCGACGAAGACGACTCCGTGCGTGAAGAAGAGCAGGAGGGTCGTCGCTCCGCCCAGCAGGGCGTAGGGGTTCAGCAGGTCCAGGACGGTGCCGGTGAAGTTGTGGTCGGCGTCCATCGGGACGCCCTGCACGATGTTCGCGAAGGCCACGCCCCAGAGGAAGGCGGGCACCGCGGAGCCGACGACGATCATCGTGTCGAAACGCCGCTTCCACTGCGCCTCCGGACGCTGGTGCCGGTACTCGAACGAGACGCCGCGGGCGATCAGCGCGAGCAGGATGAGCAGAAGCGGCAGGTAGAACCCGCTGAAGAGCGTGGCGTACCACTCCGGGAACGCGGCGAACAGGGCGGCGCCGGCGACGATCACCCACGTCTCGTTCAGGTCCCACACCGGGCCGATCGTGTTGATCAGCACGCGGCGGTCGGTGTCGTCGCGCCCGAGGAACGGGAGCGACATGCCGACGCCGAAGTCGAACCCGTCGAGGACGAAGTAGCCGATGAAGAAGAACGCGACGATCCAGAACCAGAGAACGGCGAGATCCATGAGGGGTGCCTCCTAGTAGACGGTGCCGACGAGCTGCGGGCGACCGCTCTCCTCGTCGACCTCGGGAGCGTCGTCGGGGCCGGCCTGCGCGGCCCGCTTGATCAGGCGGAACTCGACCACGGCGAGCGTGCCGTAGATCGCGGTGAAGGCGAGCAGCGAGATCAGGACCTCGAGGCCGCTCACTCCGGGCGAGACTCCGTCGGCGGTCTTCAGCAGTCCGAACACGAGCCACGGCTGGCGGCCCATCTCGGTGAAGACCCAGCCCACGATCATCGCCATCAACGGCAGCGGGGCGGCCCAGATCGCGACCTTCCACATCCACTGCTTCGGCTCGCGGCCCTTCCGGGTGAACCAGAGGCCGGCCGCGGCGACGCCGATGGCCAGGGAGCCGAGGGCCATCATCCAGCGGAACGACCAGTAGGTGACCCAGATGATCGGCGTGTAGTCGCCGGGTCCGTAGACCTGGGTGTACTGCGCCTGGAGGTCGTTGATGCCCTCGACCGTGCCGGTGAAGGTGTGCGTCGAGAGGAAGGAGAGCAGGTAGGGGATGCGGATCGAGAACAGCTCGCTCGAGCCGTCCGGCGTGCCCCAGGTGAAGACGGAGAAGGAGGCGTCGACGCCCGTGGAGGTCCTGTAGAGCGCCTCCGCGGCCGCCATCTTCATCGGCTGCGTGTCGACCATCGCGAGGCCGAGCGAGTCGCCGGTGAACAGGGTCAGGCCGCCGCTGACGAGCATCATCCAGGCGCCGAACCTCAGCGCGGGGCGCATGGTCTCGAGGTGCTGGTTCCGCGAGAGGTGGTAGGCCGCGACGCTGATGATGACGGCGGCCGAGACCATGAAGCAGGCGAAGATCGTGTGCGGGAACGCGGCGAGAGCGACCTTGTTGGTGAGGAGCGCCCAGATGTCGGTGAGCTCCGCGCGGCCCTTGGTCTCGTTGATGCGGAAGCCGACCGGGTTCTGCATGAACGCGTTCGCGGCGATGATGAAGTAGGCCGAGAGCGTGGTGCCGAGCGTGGTCAGCCAGATGGTGGCCAGGTGCAGCTTCTCGGGCAGCTTGTCCCAGCCGAAGATCCAGAGGCCGATGAAGGTCGCCTCGAGGAAGAAGGCGAGCAGGCCCTCGAACGCCAGCGGGGCCCCGAAGACGTCGCCGACGAAGCGGGAGTAGTCGCTCCAGTTCATCCCGAACTGGAACTCCTGGACGATCCCGGTCACGACGCCCATCGCGAAGTTGATCAGGAAGAGCTTCCCGAAGAACTTCGTCAGCTGCAGGTAGTGCACCTTCCCGGTGCGCACCCAGCAGGTCTGGAAGATCGCGACGGTGAGCGCCATGCCGATCGTGAGCGGCACGAACAGGAAGTGGTAGATCGTCGTCAGACCGAACTGCCATCTCGACAGCAGGAGCGGATCCAGGAGTTCGTTCACAGCTCCGAGAGTAGGTCGGCGGAAGGGGTCCGACGGCCTCCGATCCCAGTACTGGGGCGGATGTGCGGCCTTCCGCGAGCTCCTGGCGGCACCCTTTCCGGGGTGGCCCCGGACGCCCCTCCGAGCGCTTCCGCCGACCGGTCGCTCGACGTCGAGACAGTCCCTCTCGACGTCGAGGGAGTCCCCCGCGGGGCGACTGCCGAGCGGGGCTCGCCTCCGTCGGACCCGCCGCCGGCGACCTCTCGACGCCGAGCGATCAGGCGGGCGACGGAGCGCTGAGACTTCCTCTCACGGGCCTTCAGCGGATTCCCAGGCGCACATCCGCGAGATCGGCTCTGGGAATCCGTTCACGGCGCGACGCATCGACGTACTCGCCCGGTGAAGAGACTCTCGGGGCCGATGCCGAGGCGCCGTCGGCGGGCGCCCCGCGGTCAGCCGGCGTCGACGCGCGAGCGGGAGCCGGAGAACCAGGCGGGCGCCTGGAAGCCGTACTTCAGCACGGGCAGGTCGCGGGTGAGGCGCCAGTAGCCCAGTCCCGCCGCGACGCCGATCCCGCAGACCAGGAGCGGCACGACCGGCCCGATGACGTCGAGCCAGCGCTCTCCGTCGAAGAGCAGCAGGGCGCTCGTGGCGAGCGAGACGAAGAGGACGTGCACCACGTACACCGGGAGCGTGTTGCGGCCGATGAAGGTGATCCAGCCCGCGCCGCGCCGGTTCGAGAGGAAGCGGGCGACCACGAGCCCGGCGAGGACCGCCAGCACGCTCACCAGGACCAGCCCGATCGTCAGCAGCGGGAAGCGGGCGCGGACGGCGAGGATCACGCCGGCGAGCACGAGGAACAGCACGCCGAAGCCGACTCCGCTGAGGATCCCGCGGCGCTCCACGAACGCGATCACCGCGTTCCGCAGGTAGAGGCCGAGCAGGAAGAACATCAGGTAGCGGGCCATGCCGTCCCAGGCGATGTTCCCGGTGCCCTCGGAGGTGCTGGAGCGGACGGCGTACCAGACCACGGCGATCGCGGTCGCGATGCCGATCTGCACCCGCCAGTCGATCCGGCCCTGCGCGAGCTTGGCGGCCACGAAGAAGATCGTGAGCGCGTAGAGGAACCAGAGCCCGTTGTGCGGCATCACCGGCTGGAGGAGCAGCGCGAGCGGGTCCGACTCGTCGGTGCCGCCCGGGTTGGGCACCACCAGGAAGAAGAGGAACCGCACCACGGACCAGAGCAGGAAGGCCCAGACCAGCAGGCTCAGCCGCGAACGCCAGAGCTCCGGCCACGACCGGGTGAGCACGGAGCCGGCGAACAGCCCCGAGGCGAGGAAGAACAGCGGCATCCGGAAGGTGATGAGGAGGAGGTTGATCTCGTTCCACGAGTCGGGGGCGATCCCGGCCGTCGTGGTCCACTGCACGGAGTGGGCCAGGGCGACCAGGATGATCGCGATGCCCTTCGCCGTGTCCACCCAGGTGATGCGTGCGCGTGCCATGAGTCCTCGTCGTGATCGTCCATCGGAAGTCGGCCGGCGGCGACGATGACGATGGCGATGTGCAAGTGTCGCACGGCTGTGCATCCTCTGTGATGTTCTGCGCGGATCCGATCACGGCGATCCGGTGACGGAGAGACGGCCACCGGGTGCGCGGGTCCTCGGACGGCCTCCTCGTGGACGACGCGCCCCCGCCGATGCCCGAGGATCGAGCCATGACTCGAGCGACGCCCTCCGGCTCCGCCCCCGGCCCCCGCCGCATCCGCCTCCGCCTCCTGGTCGCGCTGCTGGTGCTCGCGCTGGTCCTCGCCGGCGCGGGCATCGCCCTCTCGCTCGCCTCGCGGAGCGGAGGCGCGGCCGCTCCGGCCGCGAGCTCCCCCGACCCCGGCCCGACCTCCTCCGTCGACATGGCCGAGCGCGTCGCCGGTCTCGAGAAGCGCTTCGCCGCCGGGTTCCCGCAGCACAGCATCGTCCTCACGGGCAGCTCCACGATCGGCCGCTGGACGACCTCCAAGGAGGACCTGCGTCCGCTCGAGACCTACAACATCGGGATCGGCGGCACAACCGTCGCCGATCACCTCGCGTGGCTGGACCGCATGGTCGCCCCCTTCGATCCCCGCGCCGTGATCGTGTACGTGGGAGCGAACGACATCAGCGGCGAGGAGGGCTCGCGCACCGGCGCCCAGACCGCCGGCGCCGTCGTCGAGTACCTCCAGCGCGTGGAGGAGGTCGCCCCCGACGCCGAGCTGTTCTACGTCGAGATCGCGGAGACGCCCGCCCGCGCCTCCGTCGGCGCCGAGGTCCGCGCCGCCAACACCGCGGTCAGCGCCTACGCCGAGACGGACGACCGCGTCACCTTCGTCCCCACCGCCGACGCGCTCGTCACCTCCGACGGCTCTGTCGACCCCTCCCTCTTCGTCGACGACGGCCTGCACTTCGACGAGGCCGGCTACGCCCGGTTCTCGGAGGCGGTCCGCGCGGTGGTCCTGCCCGCTCTGGAGTGAACCGGCGGGCCGACGCACTGCAGCCCCGCTCGACGTGAGCGGCCCGGGGACACCGCGCCCGGAGCCCCCAGTGTTGACCCTGAAGGGGGACACGGCCCCTCCGTCGCGCGCGCCTATCCTGGCCCCGCGTCATCGCCGACAGCGCCCTCTGCACCGCCGCAGACCGCCGCTCGCTCAGCAGCGCCGACCGTCTCGGAGTCACCGATGCCCCGCTCGAGGATCCGCCCCCGTGGTCTCGCCCTGCTCACCGTCCTGGCGATCACGGCCGCCGCGCTCGTCGCCGGGCCCGCGGGTCCGGCGTCCGCCGCTCCCGTCGTGCCCGCCGGCTTCACCGACTCGCGGGTGGCGGTCGTCCCCGCGCCGACCGCCCTCGCCTTCACGACCGACGGGCGCACCCTCGTCTCCTCGCAGACCGGAGCGATCCGGGTGATCCGCGCCGGCGGCCTGGTCGCCACTCCGGCCCTCGACCTGCGCTCGAAGGTCTGCGCCAACGGCGAGCGCGGTGTGCTCGGCCTCGCGGTCGACCCGGCACCGGGATCGCGCACCGTCGTCGTCTACTACACCGCGAAGGGCTCCGACTCCTCCTGCCCGACCAACGCCGGGGGCACGGTGAACCCCGCGGGAGCCCCGCGCAACCGCGTCTCCTCGTTCCAGCTCGGCACCGACGACCGCATCGACCCGGCCTCCGAGCGCGTCCTCCTCGACGGCATCTACTCCCCCGCGAGCAACCACAACGGCGGCGACCTCGCCATCGGGAAGGACGGCCTGCTCTACGTCAGCGTCGGCGACGGCGGCTGCGACTACCGCGGCGGAGTCGGCTCGCCGGGCGGCAGCGGCTGCGGTGGCCGGAACGACGCCGCCCGCGACCCGAACATCCTGAACGGCAAGATCCTCCGGATCACCCTCACCGGGGGCGTCCCGGCCGGCAACCCCTACCTGGGCACCGGGACCGCCTCCTGCCGGCTCGCCCCGGCCGCCGAGGGCCTGCGCTGCCGCGAGACCTTCGCGAGCGGCCTGCGCAATCCGTTCCGGATGGCCTTCGACCCGAACGCGACCGGCACCGTCTTCCACATCAACGACGTGGGCCAGGACGCCTGGGAGGAGATCGACCAGGGCGTCGCCGGCGCCGACTACGGCTGGAACACCCGTGAGGGCCACTGCGCGAAGACCGGCTCGGCCTCGAACTGCGGAGCCGCGGCGCCCGCCGGGCTCACCGACCCGGTCCACGACTACGCGCACAGCAGCGGCTGCGCCTCGATCACGGGCGGCGCCTACGTCCCCCGCGGCGTCTGGCCGGCCGCCTACGACGGCGCGTACCTCTTCGGCGACTACGTGTGCGGGAAGATCCGGACCCTCGGCCGCACCGGCGCGGCCGGCGACCTCGTGACCGGCCTCGGCGGCAGCAGCGCCGTCGCCATGGCCTTCGGTCCCTCGCGCGGGACCCAGGACCTCTTCTACACCAGCTACGCGAACGGCGGCGAGGTCCGGCGCCTCGCCTACACCGCCGCGGCGAACCGCGCTCCGACCGCGGCCCTCACCGCCGCCCCCTCCTCCGGCGCGGCTCCTCTCGCCGCGCGGCTGAACGGCTCGGGCAGCAGCGACCCGGAGGGCGGTGCCCTGACCTACCTGTGGTCGTTCGGCGACGGCACCCCCGACCGCATCACGACCGGCCCGACCTTCACCCACAGCTACGCCGCCGGCAGCTGGACCGCGTCCCTCCGTGTCCGCGATCCGAAGGGAGCCGTCTCCGCCCCCGCGACGACGAGGATCACCTCGGGCGACAGTGCCCCGACGGTGAGCATCACCGCACCCGCCGACGGAGGGGTGTTCGTGACGGGCCGGAGCTACGGCCTCCGCGCCACGGCGACCGACGCCGAGGACGGCGTCCTGCCCGCCTCGGCGCTCACCTGGACCGTCCAGCGCCGCCACGCTCAGCACACGCATCCCTTCCTCGGGCCGCTGACGGGGAACGACCTCTCCTTCGTCGCCCCCGGCCCGGAGGACCTCGCCGCCGCCGCGGACAGCGACCTCCTGATCAGCGTCACGGCGACGGACTCGAGCGGAGTGTCGACGACGGCGACGCGGACGTTCTCCCCGCAGAAGGTCTCCGTCACCCTGGCCACCGCTCCCGCCGGCCGGACGGTCGTCGTCAACGGCACCGAGATCGCCGGAGGCACGACCGTCGTCTCGTGGGCGGGCTCGGCCCTCCAGCTGGAGGTCCCGGACCAGACCGACGCGTCGGGCACGGCCTACCGGTTCTCGTCCTGGTCGGACGGCGGCGCCGCCTCGCACAGCGTCGTCACTCCCGGGAGCAGCACCACGCTGACGGCGACCCTCGTCGCCGCCGGGCTCCCCGGCGCTCCGACCGCGGTCACCGCCACGGCGGGCTCGGACGGCACGGCGACGCTCGCGTGGTCGCCCCCCGCGGGGACCGGTGGCTCGGCGGTCACCGGCTACCGGGTGTCGCGCGACGGGTCCGACACGAGCGGAGCCGGAGCCTGGAGCGCCGTGGTCGCCGCGACCAAGCGCTCGCAGACCTTCACGAAGCTGGTCCCGGGCCGCAGCTACACCCTCTCGGTGCAGGCGGTCACGGCGAACGGCACCGGCCCGGCGGCCTCCGCGCTCGTCGCCGTCCCCTGACCGCTCGGCGTCCACCGGCCTCCCGGGCGCAGCCCTGCCGCCGCCCAGCCGTGCGCCCCTACGATCGAGCCATGCCGAGCATCCGGAGCCGCCGTCGGCCCCAGCCCTTGATCGAGTCCGCGGCGGGCGGGGGCGCCCGGTGAACGACACCCTCACCGGGATCCTGGACTTCGTCGTCAGCGTCCCCCCGGTCTGGCGGACGCTCCTCGCCGGACTCGCGATCTTCTTCGAGACCACGATCCTGGCGGGCCTCGTCGTCCCCGGCGACACGATCGTGATCGTCAGCGCGACCGGCGTGACCAGCCCGCTGCAGTTCGCGGCGCTGGCCGTCACGGTCGTCATCGGCGCCCTCTGCGGCGAGTCCGTCGGCTTCTACCTCGGCCGCTGGTTCGGGCCGCGGATCCGCGCGTCGCGCCTGGGACGCCGGCTCGGCGAGAAGAACTGGCTGAAGGCCGAGCGCTACCTCGCGCGGCGCGGCGGGTTCGCCGTGTTCCTCTCGCGCTTCCTGCCGGTGCTGCACTCGCTGATCCCGCTGACGGTGGGGATGAGCGGGATGCGCTATCGGACCTTCATGGTCTGGACGATCCCGGCGTGCGTGCTCTGGTCGTCCGCCTACGTCGGCGTCGGCGCGGCCGCGGCGGGCAGCTACCGGGAACTCTCGGAGAGCCTGCACGGCGCCGGTTACGTCTTCGTGGGCGTCATCGTCGTCTTCGCCCTGCTCGTGCTCCTCGGGAAGAAGCTCCTGAACAGAGCGGAGGCGCGTCACCTCGACGAGTGACGCGCCTCCGGGCGTGGATCCGGGGAGGATCAGTCGACGAGACCCGCCGACTTCAGCCACTCGCCCGCGATCGCGGACGCGGACTTCTGCTCGTTGACGCTCTCGGAGTTGAGGGCGACGAGGTCGTCCGCCGTGAGCTTCGCGCTGACCGCGTTCAGCACCTCGGCCGCGTCGTCCGTGATCTTGCTCGAGACGATCGGCACGACGTTGTCGGCCACGAACAGTCCGTCCGGGTCCTCGAGAGCGACGAGGTCGTTCTTCTGGATGTTCGGGTCGGCCGTGTAGACGTTCGCCAGCTGGATCTGGTCGCTGGTGAGCGCGTCGACGGTGGTCGATCCGCCGCTGTCCTCGATCGCCTGGAAGGTGGTCGTGATGCCGTACTTCGACTGCAGGGTGTCGGGCCCGTAGGGGCGCGTCTGCAGCTCGGAGTTGCCGCCGACCACGATCGGGTCGGTGACGTTCTTGAGCGACGCGATGTCGGTCAGGTCCCACTTGTCGGCGAAGGCCTGGGTGACGGTGTACGAGTTCTGGTCGCTGGCCTCGGCGGCGTCGAGGGCGCGGAGGCCGTCGGGCAGCGCGTCGCCGAGCGCGGAGTACACGTCGTCGGCGGTGGTGGCCGTCGCGTCGGGCTCGAGCGCCTGCAGGAGGCTGCCGTCGTACTCCGGGAAGACGTCGATGGATCCGCTCTCGATCTCGGGCAGGTAGATCTCGCGCTGGCCGATGCGCAGCTGGCGGTCGACGGTGAAGCCGTCGTTCTCCAGCGCCTGCGCGTAGATCTCGGCGAGGATCTCGTTCGAGTAGTAGTCCTGCGAGCCGACCACGATGGTCTCGCTGCCCGCAGTCGCACCCGATCCCTCATCGAGCGGATCGCTCGAGGAACACCCTGCCAGTGCCACGACGGCACCGACCGCGAGTGCGCTGAGCGCGACACGGCCCTTCGTGAAATGTGCTGTGAACATTGCTATTTCCCTTCTTCGATGGGGATTCCCATCACCGCGCGTCGTCGGGGCGACGAGGCGCGGGAACCTGTGCGGCCGGCGGTGCCGGCCAGGCCGAGCACGACTCCGCGCGGCACGGCGAGCCGCTGGAGGAGGGCGAAGAGGACCTCGCTGAGGAGCGTCAGCACGATCACCAGGATCGAGCCGGCGAGCATCTGCGGGTAGTCCCCCGACTTCACTCCGCGGAAGATGTACTGCCCGAGGCCGCCGGCGCCGATGTAGTCGGCGAGCGTGGCGGTCGCGATGATCTGCAGCGCCGCCGAGCGGAGCCCGCCGATCAGCAGCGGCAGCCCCAGCGGGATCTCGACCTTCGTCAGGATCTGCCACTCGGTCATGCCCATCGAGCGCGCCGCGTCGACCGTGCGGCGGTCGACCGCCTCGAGCCCGGAGTACGCGCCGGCGAGCACCGACGGGATCGCGAGCACGACGAGGGCGATCACCGGAGCGCCGAGGCCGAGCCCCAGGCTCATCGCCGCGAGGACGAGCACGCCCAGCGTCGGCAGGGCGCGCAGACCGCCTGCGACCGGCACGGCGATGCCCTTGCCGCGCCCGGTGTGCCCGATCAGGTAGCCGATCGGGATCGCGATCGCGGCCGCGATCACGAGCACCAGCAGGCTGATGCCGACGTGCTGGGCGACACGGGTCGGGATCGCGTAGACCCCGGTCCAGTGCGCGGGGTCGGCGATCCAGGCGAAGGCCTCGGCGATGAGGTTCACGACGTCACCGCCCTCTCGACCGCGACCGGTCTGCGCGAGCGGCGCGTGCGGTCCAGAGCCGTCCAGGGCATGAGGAGACGGCCGATCAGCACCAGCAGTCCGTCGAGCACCAGCGCGAGGACGATCGTGAGGACGATGCCCGTGACGATCTCACCGGTGATGCCGCGCTGGAAGCCGTCGGTGAAGAGCAGGCCGAGGCTCTGGATCCCGAGCACCGCGCCGACCGTCACCAGGCTGACCGTGCTGACCGTGACCACGCGCAGGCCCGAGAGCAGGACCGGACCGGCCAGCGGGAACTCGACCCGCCAGAAGCGCGCCCATCCGGAGTAGCCCATCGCGGTCGCCGACTGGCGGACGTCGTCCGACACCGCGCCCAGTGCGTCCGAGGTGGTGCGGACCATCAGCGCGACGCCGTAGAGGGTGAGGCCCGTGATCACGTTGGCGGTCGAGCGGAGCGGGATGCCCAGCAGGACCGGCAGCAGGATGAACATGGCCAGCGAGGGGATGGCGTAGAGCACGCCGAGCCCTGTCAGCAGGGTGCCGCGGCTCCAGCGGTAGCGGTTCGCGAACCAGCCGAACGGCAGCGAGACGAGGAAGCTGAGCAGGATCGGCGGGACCGACAGGGCCAGGTGCGCCAGCAGGTTCGCGACGATCGCGTCCGTGTTGTTGACGACCCAGTTCACGCGGCGGGGCCGTCCTGCGCGCGCAGCACTCCGGTCGGGCGCCCGTCGCCGTCGACCACGATGCGGGCGCCGTCGCGCTCCTCGATCCGGAGCGAGCGCTTGCCGCGGTCGGCACCGACGAAGCCGGCGACGAACTCGCTCGCGGGGTTCGCCAGGATCTCGGCGGGCGAGCCCTTCTGCGCGATCCGGCCGCCCTTCTCGAGGATGACGACCTGGTCGCCGAGCAGGAACGCCTCGTCGATGTCGTGGGTGACGAAGACCACGGTCTTGTCGAGCTCGTCCTGGAGTCGCAGGGTCTCGCGCTGCAGGTCGGCGCGCACGAGAGGGTCGACCGCGCCGAACGGCTCGTCCATCAGCAGGATGTTCGGGTCGACCGCCAGGCCGCGCGCCACCCCGACGCGCTGCTGCTGGCCGCCGGAGAGCTGGCTGGGGTACCGGGCGGCGAGCGCACGGTCCAGTCCGACCGTGTCCATCAGCTCGAGCGCGCGGGCGTGCGCCTGCTTCTTGGCGACCCCGTTCAGCCTCGGCACGGTCGCGATGTTGTCGATGACCTTGCGGTGCGGCAGGAGGCCGGAGTTCTGCATCACGTAGCCGATGCGGCGGCGGAGCGCGACGGCGGGCAGGGACGAGATGTCCTCGCCGTCGATCTCGATGGTGCCGGAGGTCGGCTCGATCATCCGGTTGATCATGCGGAGGATCGTGGTCTTCCCGCAGCCCGAGGAGCCGACGAAGACGGTCGTCTGCCGGGAGGGCAGCACGAGCGAGAAGTCGTCGACCGCCCGCGTGCCGTCCGGGTACTGCTTGCTGACGTTGCGGAACTCGATCACGAGGCCGCTCGCCGTCCGGCGGTGTGCGCGCCGATCTGTCCCTGGTCCACGACTGTGCCCGCTCTCGCTCCGCGCGTCCGGCCGTTGCACGGCCCGCGGCCCCGAACGGGGCCAGGCGGCAAGGAAAACACCAATAGCAGCCGCCTGCCAACCCGGACCGCGAAGTGTTGCGGGATGTTCCGGGAGCGACTAGGGCCTTGACAGCCCTAGCGGGTCAGGACTCCTCGACGGCTCCGTAGTGCGAGGTCATGTAGTGGCGCAGCAGCGAGCGGCTCTCGTCGATGAAGCGCTGGTCGCCGTTGGGATCGATGAGGAACGCCCGCGTGAGCAGCGCGTCCGCGACCTCGATGGTCACCTCGAGGCGGAAGGACAGCTGCGCGCCGCCCGGGAGGCCGTACTCGGACGCGAGGATCTCGGCGAAGCGGCGGGCGAAGAAGCCGGCCTCGAACGCCTCGCCCGCGACCTCGGGGGCGTGGATCGTGTCGACGAAGCGGATGGAGCGGAAGCCCGGCTCGTTGCGGTGCATCTCGCAGAAGGCGTCGATCGCGCAGTCGACCGCGCCCCACCAGTTGCCCGGGTGGGTGTCGCGGATCTCGGTGATGACGCGGCGGCGGAAGCGCTCGAGGGCCCGCTCGCGCAGCGCCTGGAGGACGGCGATGCGGTCCGGGAAGTAGCGGTAGACCGTGCCGATCGCGGCTCCCGCGCGCTCGGCGACCATCGCCGTGGTCAGGCGGTCGAAGCCGACCTCGTCGACGACGGCGGCCGCCGCGTCGAGCAGCGAGGCGAGACGGGCGGCGCTGCGCACCTGCACCGGCTCGTTGCGGACCTGGGACGATTCACCGAACGGTCGATCGACGAGGTTTCCAAGAGGCACGGCGGGCTCCTTCGGTCGTGGTTCCTACAATCGTACGCACGGCGACCGCCGGTCGGGGTCGTCTCATCGAAAGTCCCTCGTGTTTCGCGCCCCCGGAAGGGCGACGGCTCCGCGGGTCCGATCCACCCGGGAGAAACCATGTGCGGACGCTTCGTCCTCTCGCAGACCACCGCCGACCTGGTGGCGCTCTTCGACATCGACGAGCCGGGCGCCGACCTGCCGGAGCCGTCCTGGAACATCGCGCCGACCCAGCGGATCGCCGTCGTCGCGGAGTCGATGAAGGGGGTCGACGAGGGCAGCCCGCCGCGGCGTCGGCTCGCCGGAGCCCGCTGGGGCCTGGTGCCCCGCTCCGCCGCCGACCCGTCCGCGGGGCCGCCGCTGTTCAACGCGCGGATCGAGTCCGTCGCCGAGAAGCCCTCGTTCCGCGAGTCCTACGCCTCCCGGCGCGCGATCGTGCCCGCCTCGGGCTGGTACGAGTGGCGGGTCGGCGCGGACGGGGCGAAGGCACCCGTCTACGTCTCGCCGGGCGAGGGCTCGCTCCTCCTGTTCGCCGGTCTCTACGAGTGGTGGCGCTCGGCCCAGCCGGGCTCTCCGTGGCTGCTCTCGGCGACGGTCCTCACCCGCCCCTCCGCCGGGCCGCTCGCCGAGGTGCACGAGCGGATGCCCGTGCTGCTGCAGCCGGAGCTGATCGAGGACTGGCTGGACCCGGCGTCCCCCGGGGACGGCGAGCTGCTGCGCGCGGCCGCCGAGGGCGCGGCCGAGCTGTCCGAGGAGCTCGAGGTGCACGGCGTCGGTGCAGCCGTGGGCTCCGTCTCGGCGAACGGCCCCGAGCTGATCGAGCCCACCGGAGCCTGATGATCGCGTGAGAGCGCGATCCGCGGTCCGGCATCCGGTCTGACAGACTGGGCGGATGCCGCTGACGCCCGAGAGCAAGCCCCTGAGCGCAGGCAAGGCGGAGGTCATGCACCGCGCCGCCCGCCTCGAGGACCGACTCCACTCCTTCCGGATGAGGCGCGTGAAGCGCAAGGGCTACGTCCCGAGGGTCATCCCCTACACCGGCTACGGCTCGACGACGCAGCTGCGCGTCCTGGCCCGCGTCCTCTACACGCGGCCGACCCCTCCCGGGGTCGAGGAGGTCCGCCCCGTCGAGGGCGTGCGCGGCTGGCGGAGCTTCACCAGCGTCTTCGTGAGCGGGGCCGTCGTGACCGTCGAGGCCGACGGGCAGACCCACCGGGTGACGGCCGACCGCGGCGGAGTCGTCGACGCGGACCTCCCGATCACGCTCGAGCCCGGCTGGCACACCATCACCTTCTCGACCGCGGGCTCGAAGCCCGTCGAGGCGCCCGTCTTCATCGTGCGTCCGGAGGCGCGGCTGGGCGTCGTGTCGGACGTGGACGACACGGTGATGGTCACCGCGCTCCCCCGCCCCTTCGTCGCCGCCTGGAACACCTTCGTGCTCGACGAGCACGCCCGGATGCCCACGCCCGGCATGGCGGTCTTCCTCGACCGCTTCGCCCGGCAGTACGAGGGCTCCCCGGTCATCTACCTCTCCACCGGCGCGTGGAACGTCGCCCCGGCGCTCACCCGCTTCCTCTCGCGGCACCTGTACCCGGCCGGAGCGCTCCTCCTGACCGACTGGGGCCCGACGCACGACCGCTGGTTCCGCAGCGGCAAGCAGCACAAGGAGATGAACCTCCGCCGACTCGCGGCCGAGTTCCCGGACGTGCGCTGGCTGCTGGTCGGCGACGACGGGCAGCACGACGAGGAGATCTACTCCGACTTCGCGGACGAGCACCCCGACAAGGTCGCGGCGATCGCGATCCGCCAGCTCTCCACCGGCGAGGCGGTGCTCGCGGGAGGCCGCTCCAAGGCCGAGGACCGCTCCCTGACCAGCGGCACGACCTGGGTCTTCGCGCCCGACGGCGCGGGCATCTCCGAGCAGCTGACGGAGCTCGGCATCCTCTGATCCCGCACCGGCTCCGGGAACGACGGAGCCGTCCGCTCCCCGGGGGGAGGGACGGCTCCGGTCGATCGGCTCGGACTACGCCTGGTGGGCGGCCTGCAGGTCGAGGGTGATGGTGACCTTCTCGCCGATGAGCACGCCACCGGTCTCGAGGGCCGCGTTGTAGGTCAGACCGAAGTCGGTGCGGTCGATGGTGGCCTTGGCGGTGAGGCCGGCCTTGTAGTTGCCGTAGGGGTCGGTGCCGAAGCCGCCGAACTCCACCTCGAAGGTGACGGGCTTGGTGGTGCCCTTGATGGTGAGCTCGCCGTCGACGAAGAAGTCGTCGCCGTTCGGGCGGACGGCGGTCGAGACGAAGTGGATCTCCGGGTACTGCTCGGCCTCGAAGAAGTCGCCGGTGCGGAGGTGGCCGTCGCGGTTGGGCTCGTTGGTGTTGACGGAGGCGACCTCGGCGGTGGCCTCGACCTTGGAGTCGAGCGGGTTCTCGCCGGTGGTGAACGTGGCGGTGAAGCGCTCGAACTTGCCCTTGACCTTGCTGATCATCAGGTGGCGGACGCTGAACGCGACCTCGCTGTGGGTGGGGTCGATGACCCAGGTGCCGGCCTTGTAGCCGGGGATGGTGACGGTGTCGGTCATGGTTTCTCCTCGAGTGTGACGGTCGTCGCGGGGAGAGCGTCCCCGTCCGATGTATGCAAGCGCATCGACGTCGATCAGTATTCCATGTAGCGACAACTATTTCATCCACGTTCCGTCGAAGGATCGGCGGACACCGTGTGAACACGGGGCGCCGCACCCCGGACGGGGGTCGGTGCCGCTCCCCGGAGCGGTCGTCAGCGGTCGGCGGGAGCCGGGTTGCGGATGCCGAGGAGGGAGACGACGCCGCCGGCGATCAGGAGGGCAGCGGTCGCGACGGCGGCACGGGAGAAGCCCTCGACGTCGAGCGAGTCTCCGACCACGAGCGAGGTCGCGGCGATGGCGACCAGCCCGGCGATGCGCGAGACCGCGTTGTTCACGGCGGAGCCGACTCCGCTGTGCCCGTCCTCGACCGCGCCGAGGATCGTCGAGGTCAGCGGGGCGACCGTCACCGCGAGGCCGAAGCCGAAGAGGAGGATCCCCGGGAGCAGCTGCGTGGCGTAGTCGGCGCCCTCGTCGACGAAGGAGAGCAGGAGGAACCCGGCCGCGGCGATCAGCGGTCCGACGCCCATGAAGAGCCGCGGGCCGAACCGCGCCGACAGCGACCCGGAGACCTGCGAGAGCAGGAGCAGCAGGATCGTCGGCGGGAGCGTCGCGAGCCCGGCCAGGGTCGCCGAGAAGCCCAGGGTCTGCTGCAGGAACAGGCCCAGCGCGAAGAAGCCGAAGGAGAGCGCGCCGTAGACGAACGCCGTCGAGACGTTGCCGACGGTGAAGTTCCGCGACGCGAAGAGCGACAGCGGCAGCATCGGATGCGCCGCGCGCCGCTCCCACACGACGAACGCGACGAGGGCGGCGACTCCCCCGATCAGGGCGGTCAGCACGAGCGGATGCTGGATCCCGAGCCGCTCCTGCTCGATCAGCGCGAACACCGGCCCTCCCAGGCCGATCACCCCGAGCACCGCGCCGACGCCGTCGATCGGCACCCGGGTCCCCGAGTCGACCGCGCCGAGCCTGCGCAGCAGGACCAGGGTCACCGCGATCGGCAGCAGGTTGAGCGCGAAGACGTACCGCCACGAGCCCGCGTCCACCAGCAGGCCGCCGAGCACGGGGCCGGCGATCGTCGCCGTGCCGGTCCAGGCCGTCCACGCGCCGATGGTCCGGGCCTGCGCGGCGCCGCGGACGGTCGCGATGATGAGGGCGAGCGAGCTGGGCACGAGGATCGCGCCGGCGGCGCCCTGGAGCATCCGCGCCACGATGAGGACCTCGGCGGTGGGGGCCAGCGCGCACAGCAGCGAGGTGACGCCGAAGCCGATCAGGCCGATGGTCATGCTGCGGGCCCGGCCGATGCGGTCGGCGAGCGAGCCGGCCACGAGGATCAGCGCGCCGAGCGTGATCAGGTACCCGTCGACCACCCACTGCTGCACCGCGAGCCCGCCGCCGAGCTCGCGGGTGATGGCGGGCAGGGCGACGTTGACGACGGTGCCGTCGAGGAAGGCGACGAAGGAGGCGAGGACGGCCACCACGAGCACCGCGCGGCGGCGCGTCTCGGCGGGGTCGGCGGAGGCGGTCATGCTCGGGCTCTGGTCACCCGCTCACCGTACCGGCGGCCGCCGCTCCCGGGGCCGGGAGGGCGGGCATCCGGGCCCCCGAGCGCGGCCGCACGACGGATCCAGACTCGTCGCCTACTCTCGTAGCCATGTCTGCGCAAGGAACCGCCCGCGGCGGCGTGCTCGCCCGGGTCCTCGGGATCGTCGGAGCCAGCCTCGCCGGGGGCCTGCTGATCACGGTCGGGGTCACTCCCGCCCTCGCCGTCACCGGTCTCGCCGAGAACAACCCGATCGGGCTGTTCGAGACGGTGCCGGAGTACCTCGAGCTCGGCCAGCTGGCCCAGAAGACCGAGATCTACGCCAAGCGCACCGACGGCTCGGACGAGCTGCTCGCCTCCTTCTACGCGCAGAACCGCGAGGAGGTGGCCTTCGACCAGGTCAGCCAGTCCGTGAAGGACGCGGCGGTCTCGACCGAGGACCCGCGCTTCTACGACCACGGCGGCGTCGACCTGCAGGGCACGATCCGCGCGGTGCTCAGCAACATCGTCGGCGGGGACCTCCAGGGCGGATCCTCCATCACTCAGCAGTACGTCAAGAACGTCCTCGTGCAGAAGGCGGAGTCGCTGAGCGCGACCGACGAGGCGGCCTCCGAGGCCGCCTACGAGGAGGCGACCGCGACCACTCCGAGCCGCAAGCTCAAGGAGATGAAGCTCGCCGTCGACCTCGAGAAGAAGTACAGCAAGGACGACATCCTCCTCGGCTACCTCAACATCGCGGGCTTCGGCGGGCAGGTCTACGGCATCCAGGCGGCGGCCGAGTACTACTTCTCGACCACCGCGGCCGACCTGAGCCTGGCGCAGGCCGCGAGCCTGATCGCCACGGTCAACAACCCCAACGGCCTCAGGATCGACCAGCCCGAGAACATCCCGGACAACAAGATCCGCCGCGACTACGTCCTCGACCAGATGCTGCAGGAGGGGAAGATCTCGCAGGCCGACCACGACGCCGCCGTCGCCGAGGAGGTCGTCCCCGCGATCACGCAGACGCCCACGGGCTGCCAGACCGCTGGCAACGCGGCCTTCTTCTGCGACTACATCACCCGCGTCGTCCAGAACGACCCGGCGTTCGGCGACGACGCGGACACCCGCCTCGCGAACTTCCAGCGCGGCGGCTACAAGATCTACACGACGCTCGACCGCGACCTGCAGGACACCGCGGCCAACGCGACGAACAACGCCGTCCCCAAGGTCCCCACCCTCGACACCAACATCGGCAGCGCGACCGTCTCGATGGAGGTCGGCACCGGCCGGATCCTGGCGATGGTGCAGAACAAGGACTACGACGCGGCCGGCGCCGTCAACGGCGCGAACTTCTCCGCCGTCAACTTCAACACCGACACGGCCTACGGCGGCTCCGCCGGGTTCCAGGTCGGATCGACCTACAAGGTGTTCACGCTCGCGCAGTGGCTCGCGAGCGGACGCACCCTGAACGAGACGATCAACGGCCGCGAGCGCACCTTCTCGGGCTTCCCCGCCAGCTGCGCGCCCGGCGGCGAGCTCGACACCTCCTACGAGGTCAACAACGACGACAGCGAGAACGGCAGCTACAGCGTGCTGACCGGCACGATGCAGTCGATCAACACCGTCTACGTCTCGATGGCGCAGCAGCTCGACCTCTGCGCGATCCGCGACCGCGCGGTCGGCTTCGGCGTGAAGGCGGCCGACGGCGGCGAGGTCGACTACAAGCCGTCCGCCGTCCTCGGCTCGGACACGCTCATCTCCCCCCTCTCGATGGTCACCGCCTTCGCCGGCTTCGCCAACAACGGCACCGCCTGCTCCGCGATCGCCATCGACGCGATCACCGACGCGACCGGCGCCGCCGTCCAGCCGCCGACCTCCACCTGCAACCAGGCCCTCAGCCCCGAGCTGACGGCGGTCGCGAACTACGCCCTGCAGCGCGTCGTCACCGGCGGCACGGCCGCCCAGTCCGACCCGGACGACGGCATCGAGCACATCGGCAAGACGGGCACCACCGACAACGCGGAGTCGACCTGGATGGACGGGGCGAGCTCGCGCGTCGCGACCGTGGTCTGGGTGGGCAACATCGACGGCCACACCTCGATGCGCGAGGTCCGCTTCCCGAACTCGGAGCTCGAGAGCCGCCCGTACGCCTCCAACATCCGCCACTACATCTGGAACTCGGTGATGACCCGCGCCGACCAGAAGTACGGCGGAGACGACTTCGAGGAGCCCAGCAGCGCCCTGCTGAACGGCCGCCAGATCGCCGTGCCGACCGTCTCCGGCCGCTCGGTCGACGACGCCACGGAGGCGCTGGAGGACCTCGGCTTCGACGTCGAGGAGGGCGCGACCATCGACTCGTCGCTCCCGGCCGGCGTGGTGGCGGGCACCGACCCGGCCGCGGGCACGACCGTCGCGCGCTACTCCGACATCGCCCTGCTGATCAGCAACGGCTCGCAGGTCCCGGCTCCCGCCACCCAGGCACCGGCTCCGGCTCCGACCGGCACGGGAGTCCCCGCGACCGAGGCTCCCCCGGCGACGCCCACGGCGACCCCGACAGCGACAGCCACGGCGACTCCGACGGCGGAGGTCGAGGAGTGAGCTTCGACGCGGACTTCCTCGGCGTCCCCGCGGGTGCGCCGCGCCTGAGGGTCGAGCGCCCGGTGCGGCTCCTGCCGTACACGCACTTCGAGGTGCTGCTGGATCCGGAGCGGCGCCTGGCCGTCTCGACGGCCGTGAACATCGACGGCGCGCGCCTGGTCGAGCTCGGCCGCGGCGACGACTGGCACCTCGACGACCGCATCCCCGCCTCCGAGCAGACCGGGCCGGAGGTGTACGCCCGCAACGACCTCGACCGCGGCCACCTGGTCCGCCGCCGCGACCCCGTCTGGGGCGACCGGGACGAGGCCGCCGCGGCCAACCGCGACAGCTTCTGCTACACGAACGCCGCGCCCCAGGCGAGCGGCTTCAACCAGTCGCAGGAGCTGTGGCTCGGGCTCGAGACGCTGGTGCTCGAGTACGCGCAGACCTGGCGCACGCGCCTGAGCGTCTTCACCGGGCCCGTGCTCGCGGACGACGACCCGGTCTACCGCGGTACGAGCATCCCCCGCCGCTTCTGGAAGATCGCGGCGTGGAGCCCGGACGGATCGACGCTCGCGACGAGCGCGTACCTGCTCGACCAGGGCGAGCTCGTGGAGCGGGTGCGCGAGGGCCTGGTGCCGCTCGGCGGCTTCAGGACGTTCCAGCTGCCGGTCGCCGCGATCGGCGAGCTGACAGGTCTCGACGTGGACCTCCTCGCCGGGGCCGACGTGCTCGGCCCGGCAGGACTCCGGCCGGAGCCGTGGCGCGAGATCGTCGAGCCGTCCGACGTGGCGAGCGGCCTCCTCCCCCGCTGAGGCTCCGCCGGGGGCAGGATGGGCGGATGAGCACCCCCGTCCTGGTCGAGATCACCTCCGGCGCCGTCGTCCTCCGCGACCCGGAGGGTCCGCTCGTCCGCGTCGACGAGGCGGGCTACCTCCGCGGCGACGGGGTCTTCGAGACCGTCGCGGTCCTCGACGGACGTCCCCGCGCGCTCGGCGAGCACCTCGCGCGGCTGGCCGGATCGGCCCGGGCCGTCGGGCTGACGATCCCGGAGGCGCCCCTCTGGTCCCGAGCGGTCGACCTCGCCGTGGCGGAGCACGACCGGGTCGACGACCTGACGGTCCGCTTCATCGCCGCCCACGGCTCGAGCGACTCCGCCCGGTGCACCGTGCGCGCGGCTCCGACTCCCGACTCGAGCGCGCTCCGGGAGAAGGGCGCGGCCGTCGTCGTGCTGGACCGCGGGTACGCGAGCGGTCCGCTCGCGCCGTGGCTGCTCCCGGGTGTCAAGACCACCTCGGGCGCCGTCACCCGGGCGGCGCTGCGCGAGGCGGCGTCCCGGGGCGCGGACGACGTGGTCTGGCGCACGAGCGACGGGCTTCTCCTCGAGGGGGCGACGTCGAGCCTGGTGCTCCTCGGCGACGGGGTGCTCGCGACGCCGCTCTCGGGCAGCGTGCTCGCCGGCACGACGGTCGAGCGGGTCCTCGCGCTGGGCGAGCGCCGCGGGCTCGCGTCGTCGCGCCGCGAGCTGCCGGTCACGGCGCTCACCGGTGCGGATGCGGCGTGGCTGGTGTCGAGCACCCGGCGGGCGATCCCCGTCCGCTCGGTCGACGGCGCACCGCTCGCGATCGACGCGGGCCTGACGGCGGCGTTCGAGGCGGGGCTGCTCGCCGGCTGACCGTGTCCGCGGCTCGGACTCCCTGCGCCTCAGGCCGCTGCGGCCAGCGCGCGGGACGTGTGCGGGCCGACCCCGGCCTCCTCCGCGTCTCCGAGATCGGCGAGCGTGTCGACGTCCAGCCTCAGCGTCGACGAGCCGGGCAGCACGACGACGGTGCAGCCCGCGTCGCGGTGCCGGGCCAGAGAGCCCGGGCCGAACGCCGGAGCGACGAGGGCTCCGGCCGCCAGCAGGAGCGCCGTGGTGCCGCTCCCCTCGCGGTCCGGGACGACGGCCGGGAGCGACCGCGTCGCGAGCGCCTCGGAGAGGTCCGACGGCAGCAGGGCGGGCAGGTCCCCGGTCAGCACGATCACCGGGGCGCCCGGCCGGCGGTGCAGGGCGGCCTCGGCTCCCCCCGACACGGCGGTGTCGAGGGTCCCCGGGTCGGGCACCACCACCAGCTGCGGGTGCTCCGCCCGTGCGCGGTCGGCCGCACCGGCGTCGGAGGTGACCAGGAGAAGGCTCGTCACCGCCTCCGCGGCGGCCACCGCGGCGAGCGTGTCCAGGAGGAACGCCTCGGCCAGCGCCGCGCGGCCCGGCACGTCGAGGCGCGTCTTCGAGCCGCCGCGGCCCTTGAACACGACGACCGCGCTCCAGCCGGTCACGCGCGCTCCTCGCGCGAGGCGGCTCCGGCCGCGAAGCCCTCGGCGAAGGCCTCGTCGGCGCCGAGGCGGAACATGTCGTCGGGGCCCGTGCGGGTCAGCGTGCGGGCACCCGGGCTCTCGACCCCCGTCACCAGGCGGGCGAGCCCGCGGACGACGGCGACGGGACGGCCACTCGCCTTGCCCTTCACCAGGTCGCCGAGCGCGGCGATCTCGTCCGCCACGGCCGGCATGGTCACTCCCAGCGTGCGCCCCAGGGCGTCGACCCCGCCGCGGAGGTCGTCGATCACGAGGACGCCCGCGGCTCCGATGGCCGCGTCGGTCTGCCCGACCCGCCAGGCGCGGCCCAGGGTGTCGCTGACGAGCACGCCCACCTCCACGCCGAGCCGCTCCCGGAGGCCCGCGCAGAGGGCCCGCGCCGAGGCGTCCGGGTCGACGGGGAGGAGGAGGACCGTCCCCTCCGCGACGTTGCTGGCGTCGACTCCGGCCGCCGCCTGGACGATCCCGAGGCGGTTCTCGACGATGCGGGTGACGCCGGAGCCGTGCGCCCGGGTGGCGACGACGCGGACGGTCTCGGCCGTGATCGCGTCCTCGCGGTCGGTCGCGGCGACGATGCGCCCCTCCGCCTTCGAGACGATCTTGCTCGTGACCACGAGGATGTCGCCGTCCGTGGGCCGGTCCTCCTCGGCGGCGGCGGCGACGGCCGCGAGGATCAGCTCGAGCAGGTCGTCACCGGGAGTCACCTCCGGGATGCCGTCGAGGGCCCAGGCCTGCACGCGCGTATCGCTCACCGGTCCATTCTCCCGGCTGCCGCGGGCGCACGGGTCCACGGCCCGGGATCACCCGAGTGGACGATCGGCGGCGCCTCAGCCGGCGGCGAGGTACGCGGCGACCGCGGGCGGCACGTAGGGGGCGACGTCGCCGCCGAGGGAGGAGACCTGCCGCACCAGCGAGCTCGACACGTGGGCGTGCGCGGGATCGGGCAGGAGGAACACCGTCTCGACGTGCGCGAGGTTGCGGTTCACGATCGCCATGGGCGTCTCGTACGCCACGTCGACCTGCGAGCGGATGCCCTTCACCAGGATGCTCGCGCCGACGTCGGTGCAGTAGTCGACGAGCAGGCCCATGCTCCACGAGGCGACGACGATCCGCCCCTCGACCCCCGCCTCCGCGATCGACTGCTCGATGAGCGAGACGCGCTGGGCGATCGGCAGCAGCGCCGTCTTGGCGGGGTTGTGCACCACCACGACGTGCAGCTCGTCGACCAGGCGCGCGGCCCGCTCGATCACGTCGAGATGACCGAGGGTCACGGGGTCGAAGGAGCCGGGGACGACGGCGATGCGGGCCATGCCGACAGAGTAGCGGGCGGGCACCGCCTAGCTCTTGGCGAGGAACTCCCGGTCGCGGTCCTGCACGCGGCGCTCGAGCGCGGCACGGAGCCGATCGTGCGAGGCGAGGGACGGGTCCTCCGCGAGGAGCCGCTCCGCCAGCGCCCGCGCCTCCACGATCACGTCGGCGTCCTGCACCACCCGCAGCAGGCGGAGCGACGAGCGCCCGCCGGACTGCGAGTCGCCCAGCACGTCGCCCTCGCGGCGCAGCTCCAGGTCGACCTCGGCGAGCGCGAAGCCGTCGAGCGTCGCGGCGACCGCCTCCACCCGCTCGCGCGCGACCGTCCCCGCCTCCGCCGCCGTCACGAACAGGCACACCCCCGCGACGCCGCCGCGCCCGATGCGCCCGCGGAGCTGGTGCAGCTGCGACACTCCGAACCGCTCCGCGTCGAGCACGACCATCATCGAGGCGTTCGGCACGTCCACGCCGACCTCGATGACCGTCGTCGACACCAGGACGTCGATCTCCCCCGCGGCGAAGGAGCGCATCACGGCGTCCTTCTCCTCCGTCGTCATCCGCCCGTGCAGCGCGGCCGACCGGCGCTTCCCGAGCAGCGGATGCGCGCGCACGCCCTCCAGCGTCGCCGCGACGGTCGTGAGCGGCGCGGCGGCGTCCTCCTCGGGCGGCTGCGCGCCCTCGGCGGGCTCCCCCGGCTCGATCGCCGGGCAGACGAGGTAGACCTGGTGCCCCGAGCGGATCTCCTCCTCGGCGCGCTCCCAGGCCCGCGCGATCCACGCGGGGTGGTCGGCGAGCGGGACCACGTGGCTCGTGATGCCGGGGCGCCCGGCGGGCAGCTCGCGGATGGTCGAGGTGTCGAGATCGCCGAAGACCGTCATGGCGACGGTCCGCGGGATGGGCGTGGCCGTCAGCACCAGCACGTGCGGCGGGGTGGCGCCCTTCCGGCGCAGAGCGTCCCGCTGGTCCACGCCGAAGCGGTGCTGCTCGTCGATCACGACGAGGCCCAGGTCGTAGAAGGAGACCGCGTCGCCGAGGAGGGCGTGCGTGCCGACGACGATCTTCGCCGTGCCCGAGACGATCCGGAGGAGGGCCGCACGGCGCTGCGCCGCCCCCAGCCCGCCGGTGAGGAGGGTCGGCACCAGCTCGGCCGCGAGCTCCGGGCCGAGGGTCCTCGCGATCGAGCGGAGGTGCTGCCCCGCGAGCACCTCTGTGGGAGCGAGCAGAGCCGCCTGCCCACCGCTCTCGGCCGTGGCGAGCATCGCCCGGAGCGCGACGAGGGTCTTGCCGGAGCCGACCTCGCCCTGCACCAGCCGGGTCATCGGGCTCTCAGCGGCCAGGTCGGCGGCGATCTCGTGCCCCACCGCGGTCTGGTCGCCGGTGAGGGCGAAGGGCAGCGCGGCGTCGAAGCGCTCGAGCAGCCCGCCGGGGCCGGGCACGCGGGCGGTCGCGGGGCTGCTGCGCGCCGAGGCCCGGCGCTCGAGCAGGGCGAGCTGCAGGAGGAACGCCTCGTGGAAGCGCAGCGTCTCGCGCGCCTGCGCCTCCTCGCCCTCCCGCTGCGGGCGGTGGATCAGCTCCAGCGCCTCGCCGAGGCCCAGCAGCGAGCGGCCGGCGCGCACCTGCTCGGGCATCGGGTCGGGCACGTCGCGCAAGCCGTCCAGCAGCACGCCGATCGCGGCCTGGAGCTGCCAGCTCGAGAGCGCGCTGATCGCCGGGTAGATCGGGATCGGCCGCTCGGCCCAGTCCTTCGCGAGCTCACCGCCTCCCGTCTCCGTCGCGGCGGCCTCCTCGTCGAACAGGCGGTAGTCGGGATGCGTGAGCTGCGGGGTGTCGCGGAACATCGAGACCGTGCCCGCGAAGATCCCGCGCACGCCGCGGTGGAGCTTCGCCGCGCGCCAGGGCTGTCCGAAGAACGTCAGAGAGAGCGTGCCCGAGCCGTCCGAGATGACGACCTCGAGCAGGGTGCCGCGCCGGTTGCGCATCGGCCGCTCGCGCACCTCGCGCACCTCCGCCACGATCGTCACGCTCTCTCCCACGGGGAGACGCGAGAGCGCCGTCAGCTCGCCCCGCTTCGCGTAGCGGCGCGGGTAGTGGCCCAGGAGCTCGCCGACCGTGCGGTACCCGAAGGCCTTCTCGACCGCGGTCGCCGTGCGCGGCCCGATCAGCGGCGCGAGCGAGGCGTCGAGGGGGTCCGGGATCACCTAGCGATCATAGGTCGGACCTCGGACGCGCGAGCCGGGCGACCGGGTCCAGCGCCGAGCGGGGCACGACCGACGCGAGCACCCGACGACCGGCACTCGCGGAGCCGCGGAGCGCGGCGGCCACGGCGGTCGCGTCGTCCCACGCCTCCGACTCGCTCGCGGACGGCGAGTAGCGCCGGCGCTCGACGCGCTCCCGGAGCCCCTGCAGACGTGCCGCCGCTCCGGGGTCGAGGGCAGGAGCCATGCGGGCCTCCTGCGCGCGCGGCGACTCCGTGTCCTCCACGGGGACGCCCAGGTCGCGGGCGGTCGCCAGAAGCTCGGCCCACGCGGCCTCGACGGAGCCGGAGCGCGCGGACCGGCGCCGCAGCGCGCGCTGGACGGCGCGCATCAGCCAGGGGACGAGCACGAGCAGCAGGAGCAGCACCCAGAGCGTCGCCGCGGGAGCCGCCGTGGTGCTCGAGGCGCCGACGGCACCGGGGGTCGGCGTCGCCGACGGGGCCGTCGGAGTGGGTGTCGCGGCGGGAGCGCTGGTCGCACCGGGCGCGGTGGTCGCGGTCGAGCCCGGGGCGGTGGGGCCCGAGGACGCCGTCGCGCTCGGCAGGGTGTACGAGGCCGGAGCGCCGCGGCTGGGCGTCGGCTCGAAGGGCAGCCAGCCGACCCCCTCGAAGTACAGCTCGGGCCAGGCGTGCAGGTCGGAGGAGAGGACGCGGTAGGTGGTCAGGTCGCTGCCGCCGGAGGGCACGACGGAGCCGGGCTGGTAGCCGATGGCGAGCCGCGACGGGATCCCGAGCTCGCGCGCCATCACCGCCATCGCCGAGGCGAAGTGGACGCAGTAGCCCTCCTTCGTCGTCAGGAACGCCGAGAGCACGCCGACTCCGTCGCCGTCGTAGCCCTCCTCCGCGGGGGTGTCCTCGGAGTAGCGGAACTCGGACGAGCGGAAGTACGTCTGCAGCGCGCGCGCCCGGTCGTAGGCGGTCGGAGCCTCCGCCGTGACCTCCTCGGCGGTGGTGCGGACGATCTCGGGCACGTCGTCGGGGAGCGAGAGGTACCGGTCGACGCCGGACGGCGCGGGAGCGGCGAGCAGCTGCTGCGGGTCGGGCTCGAGCCGCAGCGCCTGCACCTGGTAGTCGTCTCCGGAGCGGGTCGTCGCGTCGCCGCGGATCGAGCCGTCCTGCACGTCCTGGAGCCAGCCGTCGCCGACGCCCGTCAGCGACGAGACCGGATACGGCACGGGGAGCCACTGACTCCGCAGCGTCTCCACCGAGACGTCCACCTCCTCCGCCTCGCGCGGCACGCTCTCGGAGAGCCCCTCGGGCGCGATCGGCGCGTCGATCGGAGCGGTCTGCTCCGTCTCGCTCGGCGCCCAGTCGTCACCGTCGAAGTCCGAGACGGTCAGCACGCGGAGGTAGACGGGCAGGTCGGAGTCGGTGGCGTAGCGCAGCACGGTCACGGGGTTCGGGCGGCGCAGGTCCGCGCCGAGGGCGACCACCGGGTCGATCGCGCCGTTGAAGAGGCTCCCGGAGACGCCCGAGGGGGCGGTGGTGCGCGCGTAGCCGGCCGCCGAGCCGGCGACGACTCCCGCGCCCAGGACGACGACGGTCACGGCCGCGAAGGCGGGCAGCACGGCCGAGGCCGCGCTCGGGCCGCTCGGGCGGCGGGGGGCGGCCGTGGCGGCGAGCACGCCCGCGTAGGCGAGCGCGGTGACGACGAGGCTCGCCCAGGACACCTCGGAGGGGTCCACGATCGCCGGCACCGCGAGCAGCGCCGCGGGGAACAGACCGGCCAGGGCGGGGAGGCGGACGGAGAAGGCGAACAGGTCGGCCGCCCAGGCGAGCACGACCACCCCGCCGATCAGGAGGAACGAGATGCCGTCGTCGGCGACCGCCGGGAGCCCCTGCTGCGCGATGGACTGGAAGCCGCCCTGCGCGAGCGCCTCCGCCTGCGCGACGGCGCCGGGCGTGGGGATCACGAACAGCAGGGCCCGACCGGGCACGAACATCGCGGTCAGCACGCCGACCATCGTCAGCGTGCCGAGGATCGGCGGGACGACGGGGTGCACGCGCAGAGCCCGGGCGGCGGCCGGGACGCCGAGCACCACGGCGACCGCGCTCGCGAGGAGCACCAGCCAGTCGACGCCGACGAGGAGCCGGCCGATCCCGGCGGCGGCGGCCGTGATCGCGAGGAAGAGCAGACCGCTCAGAGGAGCCGACCCGGCGCGCGGATCGCTCTCGACGCGGCGGCTCACGCCACCACCCGCAGAGCGAGGGCCTGCGCCCACGCCTCCTCGACGGAGGCGCTCGGGTCGACGGACACCGCGTACCAGCCGAGCGAGGCGAGAGCCGCCTCCTCCTCAGCGGTCCCGGCGACGACGAAGGCGATCGCGGGGCGCGACTGCGCGGCCAGGGAGCCGAGGGCGTCGAGGTCCGACTCGAGGAGCCGGGTGAGCACGGCGAAGACCGGTCGTACTCCCCCGGTGTCGCGCATGTCGGCCGAGATCCGGGTCACCGCGTCGACCGACTCGCGCGAGGGCGCCAGCTCGGCCAGGCGCAGCAGCACGTCGTGCGCCACCTCGCGCTCGTCCTCCGAGTGCTCCGGCTCGCCGTCCGCACCCGTCTCGACGAGGTGGGTCTCGAAGCCGCGGTCGAGCAGGTGCACGGCGAGGGAGGCCGTCATCGACACCGCCCACTCGAGCCGGTCGTCGCCGCGCCGCTCGAGCACGCGCTCCGCCCGCGTCTCGAAAAGGATCCACGCGTGCGGATCGGTGTTCTGCTCGTCCTGGCGGACCATGAGCTCACCGGAGCGGGCGCTCGCCCGCCAGTGCACCCGGCGCATGGCGTCCCCCGGGCGGTAGTCGCGCGGGATCACGTCGTCCGTGCCGGCGCCGGCCGTCGCGTGCGCGACCGGGCTCGATCCGCCTGCTCCGTGCGCGTCCAGGACGTCGCTCTGGAGCGGCACGACCCGCGGAGTCACGACGAACGGCTGCGCAGCCCCCACGACGCTCTCGCGGAGCGCGAGCCCGAGGCCGTCGCCACGCACCAGGCGCAGCGGGCCGATGCGGTGGATCCCGCGCCGCTCGGCGGGCAGACGGTAGCGGGCGCGCACGCGGCCTCCCGACGGGACGCCCGGCAGCCCGAAGACGCCCTCGGCGACCGGGCGGCCGACGACGACCCCGCGCTCCACGCGCTCGAGCCGGTCGTGGGCGCGGGCCCCGCTCCGGACGGCGCGGCCGCGGTTCTCGAGCAGCACGTCGACCTCCACCACGTCGCCGGCCGCGACGGTCTGGGGAGCGAAGCGGCGCTGCACCCGGAACGACGCCGGCGCCAGGAGCAGGGAGACGAGCGCGCCCAGGGGCAGGCCCAGCAGCACCAGGCCGACGAACAGCAGCTCGCGGAACTCCGACAGCGGCGCGATCACCACTCCCGCGACGCCCAGCAGAACGAGCGCCCAGCCGCGCAGCGTCAGCGCGACCCCGCGGAGCGCGGGCAGACCGCCGAGACGGGACGACGGCGTCTCGGCCGGGCGGGCCTCAGTCGCCACGGTTGCCGAAGGGGACGGGGGTGGCCGCGACGATGCGCTGCACGATCTCGGTGACCGAGTGCGAGGATCCGGCGCCGGAGCGGCCGGGGAGGCGGGTGGCGGGCAGGAGGCGGTGGCCGAGCACGGGGACGGCGAGCGCGTCGACGTCGTCCGGCACCACGAAGTCGCGGTCGCTGAGGGCGGCGAGCGCCTTCGCGGCGGCGATCAGCTGGAGCGTGGCGCGCGGGCTCCCCCCGAGCCGCAGCTCGGGGTCGACCCGCGTGGCCTGCATGATCGCCACCACGTACTCCTGCACGGGCGGTGCGACGTACACGGAGCGCACGTAGGCCATCATCCGCTCGAGCTCGGCGAGGCCCACGACGGGCCGCAGCTCCTCGAGCGGGCTGGCCGAGTCGCGGGTGCGGATCATCTCGAGCTCGGCGCGCTCATCGGGGTAGCCGAGCGAGAGGCGGGCCATGAAGCGGTCGCGCTGGGCCTCGGGCAGCGAGTAGGTGCCCTCCATCTCGACCGGGTTCTGCGTCGCGATCACGGCGAAGGGGCGCGGGAGGAGGTGGGTCGTGCCGTCGACCGAGACCTGGCGCTCCTCCATGCACTCCAGCAGCGCCGACTGCGTCTTGGGCGAGGCCCGGTTGATCTCGTCGCCGATCAGGATGTTCGCGAAGACCGGGCCCGGCTTGAACTCGAAGTCGCGGGTCGCCTGGTTGTAGACGGAGACCCCCGTGACGTCGGAGGGGAGCAGGTCGGGCGTGAACTGGATGCGCGCGACGCTGCCGCCGACCGAGGCCGCCAGCGACTTCGCCAGGACCGTCTTGCCGGTGCCGGGGACGTCCTCCATCAGGAGGTGCCCACCGGCGAGGAACACCGTCAGCGCCATCGAGACCTCGGCCGACTTGCCGTCGATCACGCGGGTGAGGTTCCCGAGGACGGCGCCGCAGTGCGCCGTGAACTCCTCGCGGGTCAGGGGCGTCTCGGGTGCCGCTCGGCGGCCGACAGCGGAGCGGGTGTCTTCGAGCGACGTCATAGCTACGGATTCTCGCAGTCCTGACGGGAAAAGGGTCCAGGTTCCGCGAGTTCGCAGTGTGCCGCCAGGCGGGAGCCGCGCGGCGGCCACCGGACGCCGCAGGCAGGGGTGCCGCCCTATGCTCGGTCCGGTGACCAGGATCATCGCCGGATTCGCCGGCTCGCTCACCCTCCGGGTCCCGCGCGCGGGCACCCGCCCCACCAGCGACCGCGTGCGCGAGGCCGTCTTCTCGGCCCTCGAGGCCCGGGACGCCCTCGACGGCGCGACGGTGGTCGACCTCTACGCGGGCTCTGGCGCCCTCGGGCTCGAGTCGGCCAGCCGCGGAGCGAGCGCGGTCGTCCTGGTCGAGCGCGACCCGAAGGCCGCGAGGACCGCGGGCGAGAACGCACGGGCGATCGCGACCGCGGCGGCCAAGAACAAGCGGCCCGCCCCGCGGATCGAGGTGGTGACCGGCTCGGTCCGCTCCTTCCTCGACGGCTCCCCGGCCCTCAATACGGACACGGTGTTCCTCGACCCGCCCTACGACCTCGGCGAGGACGACCTGGCCGCCGATCTCGCCGGCGTGCTGCCGCTGCTGCGCGAGGACGCGGTGGTCGTCGTGGAGCGGAGCTCCCGCAGCCCGGAGCCGCGCTGGCCCGCGGGTCTGGAGCGGGAGCGGAGGAAGGACTACGGCGAGACCACCATCTGGTGGGCTTCGCCTGCGTCACCCGTCTCGCCCGCTTCCTCCGCGGCCGGCTGACCGGCCTCAGCCCGCCGCGCCGTCCCAGCCGAGGTACGGGTCCCAGCCCCCGCGCCCCTCGAG
>NZ_PSVF01000028.1:0-37205 GCF_002931975.1 Rathayibacter sp. AY1F3 | reverse complement strand
CGGCGGGAGCGGGAGCCGGGGCCCGGGGGGCGGCGGGCTTCTCGGGGGCCGGGGCGGGCTCGGGCTCGGCCGGGGCGGGAGCCTCGGCGTCGCTCTCGGCGTCCACCGACGGGGTCGCCTCGTCAGTGGCCTCGGTCTCGGCGGCCTGGACCTCGGGGGCCTCCTCGGCGGGAGCCTCGGGCTCGGACGCCGACGCGGCTCCGGAGCCGTCTCCGATGCGCACCAGCTCGGCGCCGACCTCGACGGTCTCGTCCTCCTGGACGAGGATCTCCTCGATCACTCCCGCGACGGGCGACGGGATCTCGGTGTCGACCTTGTCGGTCGAGACCTCGAGCAGGGGCTCGTCCACCTCGACGCGGTCCCCGACGTTCTTCAGCCAGCGGGTGACCGTTCCTTCCGTGACACTCTCTCCGAGTGCCGGGAGGCTGACGGATTCGCTCATGAGCCTGTCTCCTTAAGACGCTTGTGTTTCGATGTCCAGCTTACTGATGCGGAAGCGGCGGGTCGCCGCACCGCAGTGGTTCTACAGGGCGTGCAGCGGCTTCCCGGCCAGAGCGAGGTGCGCCTCGCCGAGCGCCTCGTTCTGAGTGGGGTGCGCGTGCACGAGGGGCGCGACGTCCTCGGGGTGCGCCTCCCAGTTCACGATGAGCTGAGCCTCGCCGATCAGCTCGCCGACGCGGGCTCCGACCATGTGCACGCCGACGACGGGGCCGTCGACCAGGCGCACGACCTTCACGGAGCCGGTGGTCCCGATGATCGTGCTACGGGCGTTGCCGCCGAGGCCGTAGTCGTACACGGCGACGCGCTCGGCGCCGTACTCGGCGATCGCGCGGGCCTCGCCGAGGCCGACGGAGGCCACTTCGGGGTCGCTGTAGGTCACCTTCGGGACGTTGACGTCCCTGACGACCTGCGGCCCCAGACCGGCGATCTCCTCCGCGACGAAGATCCCCTGCTGGAAGCTCCGGTGCGCGAGCTGGAGCCCCGGCACGATGTCGCCCACGGCGTACACGCCGGGGACGGAGGTCTGCAGGCGCTCGTCGGTCAGCACGTAGCCGCGGTCGAGGCGGACCCCGGCCTCCTCGAGGCCGATGCCCGCGGTCACCGGGCCGCGGCCGACGGCGACCAGCAGGATCTCGCCCTCCACCGTGGCGCCGCTCTCGAGCGACACGGAGACGCCGTCCCCGCTCTGGGAGACCGACGCGACACGGGATCCCAGCTGGAAGGCGATGCCCCGCTTGCGGAAGGCGCGCTCCAGCTGCTTGCTGACGCTCTCGTCCTCGTTGGGAACGAGGTGGGGGAGGGCCTCGACGATCGTGACCTCGGCGCCGAACGAGCGCCAGACGCTCGCGAACTCGACGCCGATCACTCCGCCGCCGAGGACGACGACGCTCGCGGGAACGTGGTCGAGCTCGAGAGCCTGGTCGCTCGTCAGGATGCGGCCGCCGATCTCGATCCCGGGGAGGGTGCGGGAGGCGGACCCGGTGGCGACGACGACCGACGCGCCGTGGAGCACGTGCTCACCGACCGTCACGGTGCCCGGCGCGGTGAGGCGGCCCTCGCCCGTGACGACCGTGATGCCGCGCGAGGACACGAGGCTCTGGAGCCCCTTGTACTTGCCGGCGACGACGCCTTCGCGGTAGCGCGTGACGCCCGCCATGTCGATCCCGGTGAAGCTCGAGAGCACGCCGTACTTCTCTCCCTCGCGGGCGCCGTCCGCCAGCTCGGCGGCGTGCAGCAGGGCCTTGGTGGGCACGCACCCGCGGTGCAGGCAGGTGCCGCCGAGCTTGTCGCGCTCCACGAGCGCGACGCTCATCCCGAGCTGCGTCGCCCGGAGGGCCGCCGCGTACCCGCCGCTGCCACCTCCGAGCACGACCAGGTCGTAGCGCTCTTCCGACACCCAGTGACTCCCTCGCGACGTGCGGTCCCGCTTCCCGGCCGACCGGCTCCGGCGCTGAGCGCCGAGCGGATCGGGAGGGGGGACGAGGCGGGATCTCCCGCCCCGTCGACCCTACTACGCGCTCGCGAAGCCCTCGGCCAGGGCGATCAGCGCGCGCACCGAGACCCCCGTGGCGCCGGCTCCAGTGAAGCCGTAGCCGCCGCCTCCGTTGCTCGAGGGGCCGGCGATGTCGAGGTGCGCCCACGGGATCGTGGTCGCGTCCTCGCCCTCGCCGCGCTTCCCGACGAACTCGCGGAGGAAGTGGCCGGCGAGGAGCATGCCGCCGGCGGTGTTGCCCGGCTTGACGTTCGCGATGTCGGCGATGTCCGAGTTCAGCAGCGGTCGCAGCTCCGCGGGGAGGGGCATCTGCCAGAAGGGCTCTCCCGCCGCGCGGGCGGCGTCGAGCAGGCGGGAGACCAGCTCGTCGTCGCCCAGAGCGCCGACGGTGCGGTTGCCGAGGGCGACCACGGAGGCGCCGGTCAGCGTCGCGACGTCGATGATCGCATCGGGCTGCTCCTCGCTGGCGGCGACGAGGCCGTCGGCGAGCACCAGCCGGCCCTCGGCGTCGGTGTTCAGCACCTCCACCGTGGTCCCGCCGCGCACGGTGAGCACGTCGTCCGGGCGGATCGCGGTCCCGGAGGGGAGGTTCTCGGCGATGCAGAGCCAGGCGGTCGCGCGGAGCGGGAGGCCGAGCTCCGCGATGGCGCGCACGACGGCGTACACGGTCGCCGCGCCCGCCATGTCGGTCTTCATCCCGATCATCGAGGCCGGCGGCTTGAGCGAGAGTCCGCCGCTGTCGAAGGTGATGCCCTTGCCGACCAGGGCGAGGTGGGTGCTCGCGCCCTCGGGCGCGTAGGCGACCTTCACGAGGCGGGGCGGGCGGGAGGAGCCGCTGCCGACTCCGAGGATGCCGCCGAACCCCTCCTCCGCGAGGGCCTCCTCGTCCCAGACGGTGACCTCGAGCGGCAGTCCCTCGGCGCCGGTCTGCACGGCCTCGGCCAGCGTCTGCGGGTAGAGGTGCGACGGGGGAGTGTTGACGAGGTCCTTCACCGTGCCGACCGCGCGGCCGAGCACGAGCGCCCGGTCCAGGACGGCGGGGTCGGCCGACTCGCCGCCGCCCAGCAGGACGACGTGCTCGACGGGCGCCTTCGCCGCGGCGGCGGTACTGCCGCGGAAGGCGGTGAAGGAGTAGGAGCCGAGCGCGGCGCCCTCGGCGACTGCGGCGAGCGTGCCGTCGGAGCCGGCCGGGAGGGAGAGGGCGACGGAGGCGGACCCCGCGAGCAGGCGGACGGCGGCGCCCGCGGCGTTCCGCAGCGCGGTGTCGTCGGGCTCCGCCGAGCCGAGTCCGACGAGGACGATCACTCCGGCACGGACCGAGGACGGCACGCGCACGAGCGTCTCGGCGGCGCCGGTCGCGCCGAGCGCGGTCAGCGCGGGGGCCAGCTCCTCGAAGCCCTCCGCGCCGACGAGCCGGGGACCGTCGGGTCCCGGGGCGACGCCGAGGACGAGGGCGTCGGTGTCGATGTCGGAGGCGGGAACGGTCGAGTACTCGAGAGAGGAGAGGGGCATGGCGGCAATGCTAGGCGCTGTTCGCTGAGGGCTCAGCGGACCCGGCCGGGGCGCCGGGACCCCCGTTTAGACTGGACGCATGCTGGATCCGGAAGACCTGTTCGAGATCGAGGGCGACCTCTCCGAGATCCCGCGCGGGCTGCACCTCGTCGCGGGCCTGACGGGCTCGGCCGACGCCGGGGGAGCGGTGGGGCAGCTGGGGGAGTACCTCTTCGAGACCCTCGAGCACCGCGAGGTCGCGGTCTTCGACCAGGATCAGCTGCTCGACTACCGGGCCCGCCGCCCCATCATCACGTTCGACCAGGACCACCTGGCGGACTACCGTCCGGCGATGCTCCGGCTCTCGCTCGCGCACGACGAGCTGCACCAGCCGTTCCTCCTGCTCACCGGCTTCGAGCCCGACTTCCAGTGGGAGCGGTTCACCCGCGCGGTGGTCTCCCTCCTCGAGCGGCTCGACGTCGCCTCGACCACGTGGGTCCAGGCGATCCCGATGCCCGTGCCGCACACCCGGCCCGTCGGCGTCACCGTGAGCGGGAACCGCGAGGACCTGATCGAGGCGATGTCGGTCTGGAAGCCGCACACGCAGGTGCCCTCGAACGTCCTCCACCTGCTCGAGCTGCGCCTCTACGAGCGCGGTCTGACCGTGGTCGGCTTCGCGCTGCTCATCCCGCACTACCTGTCGGACACCGAGTACCCGCAGGCGGCGGTCGCGGCGCTCGAGAGCATCTCGGCGTCGACCGGCCTCATCTTCCCGACGGACCGCCTGCGCGAGAGCGGGCGGGAGTTCCTCGGCAAGGTCGACGAGCAGGTCGGCGGCAACGACGAGCTGCAGAAGCTGGTCTCGGCCCTCGAGGCGCGGCACGACACCTACATGGAGGGGACGAGCCTCCGCTCGCCGCTCACCGACGAGGACGGCTTCGTGCCCAGCGCCGACGCGATCGCCGCCGAGCTCGAGAAGTTCCTCGCGATCCGCCGCCCGGGCGAGGAGCCCACCGCCTCCTGAGCGGCCGTAGGATCGGACGAGTGCGTGATCGTCGAGCCTGGTTCGTCTTCGGTGCCGGAGCGTTCGCCTACCTGGTCGCGGTCCTGGACCGCACGACGCTGGGCGTCGCAGGAGTGGACGCCGCGGAGCGGTTCGGGGTGGCCGCCGCCGTCCTCTCGTCGCTCGCCGTCGTCCAGCTGATCGTCTACGCCGGGATGCAGATCCCGGTCGGGATTCTCATCGACCGGTTCGGCCCGCGGACCCTGATCCTCTCGGGCACGGCCCTGATGATGGCGGGCCAGGTCGTGGTCGCGATCGCGCCGGGCATCGGCGTCGCGATCGTCGGGCGGATCCTGCTGGGAGCCGGGGACGCCGCGATCTTCACCTCCGTGATCCGCCTCACGGTGACCTGGTTCAGCGGACCGATCGTTCCTCAGCTCTCGCAGTGGATCGGCAACATCGGCCAGGTGGGCCAGATCCTCTCCGCACTCCCGTTCGCGGCGATCCTCCACACGTTCGGCTGGGAGCCCGCGTTCCTCAGCGCCGCCGGCCTCGGGGCCGTGTCCTTCCTCGGCGTGCTCCTCCTGGTCGCCGACGTCCCGCCGCGCACCGAGCCGATCACGGTGGTGCCTCCGACGCTCCGGGCGACGATCGCGCAGCTCGGAGTGAGCCTGCGCCGGCCGGGGACGCAGCTCGGCTTCTGGTCGCACTTCGTCACGCAGTCCTCCGGCACGGTGTTCACGCTGCTCTGGGGCTACCCCTTCCTCGTCTACGCGATCGGCCTGCCGCCGACCGTCGCCGCGCCGACCCTCACGATCGTCGTGATCGCGGGGATCGTCGTCGGGCCGGTGCTCGGCGTCCTGACCGCTCGCCACCCCATGCGCCGCAGCAACCTCGTGCTCGGGATCGTCTCGGCGATGGCGGTCGCCTGGACCGTCGTGCTGCTCTGGCCAGGCGTCCCGCCGTACTGGCTCGTGGTGCTGCTCCTGATCGTCGTCGGAGCGGGCGGCCCCGGCTCCATGATCGGGTTCGACTTCGCCCGCACGTTCAACCCCTCGCGGAGCCTCGGCGCGGCGAACGGAGTCGTGAACGTGGGCGGGTTCCTGGCCAGCTTCACGATGATGTTCGCGATCGGCCTGATCCTCGACGCACTGGCCGGTCCCGGTGCCTCCTCGGAGCAGACCTACTCGCTCGAGCACTTCCGCCTGGCGTGGTGCGTGCAGTACGTGGTGGTCGGCGCCGGAGTCGTCGGACTCGTCGTCGCGCGCCGCCGGACCCGCCGCCGCCTGGCCGAGGACGAGGGAATAACCGTGGCCCCTCTCTGGGTTGCACTGAGTGACCGGATGCGCCGCGGCCGCGCGGGGCGCTGACGGTCGTCCCCGTCGATCCGTCCTTCTGCAGACGCGATGTCCCAGCGGAACGGCCCGGATCCCGCCGGATCGAGCCCCACTCGCACCGCACCGCACGGCTGCACTACTCAGACGTGCAATAATTGTCAATAGGACCCGTTCGGGTCGAGGAGCACCAGGCCCACGTCGGGCGTGCGACGTCCTCGACTTGACATGGGTCCTCGTAATGCCCACCGACGGACGACGCCTTCCCGCGCCGCCCGCCCCCGGGACGCAACGGATGGAGAGGTGCCGCCATGGCCACCAGAGCTACCAAGACCGCAACGCTCGACGCCGTCGACGACGACGTGACGACGACCACCAAGAAGCCCGCGACGCGCAAGCCCGCGGCGAAGACCACGGCGGCCAAGACCACCGCGGCCAAGACGACCCGCTCGCGCGCCACGACCAAGGCCGCCGCTCCCGCCGACACCGAGGAGGAGCCGACCGACGCCGTCGAGCCCGACGAGGCGGCGGAGGAGGAGGAGACCGAGGTCGTCGCCGAGGACACCGAGACCGACGCCAAGGACGACGCGGAGACGCCGGAGGCCCCGGCCGCCGCTGCCGTCGCCGCTCCGGCCGAGCCGCTCCCGAGCGGTGCGCTCGTCCTGTCGTTCGGCGGAGAGGACGACGAGGTCCCGGTCTACTCGACCGCGATCACCGGTGCCACCGCCGACCCGGTCAAGGACTACCTGAAGCAGATCGGCAAGGTCGCGCTCCTGAACGCGGCCGAGGAGGTCGAGCTCGCGATGCGCATCGAGGCCGGCCTGTTCGCCGAGGACAAGCTCGCCAACTCGACCGACCTCAGCCCGGAGCTCGTCCGCGAGCTGCGCTGGGTCGCGAAGGACGGCCAGCGCGCGAAGAGCCACCTGCTCGGAGCGAACCTCCGGCTCGTCGTCAGCCTCGCGAAGCGCTACACCGGTCGCGGGATGCAGTTCCTCGACCTCATCCAGGAGGGCAACCTGGGCCTCATCCGTGCGGTCGAGAAGTTCGACTACACCAAGGGCTTCAAGTTCTCGACCTACGCCACGTGGTGGATCCGCCAGGCGATCACCCGCGCGATGGCCGACCAGGCCCGCACCATCCGCATCCCGGTGCACATGGTCGAGGTCATCAACAAGCTGGCCCGCGTGCAGCGCCAGATGCTCCAGGACCTGGGCCGCGAGCCCACGCCCGAGGAGCTCTCGCGCGAGCTCGACATGACCCCTGAGAAGGTCATCGAGGTGCAGAAGTACGGGCGCGAGCCGATCTCGCTGCACACGCCCCTGGGCGAGGACGGCGACAGCGAGTTCGGCGACCTCATCGAGGACACCGAGGCGGTCGTCCCGGCCGACGCCGTGGGCTTCACCATGCTGCAGAAGCAGCTGGAGTCGCTGCTCGACTCGCTCTCGGAGCGCGAGGCCGGCGTGATCCGCATGCGCTTCGGCCTCGGCGACGGCATGCCGAAGACGCTCGACCAGATCGGCGACACCTTCGGCGTGACGCGCGAGCGCATCCGCCAGATCGAGTCCAAGACGATGGCCAAGCTCCGCCACCCGTCCCGCTCGCAGTCGCTCCGCGACTACCTCGAGTAGGCCGGTGATCCGCTACGCGCCGGCGGTCCTCCTAGGGAGGGCCGCCCGGTTCGCCGCGCGGGTCCGGAAGCCCGGCGGGGGATCCGCCGTGCCCGGACTCGTAGTGAACCGCGTCGCGCCCGGATTCCTGCCCGCGGTGCTCGACGGGTTCCGGGACGGCCTCGTGGTCGTCACGGGATCGGCGGGCAAGTCGACCACGACCAAGATGCTGGTCGCGGTGCTCCGCGCGCACGGGCTCCGGGTCTTCACCAACCCGTCGACGGCCAACATCGCCCAGGGGCTGACCTCCGCGCTCCTGGAGCGGGCGGACCTCCGCGGACGGATCGACGCCGACATCGCCGTCCTCGAGATGGACGAGGGTCACGGCGCGCGCCTCGCGCCCCGGATGCGCCCCCGCGTCGTCCTGCTGACGAACGTGGTGGTCGACCAGATCGACCGCTTCTTCGATCCGGCCATGGTCGCCCGGATGCTCGGCACCATCGCCTCCCGCGCGACCGGTCCCGTCGTGCTGAACGCCGACGACCGCCACGTCGCCGATGTCGCGACCTCCCTCCCCGACGAGCGGATCCGCTGGTACGGCGTCTCCTCCTCCGTCCGCGACTCCGCGTCCGGCGGTCTCGGCTACGCCGCGGAGGCGGAGGCCGGGACCGACCGTGCCACCACCGTCGTCGAGAGCACGACGGGAGCGGCCGCGCGCATCGTCAGCGACGGCGACCCGCTCGAGGTCCGGCTCCCCGCGCGGGGCGTCCACTACGCGGTCGACGCCGCGGCGGCCGTCTCCACGGCCCGCGCCGTGCTCGCCGAGCGCTTCGACCCGGCCCTCGCCGCCTCCGCGCTCTCGAGCATCGACCCCGTCTTCGGGCGGGGCGAGATCGTCACCGTGCGCGGCCACGAGGTCGAGTTCGTCCTGGTTCAGAACCCGGCGAGCTACCGCCTGAACATCGCGGAGATCCCCGAGGGGACCGAGCAGATCATGCTCGCGATCGGCTCCGACGTCCGAGACCCCTCCTACTTCTGGCCCGTGGACACCTCCGTGCTCGGGCACGTCCGTGTCGTCTCGGGGTCGAAGGCGCACGAGGCGGCGCTGCACCTTCGCTACGACGGCGTGCGCGTCGACTCCGTCGACGAGGACCTGGGTCGCGCGCTCGACGCGTTCCTCGCTCTGCCGACCCCCGCCTCCGGCCGGAAGACCATCGTCTTCTCGGCCGATTCGATGCGCCGCACCCGTGCGCACCTGCAGCTCGTCACCAACCGCGAGGAGACCGCGTGACCACCCTCCGCATCGCCGTGCTCGCTCCCGACGTCCTGGACAGCAACGGCGACGCGGCGAACGCCCGGGTCCTCGCGGCTCGGGCGCGCTGGTCGGGCGTCGAGGCGGAGGTGGTGCCGCTGGTGACCGCCTCCGACGCCGAGGTCCGTCCGGACGTCCTGGTCGCCGGGACGGGAGCGGACGAGGACCTCCCGGGCGTCCTGGCACTCCTCCACGAGATCGCGCCGACGCTGCGGGCCTGGGTCGACCAGGGCACTCAGGTGGTCGCGGTCGGAGCCGGCTGGGAGATGCTGGCCGGTTCGATCAGCACGGCCGCGGGCGGAGCCCGGGGGATCGGACTGTTCCCCGGAGACTCGGTCACGGGCGAGCGCGCGACCGACGACCTCCTCGTCGAGACGCCGGGCGGCGTCCTCGTCGGCTTCGAGAACCACGAGCGCCGGATGACCGGGATCCCGCTCGAGCACGCGGTCGGCCGAGTGCTGCACGGCACCGGCGACGGCGCCGGCCACGAGGGCTACGCGGTAGGAGGCCTTCTGGGCACGCACCTGCACGGCCCCGTCCTCGCGAAGAACCCCTCGCTCGCGGACGCGATCCTGCGGCGCGCCCTCGGCGACGCCTACTCCCCGTCGGACGAGCGTCTCCGCCTGGTCGATGAAACGGCACGAGCCGCTCGCGAAGTGATCGCGAAGCGGCTCGGTGTCGGTCGGTAGGGCGCTGACGCGCCGTCCGGGCTGATCGGGGACGCGCTAGGGGCGCTGCTCCTCGAAGAGCCGGGCGGACTCGTCGTGCCAGCTCTGGGCGATGCTGGAGAGCTTCTCCTGGTACTTCTTCCCGTGGTGCGCGCAGAACAGCAGTTCTCCGTTGTTCACGACCACTCGGATGTACGCCTGGGCACCGCAGCTGTCGCAGCGGTCGGCGGCGGAGAGCTGGTGGGCACCGGCGAGCTCGTCCACGCCGTTCTGGGTTGCTGTGGTCGACATGACTTGGCCTCCTGCACTCGTTCTTCGATCTCTGCTTAGTGGAACCCATCCAAGCACGCGATTGTTTCCGCACGGAGTCGATCGGTCGGCATTTCGCTCTGCGCGTAGGGGCCCCGCGCCGAGCGGCCATCGTGCTGTCGTCGGGTGCCGCGCCACCGCGGCCGGAGCGGTTCCCGAAAGTAGACTGGGCGGATGGCCTCCACCGACTACAACGCCCGCCACCTCTCCGTCCTCGAGGGTCTCGAGGCGGTCCGGAAGCGGCCCGGCATGTACATCGGATCGACCGACTCGCGCGGCCTCATGCACTGCCTCTGGGAGGTCATCGACAACTCCGTCGACGAGGCGCTGGCCGGGCACGGGACCGAGATCAGCGTGCTCCTGCACGCCGACGGCAGCGTCGAGGTGCGCGACCGCGCGCGCGGGATCCCGGTCGACATCGAGCCGAAGACGGGGCTCTCCGGAGTCGAGGTCGTGTTCACGAAGCTGCACGCGGGCGGCAAGTTCGGCTCCGGGTCCTACGCGGCGTCCGGCGGTCTGCACGGCGTCGGCGCCTCCGTGGTCAACGCGCTCTCGGAGCGCCTCGACGTCGAGGTCGACCGCAACGGCCGCACCTACCGGATGTCGTTCCACCGGGGGGAGCCCGGGCGCTTCGCCGACGCGGGCGAGCCCACCCCCGACGCTCCGTTCACGCCGTTCGAGAACGGGTCGGAGCTGACGGTCGTCGGGAAGGTCGCCAAGGGCGTCACCGGAACGCGCGTGCGCTACTGGGCCGACCGCCAGATCTTCACGAAGGGCGCCTCGTTCCAGACGGACGACCTGGTGACGCGTGCCCGGCAGACCGCGTTCCTCGTCCCCGGCCTGACGATCGAGATCGTCGACGACCGGGCGGACGAGCGCCGCGCCGAGATGTTCCGCTACGACGGCGGCATCTCGGAGTTCGTCGAGTTCCTCGCCCCCGACGCCCCCGTGACCGAGGTGCTGCGCCTCACCGGCTCCGGCACCTTCACCGAGACCGTGCCGGTGCTGACCCCCGGCGGCGCCATGGTGCCCACCGAGGTGGAGCGCACCTGCGAGGTCGACATCGCCCTGCGCTGGGGCACCGGCTACGAGACGGTGATGCGCAGTTTCGTGAACATCATCTCGACGCCCAAGGGCGGGACGCACCAGACCGGCTTCGAGCAGGGCCTGCTGAAGCTGCTCCGCTCCCAGGTGGAGGCGAACGCCCGCCGCCTCAAGGTCGGCTCGGACAAGCTCGAGAAGGACGACGTCCTCGCCGGGCTCAGCGCCGTGCTGACCGTGCGGCTCCCTGAGCCGCAGTTCGAAGGCCAGACGAAGGAGGTGCTGGGCACGCCCGCCGTCCGCGCGATCGTCGCCTCCACCATCGCCTCGACGCTGGGCGCGGTGTTCTCCTCGACGCGCCGCGAGGACAAGGCGCAGACCTCCCAGCTCCTCGAGAAGGTCGTCGCCGAGATGAAGTCGCGGATCTCGGCCCGCGCGCACAAGGAGACGCAGCGCCGCAAGAACGCGCTGGAGTCCTCCTCCCTTCCGGCGAAGCTGGTCGACTGCCGCAGCAGCGACGTCGAGAACAGCGAGCTCTTCATCGTCGAGGGCGACTCCGCCCTCGGCACCGCCAAGCTCGCCCGCAACAGCGAGTACCAGGCCCTGCTGCCGATCCGGGGGAAGATCCTCAACACGCAGAAGGCGAGCATCGCCGACATGCTCTCGAACGCCGAGTGCGCCTCGATGATCCAGGTGATCGGAGCCGGCTCCGGCCGCTCCTTCGACCTCTCGGCCGCCCGCTACGGGAAGATCATCCTGATGAGCGACGCCGATGTCGACGGCGCCCACATCCGCACCCTGCTGCTCACGCTCTTCTTCCGCTACATGCGGCCGCTCGTCGAGGCGGGGCGCGTCTTCGCCGCCGTGCCTCCGCTGCATCGGCTCGTGGTGATGAACGCGGGGAAGAAGCCGAACGAGACGATCTACACCTACTCCGAGAAGGAGCTGCAGAGCGTGCTCGCGGCCCTCGGCAAGGCGGGCCGCCGCTACCAGGACCCGATCCAGCGCTACAAGGGGCTCGGCGAGATGGACGCGGACCAGCTGGCCACGACGACCATGGACCGCTCCCGCCGCACCCTCCGCCGGGTGCGGGTCGCCGACGCGGAGAACGCCGGCCGGGTGTTCGAGCTGCTGATGGGCAACGACGTGGCACCCCGCAAGGAGTTCATCGTCCGCGGGTCCGAGTCGCTGTCGCGGGACCGCATCGACGTCTGAGCCGCGGGGCTCAGAACACCTCGGGCGCCGCTCCGATCGTCGCGATCGGCGCCGCGAGCGCCACGCCGGAGCCGTCGCGCTTCATCCCGGAGTCGGGCAGCGCGGCGACCGAGCCGTCGGCCTCGAGCGCGTGCGCGGGACCGGGGCCGACCCACGCCACTCCGAGGGCGGTCTCTCCCTTGAGGAAGCGCTGCGCGCGGACTCCGCCGGTGGCCCTGCCCTTGGCGGGGAACTCCGAGAACGGCGAGACCTTCGCACTGCCGGTGTCGGTCCCCGAGAGGGCCCAGCTGTCGACGGCGACCGTCGCGACGACGGCCTCGTCCCGGTCCTCGGCGGCGACGACGGCGAAGTGCACGACGTCGTCGGTCTCGGCCAGCTTGACCCCGGCCATCCCCGCGGCGGTCCGGCCCTGAGGGCGGACGGCGGACGCGGGGAAGCGCAGCAGCTGGGCCTCGCCGGTGACGAAGACCAGCTCGTCCTCCTCCGCCGACGCGGCCGCGCCCACGACGGCGTCCTTCGGCTTCAGGGCGATGAGCTCGATGTCCGGGCGGTTGGGCAGCTCGCCCGGCGCGACGCGCTTGACGACGCCCTGCTGGGTGCCGAGCGCGATCGGCCGCTCGTCGTCGAGGGCGACGAGCGCGAGCACCCGCTCGTCCTTCGCCAGGTGCGGGAGGTAGTCGCTCATGCGCACGCCCGCGCCCAGCTGCACCGAGGAGGAGGGGACGGCGGGCACGTCGACCGGCGAGAAGCGGAGGAGCCGACCGGCGCTGGTGACCGCGCCGATCTCCGTCCGGCTGGTCGTGTCGAGCACGCTGAGGACGGCGTCGTGCTTCGAGCGGCGCGTGGCGCGCTCGGGGTGGGGAGCGGCCTCGGGGTCGCGGTCGACCCGCACCATGCGGCCGGTGGTGCTCAGCAGCACCCGGCAGGGCACGTCCGCGATCTCGAGCACCGCGGCGGCCTTCCGCCCGGTGGTGGCGACGGAGGGACGCGCCTCGGTGAGCAGGGTGCGCCGCGGGGTCCCGAGGCGCTGGGCGACCTCGTCGAGCTCGTCCGAGACCAGCTCGTCGATCCGTGAGCGGCTGGCGAGGAGGGCCTCGAGCTCGGCGATCTCGGCGAGGAGGGTGTCGCGCTCGGTCTCGAGCTCGATGCGCGAGAACTTCGTGAGGCGGCGGAGCTGGAGCTCGAGGATGTAGTCGGCCTGCAGGGTGCTGAGGTCGAAGACCTCGATCAGCCGGGCCCGCGCCGCCGCGGTGTCGTCGCTCCCGCGGATCAGCTGGATGACCTCGTCGATGTCGAGGATCGCGATGAGCAGGCCCTCGACCAGGTGCAGCCGCTCCTGGCGCTTGCGCAGTCGGTAGCGGGTCCGCCGGGTGACGACCTGCACCCGGTGGCCGATGTAGACCTGCAGCAGCTCCTTCAGGCCGAGGGTGCGCGGGCCGCCGTCGACCAGCGCGACGTTGTTGATCGAGAACGCGTCCTCGAGGGGCGTGTAGCGGTAGAGCTGCTCGAGGACGGCCTCCGGGCTGAAGCCGGTCTTGATCCCGATGACGAGCCGGAGGCCGTTGTCCCGGTCCGTCAGGTCGGTGACGTCCGAGATGCCGCTGAGCTTCTTGTTCTGGACGCCGTCCTTGATCTTGTCGATGACCTTCTCGGCGCCGACGAGGTAGGGCAGCTCGGTGACGACCAGGCCGGACTTGCGCGCGGTGATGCTCTCGACCGAGACGCGGGCGCGGGTCTTGAAGCCGCCCCGGCCGGTCGCGTAGGCGTCGCGCACGCCGGCGAGGCCGACGATCGTGCCACCGCTCGGGAAGTCCGGTCCGGGGACGAACGACATCAGGTCGTCCAGGGACGCGTCGGGATGGGCGATCAGGTGCCGGGCCGCCCCGATCACCTCCACGAGGTTGTGGGGCGCCATGTTCGTCGCCATGCCGACGGCGATGCCGCTGGCCCCGTTGACCAGCAGGTTCGGGAACGCGGAGGGGAGGACCTCGGGCTGGTCGTGCGAGTTGTCGTAGTTCGGGACGAAGTCGACGACGTCCTCGCCGAGGTGCTCGGTCATGGCCGTGGCGGCCGGGGCGAGGCGGGCCTCGGTGTAGCGGGCCGCGGCCGGGCCGTCGTCGAGGGAGCCGAAGTTGCCGTGCCCGTCGACGAGGGCGACCCTCATCGTGAACGGCTGGGCGAGGCGGACGAGCGAGTCGTAGATCGAGGCGTCGCCGTGCGGGTGCAGCTTGCCCATCACCTCGCCGACCACGCGGGCCGACTTCACGTGGCCGTGATCGGGCCGCAGCCCCATCTCGCTCATCATGTAGAGGATCCGGCGCTGCACCGGCTTGAGGCCGTCGCGGGCGTCGGGCAGGGCCCGCGAGTAGATGACCGAGTACGCGTACTCGAGGAAGGACCCCTCCATCTCGGCCGAGACGTCGACGTCCTCGATGCGCTCGGTGAGCGAGGATCCGGAGGAGGGGGCTGCAGCGTTCATGACTCGATTCGGTGGCGGGCGCGGGACGGCGGCGGGGGACTGCACCGCCCTGCGACGCTCGACGGGACGGGCGGAGCGGAGACGGCGCCTCGCGGACGGGACCGGCCCTCCCGTTCACGCGGACGCTCCGCTGCACCGGCCCGGCGGGGACGGCGGCGCTGTGCGAAACTGGGCGCGATGACCCACATGCTACCGCCAGCCCCCGACGGGCGGCGGAGCCTCGCCGACGTCCTGCCGGGCGCCCTCGACGCGCTCCTGGGCCGCCCCGGCCTCTTCGGCTCGCCCCGCGTCGAGCGGATCGTGGTCGTCCTCGTCGACGGCCTGGGTGCCGCGAACCTCCGCCAGCGCGGGGGCCACTCGCGCACACTCGCTCCGGCCCTCAACCGCGGCACCACGCTCGTCTCGGGCTTCCCGACGACCACCGCGGCGGCCCTGGCGAGCCTGACGACGGGCCTGCGCCCGGGCGGGCACGGGATGGTCGGCTACCGCGTGCTCGACCGCGCCTCCGACCGCCTGGTCAACCAGCTCTCCGGCTGGGACGAGGGCATGGTGCCCGAGACGTGGCAGCCCCACCCCACGGTCTTCGAGCAGGCCTCGGCCGCCGGTGTCCGGGCCGGAGTGATCGGCCCCGCGCGGTACGCCCGCTCCGGTCTCACGCGGGCGATCCTGCGCGGCGCCGAGTACCACTCCGCCGGCGGCGTCGCCGAGCGCTTCACGGCGGCGCGCGCCCTGCTCGACGAGGGCGGCCGGCAGCTCGTGTACCTCTACGTCCCCGAGCTCGACCAGGTGGCGCACGCGCGCGGCTGGGAGTCGCCGGAGTGGACGGCAGCGCTCGAGCTCCTGGACGGGGAGGTCGGCGGAGCGGTCCGCGGGCTCTCCGCCCGCGAGAGCGTGCTGGTCACCGCCGACCACGGCATCGTGGACGTTCCGGCGTCCTCGCACGTGCTCGTCGAGCGGGGACCGCTGCTCGAGGGCGTCCGGCACCTCGGCGGAGAGCCCCGCTGCCTGCAGCTGCACCTCGAGCCGGGTGTGGACCCCGACGAGGTGGCGCGGCGCTGGCTCGAGGCGGAGGGCGCACGCGCCTGGATCGCGACACGCGACGGGGTCGCTGCGAGCGGCTGGTTCGGCGAGGTCTCGCCGGCGGCGGCCGAGCGGATGGGCGACGTGTTCGTCGCGGCACGGAGGACCATCGCCTACTACGCGGCGGACGACTCCTCCGGCCGCTCGATGATCGGGCAGCACGGGTCGCTCACGCCGGAGGAGACGCAGGTGCCGCTCCTCCGCTTCGGCGCGCTGGCCTGAGCCGGGCCGAGGGGACGGGGGCACCGTCCACTCCGGCGGAGCCGCGCCGGTTGAGGGTCAGTCGTCGCTGCGCGCTCCGAAGACGATCTCGTCCCAGCTCGGCATCGACGCCCGCCCCCTGCGGAGGCTCCCGCGCACGCCCGACGGCTGCTCGGGGACCGGGGGAGCGGTGCGCGGCGGCTCAGGTGCCTTCTCGACGGGAGGAGCGGCCTCGGCCTCGGGCTCCGGCTCCTCGCGGACGCGGAGGCTCGAGGCGTGATCGCGCTCGCCCCGGCGCCGCCGCAGGGCGTCGAGCAGGTCGGCGGTGTCGTTGAGGTTGCGCTCGCGCTGCTCCGTCGTGCTCGTGACGGGGCGGGGGAGCGTCGAGATCGGGCGCGGGGTCTCGGAGAGGGCCGGCTGCGGTTCCGTGTCGGAGGGGCGGACGGCGGCCGGCCGGGCGTGCGGCATCGCGGCGGGGCGGCCGGCGGTGGGGTGGTCGGCCCGGGCGGAGCGGCTCGGCGCCTCCGCGGACTCCGTGTCGAAGCGCGTGGCGAGCTCGTCGACGGCGGCGGGGATGACGGCGCGCAGGCGCGGGATGAGGGTCGGCCGGATCTCGCCCTGCTGCGAGAGCGTGATCGCCTCGGAGGTCAGCGGCGACAGCAGCGCCTTCCGCGGGTCGAAGCGCCAGCGGGCGTCGTGGTCGATCTCGTCGGAGCGGAAGAGGAGCTTGACGACCCAGCCCTCCTCCTCCTTCCAGCTCGACCACTGCTCGCCCTCGGCGCCGAGCGACGCGAGGCGGTCGCGGATGACGTCGCCGAAGGGCGTGCCCTCCTCGAGGGGATCGGGGTCGGTGGTCGTGTAGACGCGCACGGCGAGAGCGGACGCGACGATGTGCTCGCGCTCGGCCGTGACGGGTCCCTCGAAGCGCTGGACGTAGCCCAGGTCGGCGCCCGTGAGCTCGGCGACCTCCTCGGCGGAGAGCCCGGAGCGGATGTGGGCCTGGATCTCGCGGGGGGAGACGCGCTTCTCGCGCGGCGGGAGGGTGTGGACCCGCGGCCGCAGCTGGCTCTGCAGCGTCTCGTCGATGCGGACCGAGAAGCGCTCGCCACCCTCGGACACGAGGACGAGCGATCCGCCCTCGACGCCGATCACCTTCAGTTCCATCATCGTGGGGACCCTCCTTCTGGACGCGGACCGGGCAAGGATGCCACGCGCCCGGGCGATCGGCCGGGAATACCCCGGGCGGGTCGAAAGTTGGTGCGGAAGGAGGCGGGGCGAGCGGGTGTCAAGAGCCGTTCGAGGTGGTTTGCGAATCGATGCGTCGTGATGCACACTGACCCCGCCGATTTGTTGAACAGCAGAAATAAGAAGTGGATGGGAATGGCTACGGACTACGACGCCCCCCGCAAGACCGATGACGACTCCGAGTCGATCGAGGCCCTGAAGGAGCGAGTCCCCGACAAGATGTCCGGAGTCGTCGACGTCGATGACGCCGACAACCCGGGCGGATTCGAACTGCCCGGTGCCGATCTGTCCGACCTCGATCTGGACGTCGTGGTCCTTCCGCCTCAGGCGGACGAGTTCACGTGCGTGAGCTGCTTCCTCGTGAAGCACCGCTCGCAGATCGACCACGAGGAGAAGCTCGGACCGATCTGCCTGGAGTGCGCCGCTTAAGCGCCTCCCGGCTCCGAAGGACGACCGCTCCGTCGCCGTGATCCCCGGATCGCGGCGACGATGTCGTCCGGGCGGCGAGTGGAGACCAGCCAGTACGGCGTCGGGTCGGCCGGATCCTCGATCGGGACCCGCACCACCTCCTTAACCCAGCCGCGGATGACCAGGTACGCCCGCGCGTCCAGGCGCGTCCCGCGCTCGGCGAACGCCTGGTCCCCCGAGTAGGAGGACGGCTCGCCCACGAGGTCCAGCGGGATGTGCGCGCGGCCGACGCGCAGCTCCCCCTCCGCCACCTCGATCACGGGGGAGAGCGCCAGCAGCGACAGCACGCAGCCCGCGTACAGAACGACCGCGACGATCACCCCGACCGCGAGGTCGATGGGCGCGAACACCAGGATGCTGGCGGGGATCACGAGGGCGGTGGCGACGAAGAGCCAGGGCGCGGGCCACAGCCTCTCTCGGTAGGACGGCATGACCCTATTGGATCAGACGTTTGGTCTACCCTCGTCACGTGCCTGCAACCGTCGACGTCCCGATCACCGCGGACCGGCTCCCCTCCTACGCCCGTCCGGGCGACGCGGGAGCCGATCTCCACTCGACGGAGGACGTGGTGCTCGCCCCCGGTGAGCGCGCCTCCGTCGGCACAGGGGTGGCCGTCGCCCTCCCGGAGGGCCACGCCGGCTTCGTCGTCCCCCGCAGCGGGCTGGCCTTCAGGCACGGCATCACCGTCGTCAACGCCCCCGGAACGATCGACGCGGGCTACCGCGGCGAGATCCGGGTGGCGCTGCTGAACACCGACAGCCGCGAGACGTACCGCGTCTCGGCGGGGGACCGGATCGCGCAGCTCGTGATCGTCCCCGTCGTCCAGGCGAGGTTCACGGCCGTCGACGAGCTTCCCGAGTCGGTCCGCGGCACGGGCGGCTTCGGATCCACCGGGTACGCCGCCGGCGCCCAGGAGACCAGAATCCACGAGGAGAGCGCATGAGCGACATCCAGCCCACGGCCGGCGAGGCCGCCGAGCCCGTCCAGCAGGACTTCGAGAAGTCGGCGCCGGAGGACCGCGCGGAGGCCGGGCCCCTGGACGAGCGCGAGGCCAACCCGGTCCGCCCCTACATCGACCTCGGCGGGGTGAAGGTGCTTCCCCGCGAGGGCATGCACATCCGCCTCGAGGTCGAGGAGGGGACCAAGCGCGTCATCGCCGTCGGCCTCGACTACGCAGGGTCGACGCTGCAGGTGCAGCCCTTCTCCGCGCCGCGCTCCTCGGGCCTCTGGCACGAGATCCGCGGCCAGATCGCCGAGCAGATCGGCCGTCAGGGCGGATCGACGACGGAGCGCGACGGCGTCTTCGGTCCGGAGCTCGTCGCCGAGCTCCCGATCGCCGGCGGCCAGACCCGCGTCGCCCGGTTCGTCGGCGTCGACGGTCCGCGCTGGTTCCTCCGCGGCGTGATCGCCGGAGCCGGAGCCGTCGACGAGCAGGCGGCCGCCTCGGTCGAGGAGCTCTTCCGCAGCATCGTCGTGGTCCGCGGCAGCGGCCCGATGCCTCCGCGCGACCTGATCCCGCTGAAGGTGCCGACCGGCAGCCAGACCCAGCAGAGCGCGAGCTGACCGGCATGGAGCCGGTGCGGCCCGAGGACCCGGCCCGATCGGAGGAGCCGGTCCGGCCCGAGGTGGGCGACGCGATCGCGCAGGCCGCCCGCCGCTCGGGACTCGGCGCGGTCGCCGACGGCGAGCCGTTCGACGGGAAGGCGCTGCTGCGCACCATGGGCGGCGTCCGGGGGATCCTCGAGGCCGTCGTGCCCGGCATCGCCTTCGTCCTGCTCTACACGGTCACCTCGGAGCTGGTGCTCTCGCTGGTCGCATCCGTCGGGCTCGCCGTGGCGTTCACGGTGGCGCGGGTGCTCGGCCGGACGCCGGTGATCCAGGCCGTCGGCGGGCTGCTCGCCGTGGTGGTCTCGGCCGCACTGGCGCTGTTCACCGGGCGGGGCGTCGACAACTTCGCCCTGGGGCTGCTCACCAACCTCGTCTACGGGCTCGTCTTCCTCCTCTCCGTCCTCGTGCGCTGGCCCCTGATCGGCGTCGCCGCCGGCTTCCTGATGGGGGACGGCACCGCCTGGCGGTCCGATCGGCGCAAGCGCCGCCTCTTCGTCGCCCTGACCCTCGCGTGGGCGGGGCTCTTCCTCCTGCGCCTGGCCGTGCAGTACCCGCTGTTCCTCGCCGAGGACACCACGGCGCTGGGCATCTGGAAGCTGGCGCTGGGCCTGCCCCTGTACGCGCCGCTGCTGGTGCTCACCGTGCTCGCCGTCCGGGCCGAGTACCGCGGAGCCGGCGAGCGCGCCGATGCGGGCGATGCTCCGGATCGTGCATAGAATTGTCTCGACGTCGAGATAAATAGCGCTCGCCTCCCCACGCCGTCGCGGCGAGGTCGACCGGGCGCCTCGGCGTCGAGGAGTTAGGTCCTCCTTGGTGGCAGGCCGCTGTGCGCGGTCGTCAAGATGAGGACGGAGAGCGGCTCCGCCCGTCGGCGGACGCTGCAGTCAGCGAAGGAGAGGGCGACGTGTCCGCGGTAGACAGCTTTGGATCGAAAGACACCCTGAAGGTCGGCTCGACCGACTACGAGGTGTTCCGCATCGACCGGGTCCCCGGTCACGAGAAGCTCCCGTTCAGCCTCAAGGTGCTGCTCGAGAACCTCCTCCGCACGGAGGACGGCGCGAACATCACCGCCGACCACATCCGCGCCCTCGGCGAGTGGGTCCCGGAGTCGGAGCCCGACACCGAGATCCAGTTCACGCCGGCCCGCGTGGTCATGCAGGACTTCACCGGCGTGCCCTGCATCGTCGACCTCGCCACCATGCGCGAGGCCGTCGCTGCCCTGGGCGGCGACGCGAACCGGATCAACCCGCTCGCGCCCGCCGAGATGGTCATCGACCACTCCGTCATCGCCGACCTCTTCGGCACCGAGGACGCGCTCGAGCGCAACGTCGAGCTCGAGTACGAGCGCAACGGCGAGCGGTACCAGTTCCTCCGCTGGGGCCAGACCGCCTTCGACGACTTCAAGGTCGTCCCGCCCGGAACCGGCATCGTGCACCAGGTCAACATCGAGTACCTGGCCCGCGTCACCATGACCCGCGAGGTGGGCGGCGCGCTGCGCGCCTACCCCGACACCTGCGTCGGCACCGACTCGCACACGACGATGGTCAACGGCCTCGGCGTGCTCGGCTGGGGCGTCGGCGGCATCGAGGCCGAGGCCGCGATGCTCGGCCAGCCCGTCTCGATGCTCATCCCGAAGGTCGTCGGCTTCAAGCTCACCGGCTCGATCCCGACCGGCGTGACCGCGACGGACGTCGTGCTCACCATCACGCAGATGCTGCGCAAGCACGGCGTGGTCGGCAAGTTCGTCGAGTTCTACGGGGCCGGTGTCGCCGCGGTGCCGCTCGCGAACCGCGCCACCATCGGCAACATGAGCCCCGAATTCGGCTCCACCGCCGCGATGTTCCCCATCGACGACGTGACCCTCGACTACCTGCGCCTCACCGGCCGCAGCGACGAGCAGATCGCCCTCGTCGAGCAGTACTCCAAGCTGCAGAAGCTCTGGCACGACCCCGCGGTCGAGCCGGTCTTCAGCGAGTACCTCGAGCTCGACCTCGGCACCGTCGTCCCCTCGATCGCCGGCCCGAAGCGCCCGCAGGACCGGATCGAGCTCTCGTCCGCCAAGACGCAGTTCGAGTCGGATCTCACCAACTACGCGGACGTCTCGCACGACATCGTCGACCTGACCATCGCGGAGTCGTTCCCCGCCTCCGACCCCGGAGAGCTGCAGCCGCAGGACGAGCACAGCAGCCACGAGCACACCCACCGCTCGCACGCGCCGGCGACCGCCTCCAAGCCGACCACGGTCGAGCTCGGCGAGGGCGGGACCTTCACGATCGATCACGGCGCCGTCGCGATCGCGGCGATCACCTCCTGCACCAACACGTCGAACCCCTCCGTCATGCTCGCGGCCGGCCTGCTGGCCCGCAACGCAGCGCAGAAGGGCCTGAAGGCCAAGCCGTGGGTGAAGACCACGCTGGCACCCGGGTCGAAGGTCGTCACCGACTACTACGAGAAGGCCGGCCTGACCGAGTCGCTCGAGGCTCTCGGCTTCTACACGGTCGGCTACGGCTGCACGACCTGCATCGGCAACTCCGGCCCGCTGCTCGAGGAGATCTCGGCCGCGGTGCAGGACAACGACCTCGCCGTGACCGCCGTGCTCTCGGGCAACCGCAACTTCGAGGGCCGCATCAACCCGGACGTGAAGATGAACTACCTGGCGAGCCCCCCGCTCGTCATCGCCTACGCGCTCGCCGGCTCGATGAACTTCGACTTCGAGGTCGACGCGCTCGGCACCGACTCCGACGGCAACGACGTGTTCCTCAAGGACATCTGGCCCGACGCGGCCGAGGTGCAGGCGACGATCGACTCGTCGATCGACAAGTCGATGTTCGACACGCAGTACGCGGGCGTGTTCGACGGCGACGAGCGCTGGCGCGCGCTGCAGACCCCCGAGGGCTCGATCTTCGAGTGGGACGAGTCGTCGACCTACGTGCGGAAGCCCCCGTACTTCGACGGCATGACGATGGAGACGACCCCGGTCACCGACATCGCCGGTGCCCGCGTGCTCGCCAAGCTCGGCGACTCCGTCACGACCGACCACATCAGCCCCGCCGGCTCGATCAAGGCCGACAGCCCCGCCGGCCGCTACCTCGACGAGCACGGCATCGACCGCAAGGACTACAACTCCTACGGCTCGCGCCGCGGCAACCACGAGGTGATGATCCGCGGCACGTTCGCGAACATCCGCCTGCGCAACCAGCTGCTCGACGGCGTGGAGGGCGGCTACACCCGCGACTTCACGCAGCCGGACGCCCCGCAGTCGTTCATCTACGACGCGTCGCAGAACTACCAGGCCGAGGGCACCCCGCTCGTCATCCTGGGCGGCAAGGAGTACGGCTCCGGCTCGTCGCGCGACTGGGCGGCCAAGGGCACGAGCCTGCTGGGCGTCAAGGCGGTCATCGTCGAGAGCTTCGAGCGGATCCACCGCTCGAACCTCATCGGCATGGGCGTCGTCCCGCTGCAGTTCCCCGCGGGCGAGAGCTGGGAGTCGCTGGGCCTGGACGGCACCGAGTCGATCAGCATCTCGGGCATCGAGGAGCTGAACGAGGGCGTCACCCCCAAGACGGTCCACGTCGTCGCCGAGCCGACCGAGCACTCGGCCGAGGGCAAGCGGACCGTCGAGTTCGACGCGGTCGTCCGCATCGACACCCCCGGTGAGGCGGACTACTACCGCAACGGCGGCATCCTGCAGTACGTGCTGCGCTCGCTCGTCTAGATCAGCCGCAGAGCGTGTGCGCCTTCCCTGCGGGGGAGGCGCACACGCGTTCCCGGGGGCCCCGTGCGTAGACTCGGGAGACGTCCCCACCTCGCTCACGACCCCGGAAGGCGGCGCGCATGGCTGTTCTCGAGACCATCGGCGGTCCTCGCGATCTCGATCGCCTGACCGCGGCCGAGCTCGAGACGCTGGCGCAGGAGATCCGCGACTTCCTCGTGCGCGAGGTCTCGAAGACCGGCGGCCACCTGGGCCCGAACCTCGGCGTCGTCGAGACGACCATCGCGATCCACCGGGTCTTCGACTCGCCGCACGACGCGATCGTGTTCGACACCGGACACCAGTCCTACGTCCACAAGCTGCTCACCGGTCGCCAGGACTTCTCGAAGCTCCGGCAGCGCGGCGGCCTCGCCGGCTACCCGCAGCGGAGGGAGTCGCCGCACGACATCGTCGAGAGCTCGCACGCCTCCAGCTCGCTGTCCTGGGCGGACGGCATCTCCCGCGCCTTCACGATGACCGGTCAGACCGACCGCCACGTCGTCGCGGTCGTGGGCGACGGCGCCCTCACCGGCGGCATGACCTGGGAGGCGCTGAACAACATCAGCGACGACAACTCCCGCGGGCTGGTCATCGTGGTCAACGACAACGGGCGCTCCTACGCCCCGACCATCGGCGGCATGGCCCGCTTCCTCAACGGCGTCCGCACGCGGCCGACCTACCGCACGATGCACCGCGGCTCCCGGGCCGTCTCGGAGCGGCTGGGCGGCCCCGCCGCCGCCGTCTACCGCGGCGTGCGCGGCGGGCTCCACGGCTTCCTCAGCCGCTTCATCAACAACGAGGCGCTCTACTCCAACCTCGACATCAAGTACCTGGGGCCGATCGACGGACACGACCTGACGGCGATGGAGGAGGCCCTCCAGCAGGCGAAGGACTACGGCCAGCCGGTCATCGTCCACGCGATCACCCAGAAGGGCAAGGGCTTCGGTCCGGCCGTGCACGACCTCGCCGACCAGTTCCACGCCGTCGGGCAGATCGACCCCGAGACGGGCGAGCCGCTGAGCGCGGCCGGGGCCCGATCGTGGACCTCGGTGTTCGCCGAGGAGATCGTCACCCTGGCCGACGAGGACCCGACGATCGTCGGCATCACGGCCGCCATGCTCCGGCCCGTCGGTCTCGACCGCCTCGCGGAGAAGTACCCGGAGCGCGTCTTCGACGTCGGCATCGCGGAGCAGCACGCCGTGACCTCGGCCGCCGGTCTCGCCTTCGGCGGGCTGCATCCGGTCGTCGCGCTGTACGCCACCTTCGTGAACCGCGCCTTCGACCAGGTCTTGATGGACGTCGCACTGCACCGCGCGGGCGTCACCTTCGTACTGGACCGCGCCGGAGTCACCGGGCCCGACGGTCCGAGCCACCACGGCATGTGGGATCTGGCGATCCTGCAGGTCGTTCCGAACATCCGCCTCGCCGCTCCGCGCGACTCCGTGCGCCTGCGCGAGGAGCTGCGCGAGGCCGTGGGCGTCATCGACGCGCCGACCGTGGTGCGCTTCTCGAAGGGGAGCGTCGGCGACGAGATCGACGCCGTCGAGCGCCTCGGCGACGGGGTCGACGTGCTCGCCCGCGCCGAGCGCAAGGACGTGCTGCTGGTCACGGTCGGACCGATGGCCGCTATGGGTCTCGAGGTCGCTCAGCGGCTCGCGGCCCAGGGCATCGGAGCCACCGTCGTCGACCCCCGCTGGGTCGTGCCCGTGCCCACCAGCATCATCGAGCTCGCCCGCGAGCACCGCATCGTCGTCTCGATCGAGGACGGGGTGCGCGTCGGCGGGATCGGCACGCGCATCCGCCAGGACCTGCGCGAGGCCGGCGTGGACACCGCGGTGACCGAGCTCGGGCTGCCCGACCAGTTCCTCGACCACGCCAAGCGCGAGGAGATCCTCGAGGACGTCGGACTCACTCCCCAGCACATCGCTCGCGACGTCGTCGCGCAGGTGCTGGGCAGCAAGATCCCGGTCGCCCGCCCGCTCCCGGACGAGGTCGAGGCCCGGGACGACGCCCGCAGCGACTGATCGGCCGTCGGGACCCGTCCCTCAGGCGACGCGCGGAAGAGGCGCCGGATTCGATCCGGCGCCTCTTCCGAGTCACTGCACTCCGCGTCAGTCGACGCCGCGGATCGCGGGGTGGTGGAACGTGTCCCCGAACGCCCGCTCGCTCGCGCCGACCCGGTCGAGGTAGGGCGTGAGCCCGCCCATCTGGAACGGGTAGCCCGCGCCGAGGATCAGGCAGAGGTCGATGTCCTCCGCGGCGTGCACGACGTCGTCGTCCAGCATCCGCTTGACCTCGTCCGCGAGACCCGTCTCGACGCGCAGCCGCAGCTGCTCGGCCGTCATCGGCTCCGTGCCCCCGGCGACGATCGCGACCGCGCGCTTGTCGACGCCCTTCACCCGCCCCTTCGCGTCGCGCTCGAAGACGCGGCCGAGCTCGGCGAGGCGGTGCAGGTTGGGGCTGTCGAAGAAGCGGTCGGGGAACGCGGCGTGGTGGGTGTCGAGCACGTGCGCGCCGACCTTGAGGCCCACCAGCTCGAGCAGCTCGAACGGGGTCATCGGCAGGCCGAACGGAGCCAGCGACTGCTCGACGACCTCGAAGGGTGTGCCCGTGTCGACCGCGTGCATCGCCTCGCCCAGGACCTTCGCCAGCACGCGGTTCACCACGAAGCCCGGGGTGTCGCGCGTGATGACGGCGTTCTTCTTGAGCTTCGCGGCGGTGACCATCGCCGTCGAGAGGGTCTCGTCGTCGGTGTGCGGCGTCCGGACCACCTCGATCAGCGGCATGACCGCGACCGGGTTGAAGAAGTGGAAGCCGACGAGGCGCTCGGGGTGCTCCAGCCGCTCGCCGATGCGCTCGACGGAGAGGGACGAGGTGTTGGTCGCGAGCACCGCCGTGGGCGAGACGTAGCGCTCGATGTCGGCGAACACGTCCTGCTTCACCGACAGCTCCTCGAAGACCGCCTCGATCACCCAGTCGGCGTCGGCGAAGTCGGAGCGGTCGGTCGTGCCGGTGATCAGCGCACGGAGGCGGTTCGCGTCGTCGGGGGAGACGCGTCCCTTCGCCAGCAGCGCGTCTATCTCGGCGCGGATGCCCGCGACGCCCTTGTCGACCCGCTCCTGGTCGAGGTCGGTGATGACCACCGGCACCTGGAGGCGGCGGAGGAAGAGCAGCGCGAACTGCGAGGCCATGAGGCCCGCGCCGACCACCCCGACCTTGGTGACGGGCTTGGCCAGCGCCCTGTCGGGCGCTCCCGCGGGACGCTTGGCGCGCTTCTGCACCAGATCGAACGCGTAGATGCTCGCGCGGAACTGGTCGCCCGAGATCAGGTCGGCCAGCGCCTCGTCCTCGGCGGCGAAGCCCTCCTCGCGGGTAGTGTTCTTCGCGGCCTTGAGCAGCTCCAGCGCGCGGTACGGAGACGCCGCGACCGTGCCGATCCGCGACTCCAGCTGCTTGCGCGCGATCGAGATCGCGACGTCCCACTTGACCAGCCGCTCCAGCTTGCCGGGCGCGTTCGGCCGCTCCACCTTCACGGAGCCGCCGATCACGCCGTCGGCCCAGCGGAGCGAGTCCTCGAGGAAGGCGGCGGGCGGGAAGATCGCGTCGGCGATGCCGAGGTCGAACACCTCCTGGCCCTTGAGCGTGCGGTTGTTCTTGAGCGGGTTCTCGACCACGACCTTGAGGGCGTTCTCGACGCCGATCAGGTTCGGCAGGAGCCACGCGCCGCCCCAGCCGGGGATGATGCCGAGGAAGACCTCGGGGAGCCCGAGCGCGGGGATGGAGGAGTCGACCGTGCGGTAGTCGGCGTTCAGGCCGATCTCGGTGCCGCCGCCCAGGGCGAGGCCGTTGATGAAGGCGAAGGACGGCACGCCCAGCTCGGCCAGCATCCCCAGCGTGCGGTGACCCAGGCGCGCCAGCTGGCGGCCGAGCTCACGGCTCGGGATGGCCCCGACCTTGCTGAGGTCGGCTCCCGCGGCGAGGATGAACGGCTTGCCGGTGATGCCGACCGCCTGGATCTCGCCGCGCGAGGCGCGCTCCTTCTGCGTGAGGAGGACGTCCGCCAGCTCGAAGAGCGACGCCGGCCCGAAGGTGTTGGGGCGGGTGTGGTCGCGGTCGTTGTCGAGCGTGATCAGGGCGAGCGTGCGGCCGCTGGGCAGCGGCACGTCGCGGACGTAGGAGTGGGTGACGACCTCGCCCTCGGCGAGGTCCACGAGGTTCTCGAATCCTTCGAGCATGGGTCAGCGTCCCTTCCGTCGTCCGCGCTTGCCGTCGTAGTGCGGGTTCTCCCAGATCACCGTGCCGCCCTGACCGAGGCCGACGCAGAGGGCCGTCACGCCGTAGCGGACCTCGGGGTGCGACTCGAACTGCCGGGCCAGCTGGATCATCAGCCGGACCCCGGAGGAGGCGAGCGGGTGGCCGATCGCGATCGCTCCGCCGTACTCGTTGACGCGCGGGTCGTCGTCATCGAGGCCGAAATGGTCGAGGAAGGAGAGCACCTGCACGGCGAACGCCTCGTTGAGCTCGAAGAGCCCGATGTCCTCGATGCCCAGGCCCGCCTTGCGGAGCGCCTTCTCGGTCGAGGGGACCGGGCCGATGCCCATGATCTCGGGCTCGACGCCGGCGTACGCGAAGCTCACCATCCGCATCTTCGCGGACAGGCCCAGCTCCTGCGCGGCGTCGGCGCTGGCCAGGAGCGACACCGTCGCTCCGTCGTTGAGCCCGGAGGAGTTGCCCGCGGTCACCCGGCCGTGGGGGCGGAACGGGGTCCGCAGGCCCGCGAGGCCCTCGAGGGTCGTCTCGGGGCGCGGTGCCTCATCGGCGGTCGCGAGGCCCCAGCCCGCGCCGCTGCGCGTGGCGACGGGGACGAGGTCCGGCTGGATGCTGCCGGCGGCGTACGCAGCGGCGAGCTTCTGCTGGCTGCGCAGGGCGTAGTGGTCGGCGCGCTCCTTCGTCAGGTGCGGGAAGCGGTCGTGGATCCGCTCCGCCGTGCGGCCCATGTTGAGCGCGTCCTCGCCGACGAGGCGCTCCGAGAGGAAGCGCGGGTTGGGGTCGGCGCCGAAGCCCATCGGGTGCCGGCCCATGTGCTCCACGCCGCCGGCGAGGACCACGTCGTAGGCGCCGAACGCGATGCCGCCCGCGGTCGCGGTGACCGAGGTCATCGCTCCGGCGCACATGCGGTCGATGGCGAAGCCGGGCACCGACTTCGGCAGCCCTGCGAGTAGCGCCGCCGTGCGGCCGAGGGTCAGGCCCTGGTCGCCCTGCTGGGTGGTGGCGGCGATCGCCACCTCGTCCACCCGCTCCTTCGGCAGCGCGCCGTTGCGCTCCAGCAGACCGATCATCGCCTTGACGACGAGGTCGTCGGCTCGGGTCTGCCAGTACATGCCCTTCTCGCCGGCACGCCCGAACGGAGTACGGACTCCGTCGACGAACACGACTTCGGATCTCTCGGCCACAATGCCTCCCAGGAACTCACGGTCGCCGTCGATCGTAGGAACCGGCACCGCGCAGCCGGAATCCTTTGCCGCTTCCTACGAAGCGGTTTCGGTGCCCTCGGCCGGCGCTTGGGCCGCTTCGACAAACGCGGTGGCGATCGAGCCCGACGTGGCCTCGACCTGCCAGGCGCGGGCGCCGGCGCGGGTGAGCTCCGCGGCGACCGACTCCGCGGTCAACGGCTCGGGCGGGTTCCAGGCCACCCGGCGCAGCAGCTCCGGCGTGAGCAGGTTCTCGACCGGGAGCGAGAGCAGCTCGGCGATCTCGGTGACCACGGCGCGTCCCGCCTTCAGGCGCGCGTCGGCGGCCGGGTTGCGATCGCCCCACGCGCGGGGAGGGGGGAGCGTGTCGGCGGCCGGGCGGGTCGGGCTCGGCAGGTCCTCGGTCGTCGTCCCGCGCTCGATCGCGGCCCACCAGCGCTCGACCTCGCCGCGGCTGGCGCGGCCGGTGAAGTCGCGGCGGCCCGAGAGCTGGCCGATGCTGGTCGGGATGTTGCGGGCGACCGCGATGATCGAGGAGTCGGGGATCAGGCGGCCGGGAGCGATGTCGCGCTCGCGGGCGAACGCGTCCCGGGCCAGCCAGAGCTCGCGCGCCACGGCGAGGGGGCGCGGGCCGCGGAGCGAGTGCATGCCGGAGAGGCGGCGCCACGGGTCCGGCGGGACCGCCTTCGGGGCGCGCGCGAGCGTCGCCTCGAACTCCTCGCGGGCGATGCGCGTCTTCCGCGCGGCGATGAGCATCTCCTCCATGCGGTCGCGGAGGTCGACGAGGAGCTCCACGTCCTTCGCGGCGTAGACGAGCCAGCTCTGGGGGAGGGGGCGGGTCGACCAGTCGGCGGCCGAGTGCTCCTTGGCCAGGTGGATGCCGAGGAGGTCCTCGACGACGGCGCCGAGGCCCACCTTGGGCAGTCCGAGGAGCCGGGCGGCGAGCTCGGTGTCGAAGATCCGCACCGGGTCCAGGCCCACCTCGCGCAGGCAGGCGAGATCCTGGCTGGCGGCGTGGAGGACCCACTCCTCCTGGCCGATGACCGCCTGCAGAGCGTCCATCCGGCCGATGGCGGGGGGATCGAAGAGAAACGCGCCGGCGCCGCGCCGGTAGACCTGGATCAGGTACGCGCGCTGCGAGTAGGTGAAGCCGGAGGCGCGCTCGGCGTCGACGGCGACGGGGCCCTCGCCGGCGGCGAGGGCGTCGACCGCGGCGAGGAACTCGTCGGGCGTGGAGAGGACACGGTAATCAGTCACGGTTGTTCCGTCGGAAGGCGAGCGGGGTCACACCGTCGCTCGATACGGGCGGGAGACCCGCGAGCATGCACAACAGCTCCCCCCACCCTTCCACGTGAGCGGCGAGCTGCGCATCATCCGGGCTCCAGGAGGCGCGGATCTCGATCTGCGCACCGTCCCCCTGAGCGGCCAGCTCGCCGAAGCCGGTGGAGAGCACCTTGGTCGCCGTGCCGGACGCGGCGGAATAGGAGGCGCCCCGCGCCCCGAGGGCGTCGATGAGCCAGGACCAGGCGACCTCGGCGAGGAACGGATCGGTGCCGATCTCGACCTCGAGCGGGGCCTGGGCGAAGCAGACGACACGGAAGGGGCCGCCCCACTGCTCGGGCTCCTCGGGGTCGTAGAGCAGGATGAAGCGCCCCGTGCCCAGCTCGGAGTCGCGTCCGTGCGCGTGCGGCGCGACGTCGCCCGACAGGGCGAGGGCCCAGGGCGCGAGACCCGACGGCGAGGCGATCTCGGACACGGTGAGCTCGGCGCGCGTGGCAGCGGCGCGGATCGACTCCGTCGCGACCCGGAACTCCTCAGGGAGCTGGGACGACGCTGGGAATTCGGGCACGATCGCAGACTAGGGTTCCGACGCGCCCGGGACGCGGAGGCACGCCGGGTGGGCGGCTCTCAGCGCGTGCGGCTCCAGCGGGCGTAGACGGCCCCGGAATCGTCCGCGGCCAGCAGCGTCAGGGCGTAGGCGTCGTCGACGACGGCCGTGCCCGTCGCGACCGGGAGGCCCGGGAGGACCACGCGCGGCGAGGTGGTGAGGCACAGCTCGTCGACCCGGCCCGAGGCGAGGAACTGGCCCGAGAGCGAGGCGCCGCCCTCGCAGACGACGCGGTGCAGGCCGAGCCCGGCGAGAGCCTCCAGGAGCTCATCGACGCCGATCCGCTCCGAGGAGGACGGGACCCGGACCACCTCGACGCCGGCGGGGAGCCCCTCCACCGCGCCGCGCGACTCCGGCACCAGCAGCAGGACCCGGGAGCCCTCCTGCAGCTCCAGGCGGTGCCCGGTGAGATCGCCCGAGGCGGAGACGACGGCGAGCGGGACCCGCCGGGGGACGCGGTAGCCCTCGGCGCGGACGCTCGCGGCTCCGACGAGGACGACGTCGGCCTGCTCGCGGACGACTCCGAGGATCGTGCGGTCGACGCGGTTGGTGAGCGTCTCGCTGGTGCCGTCGGAGCCGGTGCTGGAGCCGGTGACGCTCGCGATCATGTTCAGGCGCACGCGCACCGCCTCGTCGGGACGCCAGGCGTCAGCGACCGCCGCTCGCGCGCCCTCCTCGCCGATCACGATCGGCGGACCGGCGGGGACGAGCGGCCGGAGGATCATGCGGCCAGGTGCGCGCGGACCTGCCGCTTGGTGCGGCCGAGCAGCGCGGTCATGCCGCGCAGGCGCAGCGGCGAGACCGCCTCCGAGAGGCCGATGGTCTGCGGGAAGTCGTCGGGGACGGCGAGCACCTGCTCGGGGGTGAGCCCGGCCAGGCCCTGCGCCAGGATCGACGCGAAGCCGCGCGTCGTGGGCGCCTCGCGGGGAGCAGTGGCGTGCAGGTGCACGATCCCGCCCTCCACATCGACGACGATGAAGACGGGCGCCTGGCACTCCTCCACGCGCTCGAAGAGGTCCGGGTGGTCGCGGTAGCGCTCGGGCAGGTCGGGGAGCTCGTTCGAGAACTCGAGCAGGAGCTGCAGGCGCTCCGGCTTCTCGAGGGCGAGGAACTCCTCGCGGATGTCGCGCAGAGCGTCGGGGAGCGTGGTGTCGGTCATCCGGTCCAGTGTCTCATCGGGGGAGGGGCGGCGGGCGGTCGCAGCGGAGGCCGGGAGCCCGGATCCGGCCCGTCGACGGGCGGATCGGCGCTCCCGGCCTCCGTCGTGACGCGTCAGCGGGCCGCGGGGGCCTCGCCGGGCTCGGCGCCCTGCACGATCGGGACGCGGACAGCGCTGCCCCACTCGGTCCAGGAGCCGTCGTAGTTGCGGACGCCCTCGAAGCCGAGGAGGTGGGTCAGCACGAACCAGGTGTGGGCGGAGCGCTCGCCGATCCGGCAGTAGGCGATGACGGAGTCGCCGTCCTTCAGCCCCGCGCCCTCGCGGTAGATGCCGTTCAGCTCGTCGAGGGGGCGGAAGGTGCCGTCCTCGGCGGCGGCCCTGCCCCAGGGCACGTTCTGCGCGCTCGGGATGTGACCGGCGCGCAGGGCGCCCTCCTCCGGATAGGCCGGCGCCGTGGTGCGCTGCCCGGTGAACTCCTCCGGGGAGCGGACGTCGATCAGCGGGTTGCCGAAGTGCGCGAGGACGTCGTCCTTGAAGGCGCGGATCTCGGCGTCGCTGCGCTCGACGACGGGGTACTCGGCGGGCTCCGGGGAGGAGGCGTCCGTGGTCGTCGGGCGGCCCTCCGCGAGCCACTTGTCGCGGCCGCCGTCGAGCAGACGGACGTCCTCGTGGCCGAAGAGGGTGAAGACCCAGAGCGCGTAGGCGGCCCACCAGTTGTTCTTGTCGCCGTAGACGACGACGGTGGTGTCGCGGGCGATGCCCTTGCCGCCGACCAGCGCGGCGAACGCGGCACCGTCGATGTAGTCGCGCTGCACCGGGTCGTTGAGGTCGGTGTGCCAGTCGATCTTGACGGAGCCGGGGATGTGGCCGGTCTCGTAGAGCAGGACGTCCTCGTCGGACTCGACGACGACGAGACCGGGAGTGCCGAGGCGCTGCTCGAGCCAGTCGGCGCTGACGAGCCGTTCGGGGTGCGCGTAGGAGGCGAACTTCGGCGACGGATCGGTTTCGACGGACAAGGAAGACCTCCAGGATGGTGCGCGGAGCGCGGGCGTGATTCCACGGCGGGCTACGCTGGAGCCCGCCCTTCAGCGACAGTACGCGTCCGCGGACGACGCCGCACGGAGGGCGCCGTAAGAGTTCGACACAGAACCGCGGCGGCTCCGTGCCCGGTGCGGCCGCCGCCACTGAGCGCACGGACCCCCGCCGTGCGCAGGATGCGAGACGCGAGTGAGCCCCGACGACGTCCGATCGACGAGCAGCCTGACCGCCCGCTCGCCCCAGATCAGCGGGCACGAGATCGCGTCGACGCTGGTGCCCCCGCGCCAGTTCGAGGGCGCCACCTTCGAGAGCTACCGTCCCGACCCGGAGTACCCCTCGCAGGCCGACGCGGTGGATGCTCTCCGCGCGTTCGCCGCCGGCGGCGGATCCAAGGGCGGCGGAGGCGGCTTCCTGGGCTTCGGCCGGAAGAAGGCCCCCGCGGTCAAGCCGGGCGTGTACCTCGACGGCGGCTTCGGCGTCGGCAAGACCCACCTGCTCGCGGCGATCTGGCACGCGGTGCCGGGCCGCACCTACTTCGGGACGTTCATCGAGTACACCGCGCTCGTCGGCGCGCTCGGCTACGCGGCGACCGTCTCGCTCCTCAAGGGCTCGGCGCTGCTGTGCATCGACGAGTTCGAGCTGGACGACCCGGGCGACACGATGCTGATGACGCGGCTCCTCGGCGAGCTGGTCGCCTCCGGGACCCGCATCGCCGCGACCTCGAACACCCCGCCCAACGCGCTGGGCGAGGGGCGCTTCGCCGCAGCGGACTTCCTCCGCGAGATCCAGTCGATGGCCGCCCACTTCGAGACGATGCGGATCGACGGCACCGACTACCGGCGCCGCGACATCGAGGGCCACGCCGTGGTGCGCACCGACGAGGAGATCGACGCTCTCGTCGCGGCCGCCCCCGCCGGCTCCGTCGTCACCGACGACCCGTTCGCGGACGCCGTGCACCACCTGGGCACCGTGCACCCCTCCCGCTACATCAAGGTGATCGACGGCGTCGACACCATCGTGCTCCGGGGCGTCACCGCTCTGACCGACCAGACCGACGCCCTGCGCCTCGTGGCCTTCATCGACCGGGTCTACGACGCGCAGATCCCGGTCCTCGCCTCCGGGACGCCCCTCGACGAGGTCTTCGGCGGCGACATGCTGAGCGGCGGCTACCGCAAGAAGTACCTGCGCTCGATGTCGCGGCTCATCGCGCTCACCTCGATGGCGCCCCGCTCCTAGGGGCGGATCCGCTCTCCTCCCGGCGTTCCCGGGGTCGTCGTCGTGCCGTCCGCCAGCGCGCCGTAACGCGCTTTTTACACAGGGGCCTCGGCCGTAACCTCCGCGAAACGCGGTGCCTCACGGGACGAAACCTCGCGCCACCAGACTGTCGGCTACCCGAGGTGACCCGACACCCGCGTGTCTCCAGGCCGTGCTCCGACGCAGCGTCCTCGCTCCGGGCTTTTCTCTGCACACTCACGAGAGGTTCAACAATGGATCAAGGCAATACCGCGTTCCTGCTCATCGCAGCCGCGCTGGTCCTGCTCATGACCCCCGGGCTCGCCTTCTTCTACGGCGGCCTGGTGCGTGCGAAGAGCGTCATCAGCATGATGATGCTCAGCTTCGGAGCCATGGGCCTCATCGGGGTCCTCTGGGTCCTGTACGGCTACGCGATCGCGTTCGGCAACGGCCCGTCCGGCCCCGCAGGAACCGACACCTTCGTCGGCATCGACGGCGTCCTCGGCATCGACACCGCCCAGATCGGCCTGCAGGGCATCTACAACGACGCGCTCGGCGAGCAGACGTCGGCCTACCCGACGCTGGCCTTCGCCGCGTTCCAGGCGACGTTCGCGATCATCACCGTCGCGCTCATCTCCGGCGCCATCGCGGACCGGGCGAAGTTCGGCGCCTGGATGGTCTTCGCCGGCGTCTGGGCCACCGTCGTCTACTTCCCGGTCGCCTCGTGGGTCTTCAACTTCACCCTCGGCGACGACGCCACCGTCGTCGACGGCGGCTGGATCGCCTACGGCGTCGGCGCGATCGACTTCGCGGGCGGCACCGCCGTCCACATCAACGCCGGAGCGGCGGCCCTCGCCCTCGCCCTGGTGCTCGGCAAGCGCGTCAACTTCACCAAGGGCGCGCACCAGCCCCACAACCCGCCGTTCGTGCTCCTGGGCGCCGGACTGCTGTGGTTCGGCTGGTTCGGCTTCAACGCCGGCTCCGAGCTCGCCGCCGACGGCATCGCGGCCGTCGCCTTCCTCAACACCATCGCCGCTCCGGCCGCCGCGATCCTCGGCTGGCTCGTCGTCGAGAAGATCAAGGACGGCAAGCCCACCTCGATCGGCGCCGCCTCGGGCGCGGTCGCGGGCCTCGTCGCGATCACCCCGGCGTGCGCCAGCCTGTCGCCGTTCTGGGCGATCGTCCTGGGCGTCATCACCGGCGCCGTCTGCGCCCTGGCGATCGACCTCAAGTACCGCCTCGGCTACGACGACTCGCTCGACGTGGTCGGCGTGCACCTGGTCGGCGGCCTCATCGGAACGCTCTACATCGGCTTCTTCGGCACCGGCGTGGGCCTGTTCCTCACCGGCGACGCGAGCCAGCTCGGCAAGCAGGCCCTCGCGGCCTTCACCGTCCTCGCCTACTCCTTCGTCATGACGCTCCTCATCGGCTGGATCATCCAGAAGACGATGGGCTTCCGCGTGAAGAACGAGGACGAGATCGCCGGCATCGACACGGCCATCCACGGCGAGGCGGGCTACGTCCTGGCGGACTGACCCCCTCCTCCGCAGCACCCGACGGGGTGCCGGCTCTCCGGAGCCGGCACCCCGTCGGCGCGTCCGGGACGGGCGACCGCCGGGCGCGCCCCCGCGGGCGGGCGGCCGCGGATCCGGGCTAGGGTTCCGGGGTGCCCTCCTCGCGCTCGGTCGTGTCCCTGCTCCTCCGACTCCTCGGCCGCGCGGTCGCCCCGCGCCCGGACGCCGGGCCCCGCCCGCAGCGCCCGTACCTGAGCACGACGGCGCCGACCCCGGGCGCGAGCGGAGTGGGCCGCACCGTCGAGGTCGACCCGTCACGGCTCCGCGGGGTCCGCCTGGGCTACGCGCCCACGCCCGACGGCGACCCGGACCCGGGCGAGGTCGTCTGGACCTGGGTGCCGTACGAGGAGGACGACGGCCGCGGCAAGGACCGCCCGGTGCTCGTGCTCGCGGTCGAGAAGTCGGGGACAGTGCTCGCCGTGCGGCTGAGCTCGAAGGAGCACTCCGACTACCTGGCCGTCGGGACCGGCGGCTGGGACCCGGACGGGCGCCCCAGCTGGGTCGACCCGGAGCGCGTGTTCCGCGTGCACCCCGCCGGGATGCGCCGCGAAGGAGCAGCTCTGGAGCGTGCTCGGTACGACGCCGTCGCCCGGGTGCTCTCGGCGCGGTACGGCTGGCACTGAGCGCTCGACGCCGTCGAGCGGCCACGAGTGGTCGCCGCTGAGCGCCTCAGGGAAGATCCCTGCCCGTCGAACGAGGGCCGTGCTCCTCGGAGGAGGCGTCAGACCGGGTCGATCGGCACGAAGCCCGCGTACTTCGCGGCGCGGCCGTCCCCGGAGGACGTGCCGGTGAGCCTGCGCCGCACCCACGGCGTGACGTGCTGCCGGTAGTACTGCACGGTTCCGCCGCGCCGGAGTGCGGCCTCGGGAGCGTCGGGCAGCGCGGCGGGCGGCGTGAGCCCGAGCGCCCGCAGGACCCGGTCGGCCACCCGCCGGTGTCCCCGCGGGCCGAGGTGCAGGCGGTCCTCCGACCACAGCGCCGGATCGGCGAAAGCGGGGTCGTGCCAGTTGTCGGCGACGACCACGTCGGTCCGGTGGCTCGTCCGGCGCAGGACGGCGTCGGTCAGCGCGTCCCCGCGGCGACGGATGAGCGAGCCGAGCGGGAGCCGCGGCGACGGGTCGGCGCCGGCCAGGGCGATCAGCACGACGCCCTGCTCGTCGCAGCGCTCGAGAACGCGGAGGTAGGCGTCGGCGATCCGCTCGATGTCGGCCCGCGGGCGCAGCATGTCGTTGCCGCCGCCGTTGAAGGAGAGGTGGGTCGGACCCAGGGCGAGCGCGGGCTCGAGCTGCTCGTCGAGGATCGGCGCGATGAGCCGGCCCCGGATCGCGAGGTTGGCGTACTCGATCCGCTCACCCGTGGCCGCCGCCCATCCCGCGGCCGCCAGATCGGCCCAGCCGCGCGGGGTGCCGTCCGGCCGCTCGTCGCCGACGCCCTCGGTGAAGGAATCGCCGATCGCGACGTAGCGGACGGCCGTCATCGGCGGGTTCCGGAGGTGCGCATCGTGGCACTGTACCGCTCCGCGGCCGGGCTCAGGCGCGGCGCCTCAGCGGGGTGACCGGTGCCGAGCGGATGCTGCTGGGGCGGGCGGGAGTCGCGGCGCCCGGCGCTGCGGCGAGCAGCTCCTCCTCGGGCCGGGTGCCGGGCCGATGCTCGCGCTCGGGACGCGGGGCGGCCCGGAACCAGGCGGCCAGCGCGGACGACCGGCGGTGCCTCCGGTGGTCGCGGTCCAGCTCGGCGGTGCCCCGGTAGCCGGAGCCCCGGGCGATGCGGTCGAGGCCGCCGAGAGCGACGGGGGTGCTCGCCATCAGGACGGCGGCCAGCTCGAGTCGGCGGAGGGCGAGGTGCTCGTCGAGGCCGAGCCCGTAGCAGCGGCGGAACCGCAGCCGCAGCAGCAGGGCGGGCATCCGCAGCTCGGCGGCGAGGTGGTGGACGGTGAAGCGCCGATCGAGGTAGCGCTCGTTGACGAGGGCGGCCGCCGCGATGGCGACGACGTCGACCGGCCGGCGGGAGGCGGCGAGGCGGGGGGTGGGGGTTCGG
>NZ_PSVF01000027.1:0-38522 GCF_002931975.1 Rathayibacter sp. AY1F3 | reverse complement strand
GCGTCGGCGCGCAGAACGACTGGTACGTCCTCGCCTCGGCGAGCGCCCTCACCGGCCCGAGCGCCTCGATCGGAGCCGACCATCTCGGCTGGACCCCGCGCCTGATCACCGGCACCGGCGCCGTCGCGGGCGATCCGGTCGCCTCCTCCCTCGAGGGAGGCGCGGGCCTGCGCGACGCGCTGCTGCTCGGAGCCGCCGGCGGGGCCGGCACCTGGACGTCCGACGCCGAGCTGCGGCTGCTGGCAGAGCCGGACGTCGAGGCCGGCTCCTACCGCTCGACGATCACGCTGTCGCTGTTCGCCTAGGCGCGGACCGGCGCAACGGCGGGGGACCGCGCCTCGCGGTCACTCCTGAGCGACCGCGACCGCCACGACGAGCGCGGAGTGGACCGCCGGCTCCGAGACGGCGAAGTAGCGGCTCGAGCCCTCGATCCAGGCCTCGGTCGCACCCTCCCTGGTGCGGAAGCGGACGGGCTCGTCGCTCGAGGTCCCGCGCCCGTCGGCCTTCGCGACCGCCTGCGAGCGCAGATCGGCGAGCACCTGCTCCGCCGTCGTCGCCCCGGACGCCACGCGGTCGCGGACGCTGCGGGCGCGCACCGCGTCGATCCCGATGTCGCGTCCGGTCGCCAGCGCCGCGACCACCGCGCCGTCGCAGTGCGCGATGCTGATCCGCATCCGCTCCAGCGCCGGGTGCTCGCCGCGGAGCACCGGGCGGCCGTGCGGTCCGGAGCAGCGCTGGCAGCGCGCGTCCACGGCGACCTCGAGGGGATCGATCCCGAGCGTCTCGGCGGCCAGCTCGCGCACGAGGACCCGGCCGAGGAGGAAGCCGTCCCGGACCTCGCGCCGACTCGTCGCCTCGTAGCGCAGGCGCTCGGCGAGGGTGAGCAGGCGCAGCATCCGGTGGCGGGCGGAGTCGAGGACCTCGGGCCGCGCCCAGCGCAGCTGCACGTCGTCGGTGGCGAGGAGGGGGAGTCCGGTCATGCCCCGGACGCTACGCACGCCAGGCGACATCGGCGTGACGGGAGGGTGGCCGGAGGGAGACGGGCCGCTGTTGACTGGGAGGCGTGCAGACCTTCCTCCCCTACCCCGACTTCCACCGCAGCGTCCGCGCCCTCGACGGCAAGCGGCTCTGCAAGCAGCGCGTCGAGACGCTGCAGGTCATGCGGGCGCTGACCGTCCCGGGGTACGGCTGGCAGAACCACCCCGTCACGCGGATGTGGCGGGGCTACCGGCCGGCGCTGATGACCTACCAGCGCGAGACCTGCGCGGAGTGGACGGAGCGCGGCTTCGCCGACACGTGCCTCGTGAAGACCGAGGAGGCCCTCGCCGCCGCCCCGGAGGATCTCGCCGCCTACCTGACCGGCGACTACCCGCTCCCGCCGTGGTTCGGCGACGAGCGGCTGCACCTCTCGCACCGCTCGAAGCTCGTGGCCAAGGACGAGGACCACTACGGCCCGCTGTTCCCCGGCACGCCGCCGGGGCTCGACTACCTCTGGCCCGTCGGCGCCTGAGCTCAGGCCGCGGGCGGGCGGAGGAACGGGATCGCGATGCGCGGACGGAACACCTCGCGCTGGTTCGCCTTCACCAGTCCGCAGATGATCAGCACGAAGTGCACCAGCCAGAGCACGGCGAACAGCGTGATCGGGATGCCGATCGGATAGAAGTCCTTCGCGAGCGGGGTGTCGGAGGCGGCGAAGAGCAGCACGACGTGCGCGCCGAGCGTCACGACCCCGATCAGGATCACCGTCAGGCCCCAGTTCGCCGCGTTCCGCGCGTTCTCGGCGGCGAGCCCGCCCTTCCTCCGGGCGGACGGGTACACGGACGCCATGACGATGCCGCCCACGATCAGGCTGAGGAACGGGATCCCGATGAACGCGAGGAAGCCGAGAGCGTACGAGAGGGCGCCCGTGGGCGGTGCGGGGACGGCCTGCGGGGGCGCGACCGGAGCGGCCTCCGGGGTCGTCGCGTCGGCCGGTCGGGGGTCGGAGGAGGGGCTCGCCATGCCGACAGCCTAGGGAACGCCGTCCCCCGGGTGGCGGTCAGGGTCTTTTCAGGCCTCTGGCCGGGCCTTCGTCTTCGGGGGCTCTCGGGTTAGTCTGTCGAGGTTGACCTGCCGCACGGAGCGTGCAGGGCGTCGGCCGCGGTCGTCGCAGCATCCGGGGGGATTCGCGAAGGAGAAGGTTTGGCGTCCGACAGAAGGACCACCGGTGGTGTGGTCAAGGCGATCGTGGGCTTCCTGGGCATGAGCGTCGTGGCCGGAGTCCTCGTGACCGCCACCGTCACCCCGGCTGTGGCGCTCGCCGGAGTCGCCGCGAACCAGTCGATCGGCGTCTTCGACGGCCTGCCCGACTACCTCGAGGTCGACAAGCTCTCCGAGAAGAGCAACATCTACGCGACCGGCTCCGACGGCCCGCAGCTGCTCGCCTCCTTCTACGTCGAGAACCGCGTCGAGGTGCCGCTCGACCGCATCGCCCAGGCCGCCAAGGACGCCGCCGTCTCGGGTGAGGACCCCCGCTTCTACGACCACGGCGGAGTCGACCTCCCCGGCACGCTCCGCGCCGTCGCGCAGACCTACGTGCTCGGCAACGACGTGCAGGGCGGATCCTCGATCACCCAGCAGTACGTGAAGAACGTCCTCGTCGAGAAGGCCGTCCGCAACATCTCGGACGACGCCGAGCGCGCGGCCGCGATCGACGAGGCCACTCGGACCTCCCCCGAGCGCAAGCTCCGCGAGATGAAGCTCGCCATCGGGCTCGAGAAGCAGTACACGAAGGACCAGATCCTCCAGGGCTACCTCAACATCGCGTTCTTCGGAGGCACCACCTACGGCCTCGAGACCGCCGCGAACTACTACTACGCGACCTCGGCCGCGGACCTCTCGATCGCCCAGGCCGCGAGCCTCATCGCGATCGTCAACAACCCGGCCGTCCTGCGGATCGACCAGCCCGACAACCCGGACAACGGCGCCGCGAACGGCTACGCCCGCAACAAGGACCGCCGCGACTACATCATCGGCAAGATGCTCGAGGAGGGGAAGATCTCGCAGGAGGACCACGACGCCGCCGTCGCCACTCCGATCGAGCCCCGCATCACCCAGCCCAGCACCGGCTGCTCGACCGCGGGCAACGCGGGCTTCTTCTGCGACTACGTCACCAACGTCCTGAAGAACAACGAGATCTTCGGCGCCGACGAGGACACCCGCTGGACCAACTTCCGCCGCGGCGGCCTCGACGTCTACACGACGCTCGACGTCGGCCTGCAGGACGCGGCCGTCGCCGCCGTCGACGCGCAGGTCCCGCAGACCTGGAACTTCGACGTCGGAGCCGTCTCCGTCAGCGTCGAGGTCGGATCCGGGCGCGTGCTCGCGATGACGCAGAACAAGAAGTACTCGCAGGATCCGGACGTCCTCACGACCGACCCGTCCTACAGCGCCGTGAACTACAGCACCGATCGGGCCAACGGCGGATCCTCCGGGATCCAGCCGGGCTCGACCTACAAGCTCTTCACGCTGGTGGAGTGGCTGAAGGAGGGCCACAGCATCAACGAGTCGGTCGACGGGACGCGCAAGTCCACCTGGGGCACCTTCACGGACTCCTGCGTCTCCGGCGGCACCGACACGAGCAACGAGACGAGCGCGAAGAACGACGAGGGCGGCACCGGCGAGGTCGGCACCCCGGTGTCCTTCACGAAGACCTCCCTCAACACCGGCTTCGTCGGCATGGCCCGTGAGCTCGACCTGTGCGGCATCCGCGACACCGCGGTCGACATGGGCGTGAAGCAGGGCAGCGGCGAGGAGCTCGAGCACAACCCGTCGTCGGTGCTCGGCACGAACTACGTCTCGCCCCTCTCGATGGCCGGCGCCTTCGCCACCATCGCCTCCGGCGGCACGACCTGCGACCCCGTCGCGATCGACCGCATCACCGACTCCGCCGGAGCCGACCAGCCGGTGCCCCCGGCGAACTGCCGCCAGTCGATCGACCGCAACGTCGCCGCCACCGCGGCCGTCGCGCTGCAGGCGACCTTCACCGGCGGCGGGACGGCCGTGGCCTCCCGCACCGGCGACGGCGTTCCGCTGATCGGCAAGACCGGCACCACCGACGACGCGAAGGCCACCTGGATGACCGGAGCGAGCACCCGCGTCGCGACCGCCGTCGGCGTGTTCAACGTGAAGGGTGACGCGAACCTGCGCCTCGGCCGCTACTCCTTCGACTCCGGATCCGCCGCCACCGCGCGCCACCGCATCTGGCCGGTCGTCATGCGCGCCGCCGACGCGACGTACGGCGGGACGGCGTTCCCGGAAGCCGACGGCTCGCTGCAGGTCGTCCCGAAGGTCGACATCCCGGATGTCGTCGGGCTCTCCTCCGCCGACGCCGAGGCCAAGCTCGAGGCGGCCGGCTTCGGCGTCGTGCAGGGCGGCACGGAGGCGAGCAACGCCGCTGTCGGGACGGTCACCCGCGCCGACCCGTCGGGCTCGGCCCCGCGCGGCACCGCGATCACCGTGTTCACCAGTTCCGGCAACCAGAAGACCGTGCCGAACGTGACGGGCCAGGACCTGGAGGCCGCGAAGAACGCCTTCGGCGCCGCAGGCTTCACGAAGATCACGCTCGCCTGCGCCGAGGACCCGAAGGCGCCCGACGCCGGCCAGGTCACCGGGCAGGAGCCGGCCGGCGGCTCCCCCGTCGCTCCGGACGCCACGCTGAAGGTGACGATCACCGCGAAGAAGTGCCCCTGACCGGCGCCCGACGGCTCGCGAGAACGCGTCCGGCCCGCGAGGATCCTCGGATCCCGCGGGCCGGACGCGTTCCTGTCGGACGACGGCGTCGGAGCCGGGCCTACTGCCCGCGGCCCCGGATCGCGCCGACGATCGCGACGGTCGCGAAGTAGACGATGAGGGCCAGCACGCCGAACGAGGCGAGCGCCCCGCTGGCCTCGGCCCAGGGCCGTCGCTCGTCCGTCATGGTGCCGGGCATGACGATGTCGAGGGCGAACATGCCCACCGCCAGGGCGAAGCAGACGAGGCTCAGCACGAGCAGCGCCCGGACCGCCTTGCCCACGGGGTCGTAGTAGCGCGGGTTCGACATCGTGCCTCCGGTTCTCGTGCTCTCGTGTCTATCCCGCCCGGACCGCTGTGGCAAGCCGTGGGGACGCGAAGACCCCCGCCCCTCCCCCTCCGCGGGCGCCGCTCGCGACGACAGGCGGTGCCGTCGTCACGAGTGGCGTCTCGCGGGAGGAGGAGGGACGGGGGTCGGAGCGGGACCGGCTACGCGGCCAGCGGGAGGGCGACGGCCGAGGTCACCAGCAGCTCGCCGCCGACGGCGTCGACGCGGACCGCGCCTCCGTCGGAGACCTCGCCGCTGACGAACAGGTCGGCGATCCGGTCGTCGATGGAGCGCTGGACGAGCCGGCGCAGGGGCCGGGCGCCGTACTGCGGCTCGTAGCCGTTCTCGGCGAGCCAGTCGACGGCCGCCTCCGTCACCTCGAGCGTCACCTCGCGGGGAGCGAGGCGGGAGCGCGTGGTGTCGAGGACGATGCCGACGATCTCCCGCAGCTGCTCGCGGCCGAGGCGGCGGAACAGGACGATCTCGTCGATCCGGTTGAGGAACTCGGGGCGCATCGCCTCGCGGAGACGGCCCATGACGCGATCGCGCAGGTCCTTCTCCGAGGCGAAGCCCTCGGCAGACGCGTCGCTCTGAGCGACGAAGCCGAGCGCACCCGACCGCGAGGCCAGGAACTCCGAGCCGAGGTTCGAGGTCATGATGATCACCGTGTTGCGGAAGTCGACCGTCCGCCCCTGGCCGTCGGTCAGACGCCCGTCGTCGAGCACCTGCAGCAGCAGGTTGAACACGTCGGGGTGCGCCTTCTCGATCTCGTCGAAGAGGACCACCGAGTACGGGTTCCGGCGCACGCGCTCGGTCAGCTGACCGGCCTCGTCGTAGCCGACGTACCCGGGAGGGGCGCCGACCAGCCGCGAGACCGTGTGACGCTCGCCGAACTCGCTCATGTCGAAGCGGATGACCGACTGCTCGTCGGCGAAGAGGGAGCCTGCGAGGGTGCGCGCCAGCTCCGTCTTGCCGACACCGGTCGGGCCGAGGAAGAGGAACGAGCCGACCGGGCGCGAGGAGTCGCCGAGGCCTGTGCGGCTGCGGCGGACGGCCCGGGCGACAGCGGTGACCGCGTCATCCTGGCCGATGACCCGCTGGTGCAGCTCGGTCTCGAGGTGCGCGAGGCGCTCGCGCTCCCCCTCCGTGAGCCGCGACACCGGGATGCCGGTGGCGCGGGCGATGACGGCCGCGATCTCGGTCTCGCCGACGACCGCCTCCGCGGGGGCGCTGCCGGTGGCCGCGTCGAGATCCGCCTGCACGGCGCTGATCTCGTCGCGGACGCGGGACGCCTCCTCGTAGTGCTCGGCCGAGACGGCCGCGTTCTTGTCGGCCTCCAGGGTCGCCAGACGCTCGAGCAGAGCTCCGGTGTCGACGCCGGCTCCGAGGCGGAGGCGGAGGCGCGCGCCGGCCTGGTCGATCAGGTCGATCGCCTTGTCGGGCAGCACGCGGTCGGTGAGGTACCGGGCCGAGAGCTCGACGGAGGCGCGGAGTGCCTCGTCCGTGAAGCGCACGCGGTGGTGCTCCTCGTAGGCGGGGCGCAGGCCGTGCAGGATGGCGACCGCGTCCTCGATGCCGGGCTCGCCGACGCGGACCGGCTGGAAGCGCCGCTCCAGTGCCGGGTCCTTCTCGATGGTGCGGTACTCCTTGAGCGTGGTGGCGCCGACGAGGTGCAGCTCGCCTCGGGCCAGACGCGGCTTGAGGATGTTGCCCGCGTCCATGCCGCCCTCGCCGCCGCCGCCCGCACCGACGACGGTGTGGACCTCGTCGATGAAGACGATCAGCTCGCCGGAGTGCGCCGCGATCTCGTCCATGGTGCCGGTGAGGCGCTCCTCGAAGTCGCCGCGGTAGCGGGTGCCGGCCAGCATGCCGGGGAGGTCGAGCGAGATCACGCGCTTGCCGCGCAGCTGCTCGGGGACCTCCTCCGCCACGATCGCGCGGGCCAGGCCCTCGACGATGGCGGTCTTGCCGACGCCGGCCTCGCCGACGAGCACCGGGTTGTTCTTGGTGCGGCGGCTGAGGATCTCGACGGTCTGCTCGATCTCGTCGGCGCGCCCGATGACCGGGTCGAGCCGGCCCTCGCGGGCGAGAGCGGTGAGGTCGGTACCGAACTTGTCGAGCAGCGGAGTGTCGGAGGCGGGCTGTCCCGCCTCCTGCTGCTGTGGGGCCTCGGTCTCGCGCATGCCCTGGGTGAGGGCCTCGGCGGTGACGCCCGCGCGGGCGAGGACCTGCCCGGCGGGGGCGTCCTGGCCGAGCACGAGCGCGAAGAAGAGGTGCTCGGGCTCGATGTAGGTCGAACCGCTGGAGCGGGCGACCTGGTAGGCGTGGAACAGCGCGCGCTGCGCGCTGGGGGTGATGGTGGCCGCGTTCTGCGAGGCGTGGGCCTCGTCGGCCTGCGGGAGGCGCGCCTCCGCGGCGGTGGCGATGGCGGCGGGGTCGACGCCGATGCGGCGCACTGCCTGCGAGACGGTCTCGTCGTCGATGAGCACGCGGAGCACGTGCAGGGCGTCGAGCTCGGTCTGGCCGCGCTCGAGGGCGAAGCGTCCTGCGGACTGCAGGATGTCGCGGGTACGGGCGGTGAGGAATCGGCTGAGGTCGATCGACCGCGCCGCGCGGGCGCGCTCACCGTCGAGGTAGCGGGCGAGGAAGTCGTCGAACGAGCTCGCTCCGGCCTCGCTGTAGTTGTCGGGCACCTGTCCTCCTGAGGAAGTTGAGTCGGTTACGCTCAAGTTCAACGCAGGGGTGCCGTTCCTATTCCCGCCCCTTCCCCGCGAGATGCCGCTTCGGTCCGCGGCACACCGCGGCGGGCGTTCCGACCGGCGTCTCGCGGGGACGGGAAGAGGCACGGACTCCGGGGAGTCCGTGCCTCTCTGCGCCGACGCGCATTTCCTCCGGGGTGGGAGCTCTAGGGGACGAGGTAGCCCGCCGCGCGGAACAGCTCATACCACTCCGGCCGCGTGAGCGGCAGATCGGAGCCGAGGGCCGCATCGCGCACGCGCTGCTCGTTCGTCGTGCCGAGCACGACCTGCATGCCCGCCGGGTGGCGGGTGATCCAGGCGGTGGCCACGGCGATCGCCGGGACCCCGTAGGTCGCTGCGAGCCGGTCGATGACGGCGTTCAGCTCGGGGTAGGCCGGGTTGTCGAGGAAGACGCCGGTGAAGAACCCCGCCTGGAAGGGCGACCAGGCCTGGACGGTGATGTCGTTCAGGCGGCAGTAGTCGAGGATGCCGGCGTCGCGCATGACGGACTGGTCCTCGCCGACCATGTTGGAGGCGACGCCCTGCGCGATCAGCGGCGCATGAGTGATCGAGAGCTGCAGCTGGTTCGCCACGATCGGCTGGTTCAGCGACTTCTTCAGCAGCTCGATCTGGTACGGCGTCTGGTTCGAGACGCCGAAGTGCTTCACCTTGCCGGACGCGTGCAGCTCGTCGAACGCGCGGGCCACCTCGTCGGGCTCGACGAGCGCGTCGGGCCGGTGCAGGAGCAGCACGTCGACGTAGTCGGTGCGCAACGCCTTCAGCGAGCCCTCGACCGAGGCGATCAGGTGCTCGTACGAGAAGTCGAAGTAGGGGCCGTCCGGGACGATGCCCGCCTTGGTCTGCAGGACGACCTGCTCACGCTCCGACGGGGTGAGCGCCATCGCCTCGGCGAAGCGCTCCTCGCAGCGGTGCAGCTCGCCGCCGTACACGTCGGCGTGGTCGAAGAAGTCGATGCCGGAGTCGCGGGCGGCGCCGACGAGGCCGCGGATCGCCTCGTCGCTCATCTCGGGGATGCGCATGAGGCCGAGGACGACGTTCGGGGAGTCGACACCGGAGGTGCCGAGGGGGACGTGCTTCACAGGGAGTGCTCCTTCGTTGGATACCTCGTCCACGGTAGGCGCCCCGCCTGGGCGCCGTCCAACAGGGGGTGCTGGTGCGATTCATCCGGCGGAGTGGTGAATCGGCGGAGGGCGTCGAGGATGCCGGACGAACGTGGTGCCGCGACCCCGATTCCGCGGCAGGGAGGGAGTCCTTCGTCGTTCGTCCTGAGTTCTGAACGGCTTGTCCGCGCATCGCGACGGTGGAAGGCTACCGCCATGACGATCGAGGTGCGCGCAGCCACCGTCTTCGACGACCTGGCGACGATGGTCGGCCCGAAGCGCCCCGACGCGAGCGTGTGCTGGTGCCTGAGCTACCGGCTCCGCTCCTCCGTCGAGAACCGGGCTCTCGCCGGTCCCGCTCGCGGTGCCCGGGTGCGGGAGCTCGTCGCGGAGGACCCTCCGCCCGGCGTCCTCGCGTACGACGGCGAGGAGGTGGTCGGCTGGGCGGCGGTGCACCCCCGGGCCGACACGAGTTACTCGACGAACCGGCGCATCCCGCACGTGGACGCCCTCGACGTGTGGAGCGTGTGGTGCCTGCGCGTGCGGCCCGGCTTCCGCGGGCGCGGGATCTCGCATCCGCTGCTCGAGGGCGCCGTCGAGTTCGCCCGAGCCCACGGGGCACCGGCGATCGAGGGCTACCCGGTCGACAACGCCGGCACGGAGGTCGACCTGACGATGGCGTACGTCGGCACGCGCTCGCTGTTCGAGCGCGCCGGCTTCGAGAAGGCCGCGGACACGACCTCGGTGCTCGACGGCTTCCCCCGGGTGCTGATGCGCCTGGCCCTCTGAGGCGCGCACGACGGCCGCTCCGGCCCCGCTCCGCGAGACACCGACGTGCCGCGCGAGGCGCCGCCGACAGGACGGCGCCTCGGCGACAGGGCGGCGCCTCGCCGGGTGCGGTGACCCGGCGCCCGCCCGCCGCCCGGAGACGAGGAACGGCCCCTCACCCGCGAGGGGAGGGGCCGTTCGCCGTGGAGGCCGGGACGTGGTGTCGACGCCTAGAAGTCCCAGTCCTCGTCCTCGGTGTTCACGGCCTTGCCGATCACGTAGGAGGAGCCGGAGCCCGAGAAGAAGTCGTGGTTCTCGTCCGCGTTGGGCGAGAGGGCCGACAGGATCGCGGGGTTCACATCGGTGACCTGCTTGGGGAACATCGGCTCGTAGCCGAGGTTCATCAGCGCCTTGTTGGCGTTGTAGTGCAGGAACTTCTTGACGTCCTCGGTCAGGCCGAGCTGGTCGTAGAGGTCCTGCGTGTACTGCGCCTCGTTGTCGTAGAGCTCGTAGAGCAGCGAGAACGTGTAGTCCTTGATCTCGTCGCGCTTGGCCTGGTCGACCCGCTCGAGTCCCTTCTGGAACTTGTAGCCGATGTAGTAGCCGTGCACGGCCTCGTCGCGGATGATCAGGCGCACGAGGTCGGCCGTGTTGGTGAGCTTGGCGCGCGAGGACCAGTACATCGGCAGGTAGAAGCCCGAGTAGAAGAGGAACGACTCCAGCAGCGTGGAGGCGACCTTCCGCTTCAGCGGGTCGTCGCCGCGGTAGTAGTCCATCACGATGGACGCCTTCTTCTGCAGGTTCGGGTTCTCCATCGACCAGCGGAAGGCCTCGTCGATGTCCTGGGTGTTCGACAGGGTCGAGAACACCGAGGAGTACGACTTGGCGTGGACCGACTCCATGAACGCGATGTTCGTGTAGACGGCCTCCTCGTGAGGCGTGATCGCGTCCGGGATGAGCGAGACGGCGCCGACGGTGCCCTGCACGGTGTCGAGCAGGGTGAGCCCGGTGAACACGCGCATGGTGAGCTGCTGCTCCTGGTGCGTGAGCGTGTTCCACGACTGGATGTCGTTCGACAGCGGGACCTTCTCGGGCAGCCAGAAGTTGCTCGTGAGGCGGTTCCACACCTCGACGTCCTTGTCGTCCTGGATCCGGTTCCAGTTGATCGCCTGGACGGAGTCGACGAGCTTGAGCTTCTCGGGGGGAGTCATGATTCCTTCTCGCTGCTGCGGATGGGTCGTGCGGAGGGGGGTGGAGCTGCGTGCTCTAGAGCATGCACGAGACGCACTGGTCGAGCTCGGTGCCCTCGAGCGCCAGCTGACGGATGCGGATGTAGTAGATCGTCTTGATGCCCTTGCGCCAGGCGTAGATCTGGGCGCGGTTGACGTCGCGGGTGGTCGCCGTGTCCTTGAAGAAGAGCGTGAGCGAGAGGCCCTGGTCGACGTGCTGCGTGGCCGCGGCGTAGGTGTCGATGATCTTCTCGTAGCCGATCTCGTACGCGTCCTGGTAGTACTCCAGGTTGTCGTTCGTCATGAACGGCGCCGGGTAGTAGACGCGGCCGAGCTTGCCCTCCTTGCGGATCTCGATCTTCGACGCGATCGGGTGGATCGAGGACGTCGAGTTGTTGATGTACGAGATCGAGCCGGTCGGCGGGACGGCCTGCAGGTTCTGGTTGTAGATGCCGTGCTCCATGACCGAGGCCTTGAGCGCACGCCAGTCGTCCTGGGTGGGGACCGCGATGCCCGAGTCGGCGAAGAGGCGGGAGACGCGCTCGGTGGCCGGCGCCCACTCCTTCTCGGTGTAGGTGTCGAAGAACTCGCCCGAGGCGTACTTCGAGTCGGCGAAGCCCTCGAAGGTGGTGCCGCGCTCGATGGAGAGGTTGTTGGAGGCACGCAGGGCGTGGAACAGCACCGAGTAGAAGTAGATGTTGGTGAAGTCGATGCCCTCCTCGGATCCGTAGTGGATCCGCTCGCGGGCGAGGTAGCCGTGCAGGTTCATCTGGCCGAGGCCGATGGCGTGCGACTTGTCGTTGCCGTCCTCGATCGAGCGGACCGAGGTGATGTGCGACTGGTCGGACACCGAGGTGAGGCCGCGGATCGCGGTCTCGATGGTGCGGCCGAAGTCGGGCGAGTCCATCGTCAGCGCGATGTTCAGCGAGCCGAGGTTGCAGGAGATGTCCTTGCCGATCTGCGCGTAGGAGAGGTCCTCGTTGTAGGTCGTCGGAGTGTTGACCTGGAGGATCTCGGAGCAGAGGTTGGACATGTTGATGCGGCCCTTGATCGGGTTCGCCTGGTTCACCGTGTCCTCGAACACGATGTAGGGGTAGCCCGACTCGAACTGGATCTCGGCGATGGTCTGGAAGAACTCGCGCGCCGAGATCTTGGTCTTCTTGATGCGCGGGTCGTCGACCATCTCGCGGTACTTCTCCGAGAGGGAGATGTCGCCGAAGGGGATGCCGTAGACGCGCTCGACGTCGTAGGGCGAGAAGAGGTACATGTCCTCGTTGTTCTTCGCGAGCTCGAACGTGATGTCGGGCACGACGACGCCGAGGGAGAGCGTCTTGATGCGGATCTTCTCGTCGGCGTTCTCGCGCTTGGTGTCGAGGAAGCGGAGGATGTCGGGGTGGTGCGCCGAGAGGTACACCGCTCCCGCGCCCTGGCGCGCGCCGAGCTGGTTGGCGTAGCTGAAGCTGTCCTCGAGGAGCTTCATCACGGGGATGATGCCCGAGGACTGGTTCTCGATCTGCTTGATCGGGGCGCCGGCCTCGCGGATGTTCGAGAGCGAGAGGGCGACGCCGCCGCCGCGCTTGGAGAGCTGGAGCGCGGAGTTGATGCCGCGGGCGATCGACTCCATGTTGTCCTCGATGCGCAGCAGGAAGCAGGAGACGAGCTCGCCGCGCTGTGCCTTGCCTGTGTTGAGGAAGGTCGGGGTCGCGGGCTGGAAGCGGCCGGCGACGATCTCCTCGACGAGGGCGGTCGCGAGCGTCTCGTCGCCCTGGGCGAGGCCGAGGGCGGTCATCACGACGCGGTCCTCGAAGCGCTCGAGGTAGCGCTTCCCGTCGAACGTCTTGAGCGTGTACGAGGTGTAGTACTTGAACGCGCCGAGGAAGGTCGCGAAGCGGAACTTCTTCGAGTACGCCAGGTCGTTGAGCTGCTGGATGAACTCGAACGAGTACTGGTCGAGCACGGCCTGCTCGTAGTACTCCTTCTCGACCAGGTAGTCGAGGCGCTCCTTGAGCGTGTGGAAGAACACCGTGTTCTGGTTGACGTGCTGCAGGAAGAACTCGCGAGCGGCCTCGCGGTCCTTGTCGAACTGGATCTCTCCGTTCGGGCCGTAGAGGTTCAGCATCGCGTTGAGCGAGTGGTAGTCCATCTGTGCGGCGTCGCGGGGAGCGTCGATCACTGCTGCGTCCAAAACGTGTCCAATCCTTCGTCGACGGCGCGGACGTCGTCGGGTGTTCCGAATACTTCGAATCGATAGAGGTGCGGCACCTCGCACTTGCGGGCGATGATGTCGCCGGCGAGGCAGTACGCCTCGCCGAAGTTCGTGTTGCCGGCGCCGATGACGCCGCGGATCAGGGAGCGGTTGCACGGATCGTTGAGGAACCGGATGACCTGCTTGGGGACCGCTCCCCCGCCGTTGCCGCCGCCGTAGGTGGGGAGGACGAGCACGTACGGCTCGTGGACGTGGAGCGTGTCGAGGGCGGCTCCGTCGCGACGGGCGTGGAGCGGGATGCGCTGCGCCGGCCGTCCGAGCTTCTCGATGAACCGGTGCGTGTTCCCCGAGCTGCTGGAGAAGTACACGAGCCCGCTCATCCTCCGGCCCCTCTCCCCGTCAGCTGCTGTTCTCGGTCCCGCCTCCGAGGCGGCTGCGCGGTGAGCCGCGAGGCGGAGGAGGAAGCCGCAGCGGCGCTACGGCGCCCGCCGACGACGCCGCGGATCGCCGTCCGTGCGCCTCAGAGGGTCGCGATCTTGTCGGGGCGGAAGCCGGACCAGTGGTCGTCGTCCGTGATGACGACCGGCGCCTGGAGGTAGCCGAGGGCCTTGACGGCCTCGAGGGCCTTCTCGTCCACGGAGAGGTCGAACACCTCGTAGTCGATGCCCTTGCTGTCGAGGGCGCGGTACGTCGCGGTGCACTGGACGCAGGAGGGCTTGGTGTAGACCGTCACAGCCATGGGTGTCGCCTTTCGGAGGGGGTGTCCCGGTGCCGCTCCCCGACCGGCGGCTCGCGATGCGGGCGGGGTCGGAGGGTGGTCCGGGTGAGTTCTGGGTGCCGGTGGGGCTCTCGCTCCGACCTGCTCAGCAATACTACATATAGGGGGCGGGCCGGTGTCAGCCCACTAGACGTAGTAGTTACAGCCGTGTAGTTATCCACCGGTTCCTCCCCCGTTCATCCACAGGCCGGAGCCCGTGGAACCGCGGAAGGACGCGGATCCGGACGAACCATCCACAGGTGTGGACAGAAGGATCCCGTTCACTGTGTACAACGCGCCACGGCGTGTCGGCATGCCCGACCGGTGGGGTCCGCGCGGCGGCTCGACCACAAGATGTGGTGGTCGGATCGCATCGCGGGGCATGCCCGGACGGTACGCCCGACCACCGACACCGCGAACGGTCAGAGGAGCTGCGCGGCCCACTCCCGGGCGACGGCGCGCAGGTGCGGGAGCGGGTCCGCGAGGGCCGCGGACGAGGAGCCCGCCGCCTCCGTCAGCGACACCGCCGCGGTGAAGCCGGGAGTCGGCGCCGCGATCGCCCCGGCGACGAGGAGCGTCCGCGCCCCGGCCGCCTCGGCGAGCGCGAGGACGTGCACCGGGACCTTGCCCGCGGCGGACTGCGCGTCGAAGCGCCCCTCCCCCGTGATGACGACGTCCGCGCCCGCGAGGAGCGCCGGGAGCCCGATCGCCCGTCCGACGGCGGCGGCGCCGGAGGTCGGGCGCGCGCCCCAGGCGAGCAGCCCGAAGCCCGTCCCGCCCGCCGATCCGGAGCCCGGCGCATCGGGATCCGCGTCCAGGTGCGCGGCGAGACGGCGGAGACCGCTCTCGAGGAGGAGGACGTCCTCGGGGCCGGCCCCCTTCTGCGGTCCGAAGACGCGGGCCGCCCCGGAGTCGCCGAGCAGCGGGGTCGCGACGTCGCTGAGCACGACCGCGCCTCCGGGCGGCAGAGGACGCAGCCCGCGGAGGTCGGCGGCGGCGAGCGCGGGCAGCGCACCGCCTCCCTCGCCGAGGTCGCGGCCGGAGGCGGTGGAGAAGCGCGCGCCGAGCTCGCGGAGCGCTCCGACTCCGCCGTCGGTCGAGGCGCTGCCGCCGATCGCCAGCAGCAGGGCGTGCGCCCCCGCGTCGAGGGCGGCGGCGATCGCGCGGCCGAAGCCGCGCGTGTGCGCGGTGAGCGGTCGGAGCGGGTCGAGCAGCGTGATGCCGCTCGTGGAGGCGAGCTCGACGACGGCTGTCCCGTCGGGGAGCAGCAGCCACCAGGCGCGGACCGGCCGGGAGTCCGGGCCGGGCACGACGACCGGCCGCCGCTGCGACCCCGGGACCGCGAGCGCGAAGGCCTCGACCGTGCCCTCTCCCCCGTCGGCCATCGGCGCGAGGACGATCTCGTCCCCCGCGCGCGCAGCGCTCCAGCCCTCGGCGATCGATCGCGCGACCTCGACCGCGCTCGCCGACCCCTTGAAGGAGTCGGGCGCGACGACGACCCTCAGCCTGCCCACGCGCTCAGTGTGGCACCGCGCCGCCGCTCAGAGCGGGGTCGCGAGCCGGTAGCCGCGCTTGATCACCGTCGCCACGAGCCGCGGTTCGGGGAGGGCCTGACGGAGGCGGCTGACAGCGACGTCGACCGCGTGGTCGTCGAGAGCCTCCGGCGCGGAGGCCGCGAGGACGTGACGCGCGACGGTCGCGCCCTCGGCGGCGACGAGAGTCCGGAACAGCGCGAGCGCGACCGGGGTCAGCGCCACCCGGGTCCCGGCCAGGACGGCGTGCCGGCCTCGGAGCTCGAGAGTGCCGAAGGCCGTCTCGATGCGGGGCGACGCCTGCTCGAGGTGCTCGCAGGTCAGGCGGATGAGCGCGCCCATCCGGAACCGGTCCGGCACGACCGGGAGGATCCCTGCCTCGACCAGGGGTGCTGCGGTCACGGGGCCCACGGCGGCGGCGACCACCGTCTCGCGGAAGGCCGCCTGGAGGTCGTCGAGGCGGCCCGCGGCCTCCGCGACCGTGAAGAGCGCCTCCACCGCCGGCGCGCTGGTGAAGGTGACGGCGTCGATGCCCCCTCCGCAGACCGCGTCGATCAGCCGCAGCACCCGGGCGGAGTCCTCGTGCACGCTCCAGCGGTAGGGCGCGGCAGTGAGCACCCGGGCGCCGGCGTCGCGGAGACGCTGCAGCTGAGCCGGGTCGGTGAATCCGTGCAGCTGCACCGCGATCGTGCGGCCGGCGACGCCCTCGCGCAGGGCCAGGTCGACGAGGGAGGTGGTCGTCTCGCGCTCGCTCATCCCGTGGTCGTCGAGACCCGCCGCACGGATCGCTCCGCGCGCCTTGGGTCCGCGGACGAGGATCCGCGCGGAGGACAGCGCGTCGGCCAGCTCGATCCCCGCGGCGTCCGCGGCCTCGAGCCAGCGCCGCAGGCCGTAGGAGGTGGTGGCGAGGAGCACGTCGGGACGGGCGGCGACGATCGCGCGGGTCTCCTCCTCGAGCGCGCCCTCGGTGTCGACGCCGCGCATGCGGATGGTGGGGGCATGCGTGACGGCGGCACCGCGGCGCTCGAACGCGGCGATCAGGTCCTCGGAGCGGCGGTCGGAGGTGACCCCGATGCGGAAGCCGTCCAGCTGGTCGGGTCGGAACCCCACGGCGGCGTCGGGATCGGTGCCGGTCATGCTCGGCCCCCTCGGGGTCTCACGCGGTCAGTGCATCGACCGCTCGGGCGATGCTCTCGGGGTCCCCCGCATCATGGCACGCGGCCTGCCGGACCACCTCGCCGATGACGATCACGGCGGGCGAGCGCGGTGCCAGCTCGGCGAGCAGGCCGAGCACTCCGCCGACCGACGAGACCGTCGTGCGCTGGTCGCGCGACCAGCCCCGCTCGACGATCGCGAGGGGCGTGTCGGCGCGCATCCCGGCGCGCTGCAGCCCGGCGACGAGGTGCGGGAGGGTGTTCACGCCCATCAGCACCACGATCGTCCCGCCCAGCCCGGCCAGATGGCCGAGCTCCTGCTCGCTGAACGGCGCATGGCCCGAGACCACGGTGAAGGCCCTGCTGACCTCGCGGTGGGTGACCGGGATCCCGGCGGCGGCGGGCACCGAGATCGCGCTGGTCACTCCGGGGACGACCGTGGAGCCGACGCCGGCGAGCCGGCACGCGCGCACCTCCTCCGACCCGCGGCCGAACACGAACGGATCGCCGCCCTTCAGGCGCACGACGTCCAGACCCGCGAGGGCCCGCTCGATCATCAGCCGCTCGATCTCGTGCTGCGGCACCGCGTGATGACCCGGCGTCTTGCCGACGTCGATCAGCTCGGCGCCGGGCGCCCACTCGGCCAGGCCCTCGTGCGGACCGAGCCGGTCGTAGAGCACCACGTCCGCGTCGCGGAGGGCGCGGCGGGCGGCGAGGGTCATCAGATCCGGATCGCCGGGGCCGCCGCCGACGATGCTGACGTGCCCGACCGGCCGGGTCGGCGCGGGGGCCTCGTCGACGATCCAGGGGCAGAGCTCGGCCGCCGCTGCTCGGAGCGGCGCCGGCCCCTCCACCCACACGATCAGGGCCGGGGGCGCCGGGGTGAGCGCGTCCTCCGCCTCGTGCCGCTCGACGAGTGCGCCGGCGGCTCGGTAGCGGGCGAGCACGCGGCGGGTCCCGGCGGCGGTGCCGATCACGAGCACGCGGCGTCCGGCGAGGTCGAGGGAGAGCTGCATCACGAGTCCGATCCGATCCCGGCCGGACCGACGGGGATCCTCGGCCCCGCGACCAGCACGGGTCCGTCCGGTCTCTCGTCCCGGCCGGCGGGCCGGACCTGCCCGCGCTCGCGCACGGTCGCGACGCGCGGATCCGCGGTGTCCGGGGCGTTCACGAAGGAGCGGAAGCGGCGGAGCCGGTCGGGATCGGCGAGGGTCGCCGCCCACTCGTCGACGTAGGTGTCGACGTGCGTGGCCATGGCGGCCTCCAGCTCGGCGGCGATGCCGAGCGAGTCCTCGCAGACCACGTCGCGCACGTGCTCGAGTCCGCCGGGGAGCTCCTCCTGCCAGCGTGCGGTCCGCTGGAGCCGCTCGGCCGTCCGCACGTAGTACATGACGTAGCGGTCGATGTAGCGCACCAGGGTCTCGTCGTCGAGGTCCTGCGCGAGCAGCTGGGCGTGCGCCGGCTGGTAGCCGCCGTTGCCGCCGACGTAGAGGTTCCAGCCGAGGTCGCTCGCGATGACGCCGATGTCCTTCCCCCGCGCCTCGGCGCACTCGCGGGCGCAGCCGCTGACCCCGAGCTTGAACTTGTGCGGCGAGCGGAGACCCCGGTACCGCTCCTCGAGGAAGACCGCCATCCCGACCGCGTCCTGGACTCCGAAGCGGCACCAGGTCGATCCGACGCACGACTTGACCGTGCGCAGCGACTTGCCGTACGCCTGACCCGACTCGAAGCCGGCGTCGACGAGGAGGCGCCAGATCTCGGGCAGCTGCTCGAGGCGGGCGCCGAACATGTCGATCCGCTGCCCGCCGGTGATCTTCGTGTAGAGGCCGTACTGCTCGGCGACCTCGGCGATCACCTTGAGCTTCGCCGGCGTGATCTCGCCCCCGGGGATCCGCGGGACGACGGAGTAGGTGCCGTCCTTCTGCATGTTGGCCAGGGCGCGGTCGTTGGTGTCCTGCAGCGGCGCCTGGCCGCCGTCGAGGATGTAGGCGTTCGTCTGGGTGGCGAGGACGGAGGCGATCACCGGCTTGCAGACGTCGCAGCCCAGCCCGGAGCCGAAGCGCTCCATCACCTGCTCGGCCGAGTGCAGCCCGAGGATGCGGACCGACTCGAACAGCTCGCTGCGGCTGAGCGCCACGTGCTCGCAGAGGGCGCGGGAGACCTCGACGCCCGCACGGATCAGCTCCGTGTCGAGCAGCTTCTTCACCAGGGGCACGCACGATCCGCACTGGGTGCCCGCGCGGGTGCAGGCCTTGAGCGGCCCCAGCTCGGTGCACCCCTCGCCGATCGCGTGACGGACCTCGCCGACCGAGACGTTGTTGCACGAGCAGACCTGGGCGTCGTCCGGAAGGTCGCCCGAGGGCGCCTCCGCCCCCGCCGCCGCGAGGTAGGCGCCGGGCTCGGCCGGCAGCTCGCGCCCCAGCAGCGGGCGGAGGGAGGAGTAGGGGCCCGCGTCGCCGACGAACATCCCGCCGAGCAGCGTGCGCGCATCGTCCGAGACGACGACCTTCTGGTAGAGACCGCGGGCCGGATCGGCGTAGACGACCTCGAGCGCTCCCTCCGTGGTGCCGAGGGCGTCGCCGAAGCTGGCGACCTCCACGCCCGAGAGCTTGAGCTTGGTGGCGTCGTCGACCCCCGGGAAGGTCGCGTCGCCGCCGAGGATCCGGTCGGCGACCACCTCCGCCATCGCGTTGGCGGGTGCGACGAGCCCGACCGTGCGGCCGTCGATCGCGGCGACCTCGCCGATGGCCCAGACTCCCGCCCGGCTGGTGCGGCAGGCCTCGTCGACGACCACGCCTCCGCGCGGTGCGACCTCGATCCCGACCGCTCGGGCGAGCTCGTCGCGCGCCGTGATCCCGATGGAGAAGACCACGAGATCGGCGCTGATGCTGCTGCCGTCGGTCAGCGCGACGCCGAGCACCGTCCCCGTCGGCGAGGTGAGGATCGCGGTGGGCCGGTTGCCGAGGTGCAGCGCGATCCCCTGCGCCGAGATGATGCGGCCGAGGGCCTGCCCGGCGCCCTCGTCGAGCTGCGCGCTCATCAGCCAGCGGCCGGAGTGGACGAGGGCGGTGCGCGCACCGAGCCGGTGCGCGCCTCCCGCCGCCTCGAGGCCGAGCAGACCGCCGCCGACCACGACCACGATCGCGGGGCGGCCGCGCCGGGCGCGGAACGCGGCGAGCTCGGCGACGAGCCCGTCCACGTCCTCGAGCGTGCGGTAGACGCGGCCGTGCTCGGCACCCTCGATCGGCGGGACCGTGGCGGAGGAGCCCGTCGCCAGGACGATCTCGTCGCCCTCGAGGGAGCGGCCGTCCGCGAGCTCGACGCGCAGGCGGTCGGGATCGATCGCGACGACACGGGTGGAGGTGATCAGCCGCGCCGACTCCCACAGAGCGCCGTCGCCCAGAGTCAGGTCGTGCTCGCCGTCGAGGCGCTTCGAGAGTGCGACGCGGTCGTAGGGACGGTGCACCTCCTCGCCGAGGACGGTGATCTCCAGCGCCTCGTCGCCTTCCCGGGCGACGAGCGCGTCGACCAGGCGGTGCGCGGCGGGTCCCGCTCCGACGACGAGCACGCGTCGGGGCCGGGCGGCGGGGTTCGCTCCAGGAGTCATGACGTCCACCGTAGGGACGGCCCGTTTCCCCGCCGTTGCCCCGGTGTAACAGCGTGTGACGCGCGCCTCTCGGCGAGCGCCGCAGGCCGTGAGGGCTTCGTTACGCCCGTGACACCGGAGGCGTGCTCGCACGAAACGCGCGATCCCTACCGTTGCCTCATCGCGTCCGACCGGATGCCGTGGCCCACCCGCAGGAAGAAGGCGCAGCGATGACCCTCCTCGATCGGCTCGCCCCCGCGACCGCCACCACCTGGGTGCCGGTCTGCGCCGTCGGCGACCTCGAGCCGCTCTGGGGCGAGGCCGCCCTGGTCGGCGGTGTGCAGCTCGCCCTGTTCCTCCTGCCCGACGGGCGGGTGCGGGCCGTCTCGAACCTCGACCCCGCGACCGGCGCGGCCGTGCTCTCGCGCGGCATCGTCGGCTCGCGTCTGGTCGACGGGGTGCAGCGGCCCACGATCGCCTCGCCCCTGCACAAGGACGTCTTCGACCTCGAGACCGGCGCCTGCTTCACACGAGCGGAGCTGCACCTCGCCACCTGGCAGGTGCGCGAGAGCGACGGCACGATCGAGGTCGCCCAGCGGACCGCTCTGGTCGCCGCGTCCCACGGGACCTCCGACGACGACGGGAGACGTGCCGTCGCCGCGCTGGTCGAGGCGGTCCGCCGGGCCAACCCGGCGCTGGACGTGCTCGACTCCTTCGTCGACGTGCAGCAGCCCGACGTCCCCGCGACCCTGGGCTCTCTCGAGCCGGGCCGGCCGGCGGTGGTCGTGCCGCTGCTGCTCTCGGCCGGCTACCACGTGCACGTCGACCTCGCCGAGGCCGCGGCGGAGGCGGAGCGGCCGGTGCGGGTCTCGGGCGCGCTCGGACCCGATCCCCGCCTGGCGCGCGTGCTCGCCCGCCGGCTCCACGAGGCAGGGCTCGACGACGGCGACCGCGTCGTGCTCGCCGCCGCCGGCTCGAGCGACGCCGGTGCCGTCGCGGACTGCTGGACCACCGGCCGCCTTCTCGCCGCCGAGCTCGGCCGCGAGGTGAGCACCTCGTTCATCTCGGCCGCCGAGCCGCGGGTCGCGGAGGCGGTCGCCGCCGAGCGCGCCGCCCACCCCGGCGCGCGCGTCGTGGTCGCCACCTACCTGCTCGCGCCCGGCTACTTCGCCGGCCTGGCCGCCTCCGCGGGGGCCGACCTCGCCTCCGCTCCCCTCCTCACCGCCGTCGATCCGCCCGCCCGCGAGCTGGTCGACATCGTCTCGGAGCTGTTCGGGCGCAACGCCTGACGCCTCCTCCCCGCACCACCACCGCTCCACCTCCCCGTCCCGAGCGCGCCCTCGCGCGCGCCGCCCACCCTCCGGAGGACCACGATGACTGCTGCACCCCCGACCACCGCCCCCACGACCGCCGCCACATCCACCGGCATCATCCGACGGCCGGGCCGCTGGATCGACGGCTGGAACCCCGAGGACCCCGCCCAGTGGGAGGCGGAGGGACGCTCCGTCGCCGCCCGCAATCTGAGGTGGTCGATCTTCGCCGAGTTCCTCGGCTTCGTCGTCTGGCAGCTCTGGTCGGTCGTCGTCGTCTCGCTGCCGGCGGCCGGGTTCGCCTTCGACACCGGGCAGATCTTCTGGCTCATCTCGATGCCGAGCCTCGTCGGCGCCACCCTGCGGATCCCGTACACGTTCATGGTCCCCCGCTTCGGCGGCCGCAACTGGACGATCGTGTCGGCGGGCCTCCTGCTGATCCCGAGCGTCGGACTCGGCATCGCGGTCTCGAATCCGGAGACCCCGTTCGGCGTCATGCTCCTGGTGGCCGCGCTCGCCGGCTTCGGCGGCGGCAACTTCGCCAGCTCGATGGCGAACATCACCTTCTTCTACCCGCACGCGCAGAAGGGCTGGGCTCTGGGGCTCAACGCCGCGGGCGGCAACCTGGGCGCCTCCGTCGCGCAGCTCGTCGTGCCGATCGCGATCACCGTCGGCGCCGCGGCCACGCTGAACCTGCCGATCGCCGGCTTCCTCTGGGTCCCCCTGATCGTCGTGGCGATGATCGGCGCCGCCAAGCGCATGGACAACCTCTCGACCGCGAAGTCCGACGTCGCCGCCTCCCTCGCCGCGCTCCGCGAGCCGCACCTCTGGCTGCTGGCCGTGCTCTACATCGGGACCTTCGGGTCCTTCATCGGATTCGCCGGCGTGTTCCCGAAGCTCATCGCCGACACCTTCCCCGAGTTCTCCGGCTTCGCCGTCGGCTCGGCGACGGTCGGCCTCGCGTTCCTCGGCTCCCTGGTGGGCTCGCTGTCCCGCCCCTCCGGCGGCCGTCTGGCCGACCGCTTCGGCGGAGCGCCTGTCACGGTCCTCGCCTTCGTCGCCATGGGCGCCGGGATCCTCGGCGTGATCGCGACACTGCCGCTCGGCAGCTTCTGGCTCTTCCTCGCCTGCTTCCTCGTGCTCTTCTCGGCGGCCGGCATCGGCAACGGCGCGACCTACCGCATGATCCCCACGGTGTTCGCCCTCCGCGCCCGCCAGCGCGGTGACGACGGCATCGGCGCCCAGCGCACGTCCGCCGCGGCGCTCGGCCTGATCTCGTCGATCGGCGCCTACGGCGGCTTCGTGATCCCCCAGCTGCTCGGCTTCTCCAAGACCGAGTTCGGCGACTACACGACGGCGCTGGGCTGGTTCGTCGGCGCCTATGCGGTGATGCTCGCGATCACGGCCGGCGTCTACCTCCGCCTCGCCGCGAAGACGGGGACCCGGATCTGACGATGAGCGCACCCGCCTCGACCGACTCCCACTGCCCGTACTGCGCCCTGCAGTGCGCGATGACGCTGACACCCGCGGCGGGCCCCGTACCCGTGGCGGTCGAGGGGAGGGAGTTCCCGACGAACCGGGGCGGGCTCTGCGCCAAGGGCTGGACCTCCGCCGAGCTGCTGGCGAGCGGACAGCGCCTGGTCTCCCCGCTGCTGCGCGGTGCCGACGGCGTCCTCGCGGAGGCGTCGTGGGAGGAGGCGCTCGACGCGGTCGCCGGGGCGGTGCGCGGCGTCCGGGAGCGGCACGGCGCCGACGCGGTGGCCGTCTTCGGCGGCGGGGGCCTCACCAATGAGAAGGCCTACCAGCTCGGGAAGTTCGCTCGAATCGCTCTCGGCACCTCCCGGATCGACTACAACGGCCGCTTCTGCATGTCCTCGGCCGCGGCGGCCGGCAACCGCGCCTTCGGCGTCGATCGCGGACTGCCGTTCCCGGTGTCCGACCTCGACGACGCCGACACGATCCTGCTCCTGGGCTCGAACGTCGCCGCGACGATGCCGCCGCTTCTCGCCCACTTCGCCGGTGCCCGCTCGCGGGGCGGCCTGGTGGTCGTCGACCCGCGCCGCTCGGCCACCGCGCGGCTGACGGAGGACGGCGCCGGCACGCATCTACAGCCCGCTCCCGGGACGGATCTGCCGCTCCTGCTCGGGCTGATCCACCTGGTCTTCGCCGAGGGCCTCGCCGACACCGCCTACCTCGCCGCGCGCACGACCGGCGCCGAGGCGGTGCGCCGCAGCGTCTCGGCGTGGTGGCCGGAGCGCACGTCCGCGGTCACGGGCGTGCCGACCACGCTCCTCCGCTCCCTCGCGCGCCGGCTCGCCGCGGGGCGGTCGTTCGTGCTGACCGGCCGCGGGGTCGAGCAGCACGTCGACGGCACCGACACCGCGACCGCCGCGATCAACCTCGCTCTCGTGCTCGGCCTGGTGGGTCGCGAGGGGTCGGGGTACGGCACGCTCACCGGTCAGGGCAACGGCCAGGGCGGACGCGAGCACGGCCAGAAGGCCGATCAGCTCCCGGGGTACCGCTCCATCCGCGATCCGGAGGCGCGGCGCCACGTCGCCGCCGTCTGGGACGTGACGCCCGAATCGATCCCCGGCCCGGGCCTGCCCGCCACCGCCCTGCTCGCCGAGCTCGGACGCTCCGTGCACTGCCTGCTGGTGCACGGCTCCAACGTGGTCGTCTCGGCTCCGGACGCCGACGCCGTCCGCGCCGGGCTCGAGGCCCTGGACACGCTGGTCGTCTGCGACTTCTTCCTCTCCGAGACCGCCGCGCTGGCCGATGTGGTGCTCCCGGTGCCGCAGTGGGCGGAGGAGGAGGGCACGATGACCTCGCTCGAGGGCCGGGTGCTCCGCCGCCGCCGGGCGATCGACCCGCCGGCGGGAGTGCGCAGCGAGCTCTGGATCATGAGCGAACTGGCGCGCCGTCTCGACGCCCCCTCGAGCTGGTCGACCGTCCCTGCGGAGGTGTTCGACGAGCTGGCCCGCGCGTCCGCGGGAGGCGTGGCCGACTACTCCGGCCTCTCGCACGCCCTGCTCGACACCGGGATCGCCGCCCACTGGCCCTACCCCGCGGGCGGCACGGGGACGCCGCGCCTCTTCGCTGAGCGCTTCGGGCACCCCGACGGCCGGGCGCGCCTGGTCGCCGTCATCCCCGCCGTCCCCGTCGTCGTGGACCGCGGGGAGGAGCTGACCCTGGTGACCGGCCGCTACCTCCAGCAGTACCAGTCGGGCACCCAGACCCGGCGGGTCGCGGAGCTCGATGCGGCCCGCCGCGAGGCTCGGCTCGAGATCCACCCGGCGACCGCCTCCCGGCTCGGCGTCAGCGACGGAGCACCTGTGGCGATCGGGAACGCGCGCGGCGTGGTCCGCGCCCGCGCGAGCGTCACCGCGGACATCCGCCACGACACGGTGTTCCTGCCCTTCCACTACGCGGGTGAGCAGTGCGCGAACCTCCTCACCGAGGCCGTCGTGGACCCGGTGTCGTCGATGCCCGAGTTCAAGCGCACGCGGGTCTGGGTCCGCGCGGAAGGGACGGCACATGCCTGAGACACCTCCCGAGCGGATCGTCCTGATCGGCTATGGCCCCGTCGGCTCGCGCTTCGTCGAGGAGCTGCTGCCGGCCGTGCGGGCCGGTCTGGTCGCGCTGACGGTGGTCGGCGCCGAGGGCGACGACCCGTACAACCGTGTCCTGCTCGCGGAGTACGCCGTCGGCCGGGCGACCCGCGAGCGCCTCGACCTCGGCGACCGGACGGCGGCGGAGGCGGCGGGCGTCGTCCTGCGCCTGGGAGCGGCCGTCGTGGGGATCGACCGCGCGCGGAACGTCGTGCGGCTGCACGACGGCGAGCGGCTCCCCTACGACCGCCTCGTCCTGGCGACCGGCGCCCGGGCGAACGTGCCGACCCTCGCCGGGATGGAGCGGGCCCGACGTGAGCGGACGGTGCGCGCCGCCGATCCGGAGTCGCTCGACGCGGGCTCCCGGCCCCTCCCGGAGAGGGTGGTGGCGCTGCGAGACCTGGCCGACGCCCGGGTGGTCCGCGAGGCCGTGCGCTCCGGCGCTCGCCTCGTCGTGCTCGGGGCGGGAGTGCTCGGGATCGAGTTCGCCCTCGCCGCCGCCGAGCAGGGCGCGCAGGTGGTGGTCGTCTTCCACGGCGACATCCCGATGGCCCGCAATCTCGACACGGGCGGGGGGCGGATGCTGGCCGCGGCCGCCCGCGCGGCCGGCGTCGAGATGGTGGCGCACGCCCGGTCCGAGAGCGTCCTGCTCGCGCACGACGACCGCGGCCGTGCGCACTTCCAGGCGCTCGTCTGCGCTGACGGCAAGCAGATCGAGGGGGATCTGCTGGTGCTCTCGTGCGGTGTCGGTGCGCGGGTCGAGCTGGCCGCGGGCGCGGAGCTCGCCGTCTCGACCGGGATCCTCGTCGATGAGCAGCTGCGCAGCTGGAGCGACCCGGACGTCTTCGCGATCGGCGACTGCGCGCACGTCGCCCCCCGCGGCTCGGCCCTCCCCGACGGCCGCGTGCCCGGCGGACCGAGCGGACTGATCGGTCCGGGATGGGAGCAGGCGGACCGGCTCGCAGCGCGGATCCGGGCGGAGGCGGAGGGCCGCTGCGGCGAGGAGCGCGTCCCCGACGCCCGACCGGCGGTCGTGATGCTGAAGGCCGAGGGCGTCGACCTCGTGGCAGGAGGCGACGTGGCCCCGGAGCCGTGGGACCCGCACCGCCCGGGCGAGGAGCACCTCGAAGTGACGCTGTGGGCTGACCCCGCCCGCGGGGGCTACGCCAAGCTCGTGACCGCGGGAGGAGTGCTGCGCGGGTTCGTCTCGGTGGGTCTGCCCCGGGTCGGCGCCGAGCTCAGCCTCCTCTTCGAGCGGGGCTCGGAGCTGCCGGCGGACCGGTCGAGCCTCCTGCGTCTGGACGCCCCGGATGCGGGTGCCGCGGCGACCGGCGATCCGTTCGCCCCCGATGCCACGGTCTGCTGGTGCAACGGCGTGACGGCGGCGGTGATCACCGATGCGGCTGCGGCGGGACACGGGACGGTCGCCTGCGTCGGGCGGGCGACCCGCGCCGGCACGGGCTGCGGCGGCTGCACCGGTCGTATCGCCGAGCTGCTCGCGCGGACGGCGGTCCCCGCCTGATCGCCGCGAGGACCGGGCCTCGCCGCCTCAGCGGTCGAGCGCCTCCGCGAGGCGCCGGGTGACCGCCCGCAGTTCGAGCTCGGCCCCGCGGACGCGCTCGTCGAGAGCCGCCGCGGTGTCGGCGGCCTGCTCGGCGGCCGCCGCACCCGCCGCCTCGGACGAGGCTCGGTCGGCCGCGACCGACGCGCTGAGCTCGTCCAGCGCCTCCCGGAGGCCCGCCGACTCGTCGCGCAGCACGGAGACGTCGCCCTGCACCGCGCTCAGCTCGCCGCGGAGCCCGGCCACCTCGTCGCGCAGGGCCGCCGTCTCGGCGCGCAGCTCCTCCGTGCGCAGCCGCGCCTGCTCGAACCAGGGGGCGACCAGCCGGTGCACCGCATCGCGGAGCACGACGCCGCCGCGGCCGAGCCGGGTGGGCGCGGAGCCGGGGTCCTGGAGGAAGTCGTGGTCAGTGGTCATCGTCGTGGTCCCGTCCGGAGAAGCGGCGGTGGAGCACGTCCATCGCCCGCAGATCCTTGTCCATGATGTCGGCCTCGAGGGTGGTGTCGGCGAGGCGGTCGGCGAGGCCAGGTCGGGAGCGGCGCTCGAGCGAGGCCTCGATCAGCTCGACGGAGCGCTCGAACGAGAGCGGTCCGCGCGCCGCGGCCCGGCCCCGCCGGCCGAGCGCCTCGAGGTCCACGGCCCCGCTCGCCACGTCCCGCATCGCCTCGAGGAGCGCCGGGGCCGAGCGGGTGATCTTGATGCAGTCGACGCCGTCGATGAGGAATTCCGCTACTCCGCTGGCCGCCGTCACGATCGGCACGGCGCCCGCCGCGGCCGCCTCGACCGGCGCGACGCCGAACGCCTCTCCGGCCCAGGTCGGGAAGAGGAACGCGTCGGCGCGGCCGTTCGCGGCGAGCACCTCGGCGTGGGGCGTCGGTCCGTGGAACTCGACCAGGCCGTCCAGGCCCGCCTCGTCCGCCCGGGCGCGCCAGCCGTCCACGTCTCCGTCGCCGTAGAGGTCCACGCGGAAGTCGCGGGTCTCCTCCGCGAGAGACGCCGCCGCCTCCAGCACCAGCCCGACGCCCTTGTGCTCGCCGAGCGACGCGGCGAACGTGAACCGGGTGGTCCCGCCCTCGCGGTAGCGCCGCGGCTCCGCGGTGTCGGGGGGAACGGACACTCCCCGCCCGATCACCTCGACCTCGCCCAGGCTCAGCCCGCCGGCCTCGATCGCGTCGACGAGCGAGCGGCTGACCGCGACGATCTCGCCGCGGTCGAAGTGGTCGGGGGCCTGGGCGCCGTAGACGCGGAGCACGCGCTCGGGCAGCCCGTCGACCAGGGCGTTCGGGATGCGGTCGCCGAGGTTCCACATCCACGGGGCCTCCACCGCCCGCAGCAGGTCGATCAGCGCGAGGCCGCCGATCCCGAGCAGGTTGAAGGCCACCACGTGGGTCGGCGCGAAGTCGCGCAGCTCCTCGAGCAGGATGCGGGTGTTCTCGAACCGCGAGACGGCGCTCTCGTGGTGCAGCAGCTGAGCGATCTCGCCGCCCGTCTGCGGCAGCGGGAAGTAGGTGCGCAGGCTCAGCGTGCGGTGCACCTCGACGCCCGAGGGCTCCGGCGGCAGGTAGGTCGGCGTGGTCAGCACGCGCACGGTGTGGCCGCGGACCGCCATCGCCTCCGCGACGCGCGCACAGGTCATCTCGTATCCGCCGAGCACCTGCGGCGGGTAGAGGTTGCTCACGAACAGCAGGCGCATCACCGCACCTCCCCTCTCGCGGAGGCGTCCGCCGCGATCCGCGCCGTCACCTCGGGCGTGTAGGCCGCGCGGGCCTGGCGGTCGTTGCCGCCGTCCCAGTAGTTGACGAGGTAGAGCCCGGACTGCTGCGTGCGCGGCACGAACGGGAACAGCTGGGCCCGGGGCTCGATCTGCGCGATCCGGTAGCCGGCGTCGACCGCGCGCACGTGCAGCCAGATGTCGTCGGCGTCCGGGGCGATCTCGCGGAACGCCTCCCCGTGCGCGGCGATCTCGCCGAGGAGCGCGGCGGGCAGCAGCTGCCCGGAGACGGAGGTGCCGAAGACGTCGGTCGACGCGCGCGTGTCGGCGACCGGCGTCCAGCTCGTGTACGGAGCCACGGCGCCGTCGACGATCCCCACCCGGTGGGCGCGGTAGCAGAGCACGGTCTCGCGGGGGTAGCGCGAGCGGGCGTCGAGCAGGCCCCTCAGCCAGGTGCGCGGGTACACGATGTCGTCGTCGGAGGTGACGAGGTCGCGCTCCCCCGCCCGGCCCGAGAGCAGGTGCGGGTAGTACTTCGTGTGCACGCGGTAGCCGTCGACCAGGCGGATCTCGACGCCGCGGCGGCGGAGGCGGCGCAGCGGCGCGGGCAGGTCGGCGTGCAGGGCCGGGTCGTCGAGCCAGAGCACCAGGCGCGCGGGCCGGGCGTCGCCGCGGGCGATCGACTCGAGCGCCACGTGGACCCGCTGCAGCCGCTCGCCGTGCGTGGTCATCGTGACCACGACCTCGCCCGCCGGATCGACTGCGGAGCGGCGGGAGAAGCGGTTGGCCAGGGCGAGCAGCAGCAGCTCGCGCCGGAGCGCGGGCGAGGGGTGGTCGATCGGCCGGGCGGCGATCACGGCGGCGCGGCGCTCCGAGAGGCGCTGAGGGGCGGAGCGGACGACCCTGGCCGCGGAGCGCAGCCGCGTGCGGGGGCGGACACGACGGCCCAGCGCCGCGAGGCGCGTGCGGGGCCGGACGCGCCGGCCGACGGCGGCGAGAGCGGGATGCATCGGTCCAGGTTAGCCGGAGGCGCCCGGGCGCCCTGCGCCGGTCAGGGCTCGTCGACGACCGCGAAGGCCCGCACCGGGAAGGTCCCGAAGCCCCGCACCTTGGGTGGCACGGCGGTGAAGCGCGCCCCTGTCGCCGGCAGCCCGCCGAGGCCGGTGAGGTGCTCGACGATGTGCACTCCCGCGGCGAGGAGGGCCGAGTGCGCGGGCCGCGATCCGCCCGACTCCGTGTCGTCGATGTTCACCGAGTCGATGCCGACCAGCACCGCACCGGCGGCGACGAGCGCCTCCGCCGCCGCGCCGCTGAGGAAGGGGGCGCCCCTGCCGTACCCGGGCGTGGCGAAGTGCGCGTCCCAGCCGGTGCGGAGGAGGACGGCGGCGCCGCGGACGTCGAGTCCGGCGACCGCGTCCGCGCCGATGCCCCGTCCGGTGGCTCCGGTCGAGTCGACCACGACGGCAGGCAGATCGACCAGCGTCTCGAGCGGGAGAGCGGCGAGATCGGCTCCGCCCTCGTAGCGGTGGAACGGGCTGTCGAGGTAGGTGCCCGTGTTCCCGATCATCTCGATGACGTCCATCGCGAACTCGGTGCCAGGCGCGTAGGAGGCGCGGGACGCCTCACGGGTGAGGTGCGGCCGGATGCGCGGAGCGGGCAGGCCGGGGTAGGTCACCAGCCCGTCCGCGACGGTGTGGCTGAGATCGACGAAGCGGCGCGAGGAGGTCATGCGCCCGATCCTGGCAGGGGCCGGACCGGGCGCACCATCGAGATGCCGCCCCGCGGGGCGGCGTTCCCGCCTCTACTTCTTCGGTAGCGCCGCCGACAGGTCCGCGATCAGGTCGGACGAGTCCTCGAGGCCCACCGAGAGGCGCACCAGCGACTCCGAGACCTCCAGCGGCGTGCCCTTCACCGACGCGTGCGTCATCTCGCTCGGGTAGCCGATCAGCGACTCGACGCCGCCCAGTGACTCCGCGAGCTGGAACAGCTCGGTCGACTCGGCGAACTTCCGGGCCGCGCGCGGCGTCGCGAGCTCGAGCGAGAGCATCCCGCCGAACCGCGACATCTGGCGCTTCGCCAGCTCGTGGCCGGGGTGCGAGGGCAGGCCCGGGTAGTGCACGGCCGTCACCGCCGGGTGCTCGACGAGGAACTCGGCGACCGCCTGCGCGTTGACGGAGTGGCGCTCCATCCGCACCCCGAGGGTCTTGATGCCGCGGACCGTGAGCCACGCGTCCATCGGGCCCGAGATCGCTCCGACCGCGAACTGCAGGAACGCGATCTTCTCGGCCAGCGGCCCCGAGCGCAGGGCGAGCGCGCCGCCGACGACGTCCGAGTGGCCGCCGAGGTACTTCGTGGTCGAGTGCACGACCACGTCGGCACCGAGGGCCAGCGGCTGCTGCAGGGCGGACGAGGCGAAGGTGTTGTCGACGACGACGATCAGGTCGTGCGCGTGGGCCAGGTCGGCGAGCTCGGCGATGTCGCTGATGGTCATCAGCGGGTTCGACGGGGTCTCGACCCAGAGCATCTTCGTCTCGCCGGGGACGATCGCCCGCTGCACCTCGCGGAGGTTCGACATGTCGACGGCCGTGTTGCGCACGCCCCAGGCGCTGTGCACCCGGTCGATCAGGCGGTGGCTGCCGCCGTACGCGTCGTTGCCCAGGACGACGTGGTCGCCGGGCGCGAGGGCGGCGCGCAGCAGGGTGTCCTCGGCGGCGAGGCCGGAGGAGAAGGAGTAGGCGACGTCCGCGCCCTCGAGCGAGGCGATGAGCTCCTGGAGCGAGTCGCGCGTCGGGTTCGCCGAGCGGGCGTACTCGTAGCCGCCCCGGAGACCGCCGATGCCGTCCTGGACGAACGTGGAGGTCATGTAGACGGGCGGCACGACCGCCCCGGTGGTCGGATCGAACTCCTGGCCGGCGTGGATGGCGCGGGTGTCGAAGTGCTGCTTCTTGGGCATGGTGCGGGCTCCCTGGGTCGGAGGTGCGGAGGCGGCGGCCGTCAGGCCGTGGCGTAGGTGAGGAGGTCCTGTCGGGTGATCACCGCGACGGGCTTGCCCTCGTCGGTGACGAGGAGGGCGCTGTGCTCGGTGAGCGCGGCGCGGGCGGCGGTGATGCTCTCGCCGAGCCCGATCAGCGCGAGCGCGTCGCCCACGCAGTCGCCGAGCGGGTCGTTCATCGAGGCGGATCCGGCGAAGACGCGGTCGAGCAGCTCTCGCTCGTCGACGGCTCCGACGACCTCGCCCATCACGACGGGCGGCTCGGCGGTCAGCACCGGGAGCTGCGAGACGCCGTACTCGGTCATGATGCCGATCGCGTCGCGGATCGTGTCGGTCGGGTGCGCGTGCACGAGCGCCGGGAGGTCGGCCTGCCCGCTCGCCGCCCGCGCGCGGAGCACGTCGCGGACGGTGCCCTCGTCGCGCATCTCGAGGAAGCCGTAGGAGCGCATCCAGCGGTCGTTGAAGATCTTGCCGAGGTAGCCGCGCCCGCCGTCCGGCAGGAGCACGACGACCACGTCGTCCGGCCCGAGACCGGCGGCGGCCTTGAGCGCGACGGAGACGGCGAGCCCGCTCGATCCGCCGACGAGCAGCCCCTCCTCGCGGGCGAGGCGGCGGGTCATCGCGAACGACTCGGCGTCGCTGGAGGCGATGATCCGGTCGACCACGCTCGGGTCGTACGCGCTCGGCCAGAAGTCCTCGCCGACGCCCTCCGTCAGATACGGGCGACCGCCGCCGCCGGAGTAGACGGAGCCCTCGGGATCGGCGCCGACGATCTGCACGCGGCCCTCCGACACCTCCTTGAGGTAGCGGCCGACGCCGCTGATGGTGCCGCCCGTGCCGACTCCCGCGACGAAGTGGGTGAGCCGGCCGGCGGTGTCGCGCCAGATCTCGGGGCCCGTGGTCTCGTAGTGGCTGAGCGGTCCGTTGAGGTTCGCGTACTGGTTGGGCTTGAAGGCGCCGGGGATCTCGCGGGCGAGGCGGTCCGAGACGGAGTAGTAGGAGGCGGGGTCCTCCGGAGCGACGGCCGTCGGCGTCACGACGATCTCGGCCCCGTAGGCGGTGAGGACGTTGCGCTTGTCCTCCCCCACCTTGTCCGGCAGCACGAACACGCAGCGGTAGCCGCGCTGCTGCGCGACGAGGGCGAGGCCGATGCCGGTGTTGCCGCTGGTCGGCTCCACGATGGTGCCGCCGGGCTTCAGCAGCCCGTCGCGCTCGGCGGCGTCGATGATGCGGGTCGCGATGCGGTCCTTCGACGAGCCGCCGGGGTTCAGGTACTCGACCTTGACCAGCACGGTCGCCTGCACGCCCGCCGCGACCGGGCCCAGCTTCACCAGCGGGGTGTCGCCGATGAGGTCGAGGACCGAATCGGCGTAGGCCATCCCGGTCTCCGGGCGTGCGGGAAGGGCGCGATCCAGGCTCATCCCGCCAGCGTAGCAACCGGCTCCGGGCGTGTGACGGGGGTGGGCGGAGGCACAGGGAGCGGTCTCGGGAGGGGAGTGCCGCCGGTCGCGCCGGTGCCCTATCGTGGGGGTCCGCGAGCGCCGCCGTCGACCCGGAACGGACCCCGAATGACCTCACCGATCGCCGCACCGCCGCGGCGTCCGGCCGACATCCACCTCCTCCGCCTGCTCGGCCCGGCGCTGGTCGCCGGAGTCGCCTACCTCGACCCGGGCAACGTCGCCAGCAACATGACGGCCGGCGCCCGGTTCGGCTACCTCCTGGTCTGGGTGGTGGTGCTCGGCAACCTGATGGCCTGGCTCATCCAGTACCTCTCGGCGAAGCTCGGCCTGATGACCGGCCGCAGCCTCCCCGAGCTGCTCGGCGACCGCCTGCGCGGCCGCTGGGGCCGCCGGGCCTACTGGCTGCAGGCCGAGACGGTCGCGATGGCGACCGACCTGGCCGAGGTGATCGGCGGCGCGATCGCGCTCAACCTGCTCTTCGGACTGCCGCTGCTGGCCGGCGGCGTGGTCACCGGCGCGGTCTCGCTGGTGCTGCTGCTCGTGCAGACGCGGGGCGGGGCGCAGCCGTTCGAGCGGGTGATCACGGCACTGATGGTGCTGATCGCCGTCGGCTTCACGGTCGGCGTGGTCGTCGATCCGCCGGACGCGAGTGCGACCGTCGCCGGTCTCGTGCCGCGCTTCGAGGGCTCGGAGTCGGTGCTGCTCGCCGCCTCGATCCTCGGCGCGACCGTCATGCCCCACGCGATCTACGCCCACTCCGCGCTCGCCCGCGACCGCTTCGGCCACGTCGAGGGCGTCGGCGCGCGCCGGAGGATCCTGGTCGCCACCCGGATCGACGTGACGATCGCCCTCGCGATCGCCGGCACCGTGAACCTCGCGATCCTGCTTCTCGCCGCACACTCCCTCGCGGGAGTCGCCGGGACCGACAGCCTCGAGGGCGCCCACGCGGCCATCGGAGCGGCGCTCGGCCCGGTGGTCGCGACCCTGTTCGCCGTCGGCCTGCTCGCCTCCGGCCTCGCCTCGACCTCGGTCGGCGCGTACGCGGGGGCCGAGATCATGCACGGTCTGCTCCAGGTGCGGGTGCCGCTCGTCGCCCGTCGTCTGGTCACGCTGATCCCGGCGCTCCTGGTGCTCGCGATCGGCTTCGACCCGACGCGCGCGCTGGTGCTCAGCCAGGTGGTCCTGTCGTTCGGCATCCCCTTCGCGCTCGTGCCGCTCGTGATCCTGACGCGCGACCGCCGCCTGATGGGCGACCAGACGAACCGCTGGTTCACCACCCTCGCCGCCGCTCTGGCCGCCGTCTTCCTCATCGTCCTGAACGGCCTGCTGCTCTGGCTCACCTTCGCCCCCTGAGCGGAGCGGCGGCGCACCGTCCCACTCCTCCGCGGCCTCCTCTCCCGCTGATCGAGCGGCCCGCTCTTCGGGCATACCGAGATCCCTCCTGACCGCGCATTGATCCGATCCGAAGCCTCGCTCGTTATCCTCTGAGAGCGCCTCTCAGGCGCCTGCGCCCGCCACAGGCGCCTTCCGCCCTCAGAACGAGAGACGCCGCCGTGCCCAAAGACACGATGTCCGCCAAGAACCGCGCCCGACAGGAGAAGCTCGAGGCCTACAAGCGCGAGCAGGACCGCCGCAAGCGCGGCTCCCGCATCTGGATCTGGTCGCTGTCGGCCCTGGCCGTCCTCGCGGTCGGCGGGATCGTCGCGGTCACCGTCTTCGGGAACCAGCAGATCGTCGAGGCGCGCGAGATCGACGGCCTGCAGACCTTCGACAACGACGCCACCCACGTCGCCGGCGCCGTCGACTACCCGCAGACCCCGCCGGCGGGCGGACCTCACAACGCCGTGTGGATGAACTGCGGCGTCTACGACGAGCCCGTCCCGAACGAGAACGCGGTGCACGACCTCGAGCACGGCGCCGTCTGGGCCACCTACGACCCCGAGCTCCCGCAGAGCGAGGTCGACGCGCTGATCGCCGCGATGCCCGACACCTACTCCGTCGTCTCGCCCTACGAGGGCCTCGAGTCGCCCATCGTGCTGAGCGCCTGGGACGCCCAGGTCGCGATCGACTCGCCCGAGGACCCCCGCATCGACGCCTTCGTCGAGCGCTTCTGGCAGTCCTCGAGCGCTCCGGAGCCCGGCGCCCCCTGCACCGGAGGGATCGATGCGCCCGGCAAGCAGTAGGGGCCGGATCCTCGTCGCCGCGGTCGCCGTGGTCGCGCTCCTCCTCGGGGCGGCCGGCGGCTACCTCTTCGGCGCGCTCGCCCCGTTCGCCTCCGCCGCGACGCCCTCGAGCGCCAGCGCCGAAGCGGGTTTCGCGCGCGACATGCAGGTGCACCACCTGCAGGGCGCCGAGCTGGCGATGATCGCCCGCGAGCGCAGCGCCGACGACGAGGTCCTCACCGTCTCGAAGGACATCCTGCTCACCCAGCAGCAGCAGGCCGGGCAGCTCTTCGGCTGGCTGAACTCGTGGGGCCTGCCGCAGGCTGCTCCGGAGCCCTCGATGACCTGGATGGGCCGGCCGACCCTGGCCGGAGCCGCCGACGAGCACTCGTCGATGGGGATGGGGACCGAGGACGGCGTCGTGCCCGCGAGCATGCCCGGTCTCGCGACACCGGACCAGATCACCGCCCTCAGCAGCGCGTCGGGCCGCGACTTCGACCGGATGTTCCTCGAGCTGATGATCGCCCACCACCGCGGCGCGATCGACATGGCCGAGGCGCTGCTCGCCCGGAGCCGCGTGACGGTCGCCACCGACTTCGCCTCCTCCGTCGTGAAGGCCCAGGAGGCCGAGATCTCGCTGATGGAGCAGATGCTCGAGGACCGCCCGGCGGAGTGACCGCCTCCGGCGCGGGCGACGGCGGCTGAGAGCGATGCGCCTCCCCACCGGGGAGGGGCACATGCTCTCCGCCGACGTCGTGCACGAAGCCGGAGCCGCTGGAGGGCGCGTGCCGCCGCAGCGGTGGAGGCCTCTCCGCCGGCATCGCGCACGACGACCACCCTTCGCTCGGGCCGGCTGCACGTGCACTGAGTGGAATCGCCTTGCCCTGACCGACAGATGCCGGTTGGATGCTCCCGGCGCCCCGACCATCAGGGCGCGAGACCGCCTCGAGGAGCAGCACATGACCGATCCCAGCCCGTCCGCGACCGTCTGGCCTCCGCCGCTCCCGTCGACGAAGGACAGGGGGCGGAAGCAGGACCGCCGTCGCCGTCGCGTCCCGCTCGTCGCCCTGGTCTGGGCGTCCGTCGGAGCCCTCGTGGTCGGAACCGCCCTCGGCGGCGCGGGCGGCGCCTCCGACAAGACCGAGCTGGAGGAGCGGCTCGCGGCCGTGCAGCAGCAGCTGAGCACGGCAGAGGACTCGCTCGACGAGCAGACCGAGGCGCGCGCCGGAGCCGAAGCCGAGCGGAGCGCCGCCGAGGCGTCGGCCGCAGGACTCCAGCAGCGGATCGACACGATGACGGCCGACGCCGCCACCTCGACCACGACGCTGGCGAGCCGCGACGCCCGGATCGCCGAACTCGAGGCCGCCGCGACCGCAGCTGCCGCCGCCGCCCCGGTCGCGGTCACCGAGGTCGCTCCCGCCGCGGCCCCCGCCGCAGCAGCGCAGGCAGCCGCCTCGACCGGAGGAGCAGGAGCGGCGTTCTACGCCAACTGCGACGCCGTCCGTGCCGCCGGGGCCGCGCCGATCCGCACGGGTGACGCCGGCTACAGCCGCAAGCTCGACCGCGACGGAGACGGCGTCGGCTGCGAGTAGCCCCGCGGAGTCCGGCCGCCGATCCGCGGCTCAGCCCTGGAGGGCCGACTCCGTCTGCTGTGCGTAGAGCGAGGCGTAGAGGCCGCCGAGGCCGAGCAATTCGCGGTGGGTGCCCGATTCGACGATCCGGCCGCCCTCGACGACGTGGATGACGTCGGCCGACACGATGGTCGAGAGCCGGTGGGCGATCGCGATGGTGGTGCGGCCGCGGGCGGCGTCGTCGAGCGCGGTCTGGACGATCCGCTCCGAGACGGTGTCGAGGGCGCTGGTCGCCTCGTCGAGGATGAGGACCGCCGGGTCCTTCAACAGGACGCGTGCGATCGCGAGCCGCTGCTTCTCGCCTCCGGAGAGCCGGTAGCCGCGCTCGCCGACCAGCGTGTCGTAGCCGTCGGGGAACGACGTGATCGTCGCGTGGATGTTCGCGGCGCGGGCGGCCGCCTCCAGCTCCTCCTGCGTCGCGTCCGGGCGGGCGTAGCGGAGGTTGTCGCCGATCGTCGCGTGGAAGAGGTAGGTCTCCTGGCTGACGATGCCGATGTGCGAGACGAGCGACTCCTGCCGCAGCTCGCGCACGTCGGTGCCGGCGAAGCGCACCGCTCCCCCGGCCACGTCGTAGAGGCGCGGGACGAGGTACGAGATGGTGGTCTTGCCCGCGCCGGAGGGACCGACGAAGGCGACGAACTGGCCCGGCTCGATCGCGACCGAGACGTGGTCGAGCGTCGGGCGCGCGTCCTCCGCCTGGTCGGGGTAGCGGAACACGACGTCGTCGAGCTCGACCCGGCCGAGGTCGCCCGAGACCTCGCGCGCATCTGCCCGGTCCGTGATCGCCGGGCGCAGGTCCAGGTACTCGAAGATGCGGGCGAACAGCGCTCCGGCCGTCTGCAGGTCGAGCGCGACGCGCATCAGGCCCAGGAGCGGCCACATCAGGCGCGCCTGCACGGTGGTGAAGGCCACGACGGTCCCGGCGGTGACGGTGGTGCCGCCGAGGATCAGCCAGGCGGCCACGAGGTACACGATCACGGGGATGACGGAGAGGAAGATCTGCACCATCGCGAAGAACCACTGGCCGGACATCTGCTGCCGCACCTGGAGCTCGATCTGGCGGCCGTTCTCGTCGGCGTAGCGCGTCACCTCCGACTCCTGGCGGCCGAAGCTCTTGGCCAGGAGGATGCCCGAGACGCTCAGGGTCTCCTGGGTGATCGCGGTCATCTCGGACAGCGACTCCTGCGTCTTCGTCGCGATGCGCGCCCTCACCTGGCCGACGCGGCGCTGGGCCACGACGAGCACCGGAGTGAGGACGAGGGCGACGATCGTCATCTGCCACGAGAGCAGGAGCATCGCGACGACGGCCGCGATCACGGTGACGGTGTTGCCGAGGACGCTCGAGACGGTGTTCGTGAGCACGTTGGCCACGCCGCCCACGTCGTTGGCGAGGCGCGACTGGATGACGCCGGTGCGGGTGCGGGTGAAGAAGCCGAGCTCCATCGCCTGCAGGTGGCGGAAGAGGCGGATGCGCAGCTCCCCCATGACCGTGTTGCCGACGGTCGCGGTGAGGTAGGTCTGCCAGACGCCGAGGATCGCCGAGAACGCCCAGACCAGCACCATGACGCCGACCAGCTCGAGCAGCACCGGGAGGTTCGGGCGTCCGCCGGGCGGGAAGAGCCCGCGGTCGAAGGCCAGCTGGGTGAGGAGCGGCGGCACAACCGTGAGGGCGGCGCCGACGAGCACGAGGATCACGGTGAGCGTGAGCTTGGGGCGGTGGTCGCGGAAGAGTCCCGCGATGCGCCGGAGCAGGTCGTCGACCTTCGGAGCCGCCGCGTTGATCTCCCGCTGGCTGTCCGGATCGCTGCTCGAGATCCTCCCGCCGCGCGCCCCTCCGCGCATCCCGCCGCCTGCCGCGACGTCACCCATCCTGCTCACGGCTCGACCCTAGCCCCGCC
>NZ_PSVF01000026.1:0-41766 GCF_002931975.1 Rathayibacter sp. AY1F3 | reverse complement strand
GTGATGGACGCCGTCCACGACGCGGAGCGCCTCCTGCTCGGGCGGCGCGCCGTGCTCGCGACGATCACGCCGAGCACGATCAGGGCGAGGCCGACGATCTCGCTCGCCGGCAGCGTCTCGCCGAAGAGCGGCAGCGCGACCAGGGCGGTGACGACGGGGCTCAGCGACCCGAAGGCCGCGGCGCGGCCCGCGCCCAGGGATCGGACGGCGACGGTGTAGGCGAGCGCGGCGACGATCCCGACGCCGACGCCCTGGACGAGGCCGAACACCGCGACGGCACTCGGATCGGCCGACCCCGAGAACAGGGTGGAGGGCAGGGCGCCGCTGACCGCCGCGACGAGGCTCAGGAGGAAGGAGGGGGCGCAGACCACCAGGAGCACCGCGACCGGGGTCAGCCGGGTCCGCCGGAGGCCCAGCGTGTACACGGCCCAGAGGATCCCGGCGGCGAGCAGGATGCCGATGCCCAGGGCGACCGACGCCGCAGAGGTGAGCACCACGATGACGACGACGCCGACGACGATCGCGCCCAGTCCGGCCAGGCGGGCGCCGCTCGGGCGCTCGCGCATCAGCAGGAGCGCGAGCAGACCGACGAAGACCGGCACCGAGCCGGGGATCACCAGGCCCACGAGCGCCGCGCTCGTCAGGCTCCCGCCCGCGGCGGCCGTGAGGAAGTAGGGCAGCCCGGCGCCGACCGCGAGGCAGGCGAGGGTGAGCGGCGATTCGCGCCGGATCGCCCGGAACGCTCCGGGGAGCGCCGGTGCCAGCACCAGCAGCGGGATCCCGAAGCGCAGGAGCGCGACGTCGACCGTGGTGAGGCCCGACCCGCCGATCCCGCGGATGCTCAGGGCGAATCCGGCCCAGGTGGCCACGGTCGCGATCATCGCGACGGTCCCGGTGAGGGCGGATCTGGTCATGGCGGTCCTCTCGGCGGGGCCGGTGGATGCCGACCCTCCGAGGCTAGGTCCGGGGAGGAGGCGGGCGATTGCGGATCCGAGCGCGGAATCCGGTGGTAGCGGCAGGATCTGCCAGGATCGGCGGTATGGACGACATCGACATGCGCATCCTGCAGGAGCTCCAGCAGGACGGCCGGCTCAGCAACCAGGACCTCGCCGACCGGGTGGGCCTCTCGCCCTCACCGTGCCTGCGCCGCGTGCGCCGGCTCGAGGAGGACGGCGTGCTGATCGGCTACCGCGCCGTCGTCGACCCCCGCGCGGTGGGCCTGGCCATCACCGCCTTCGTGCGCCTGCGCCTCGAGAGCCACAGCCCCGAGATCGTCGAGCAGGTCGAGACGGCCATCCGCGGGATCCCCCACGTGACGGAGGCGTACCTCATGGCGGGCGACAGCGACTTCCTCCTCAAGATCGCCGTCGAGGACCTCGAGGGGTACGAGACGCTGGTGCGCACGAGGATCCGGATGATCCCCGCCCTGGCCTCGATCGAGACCTCCTTCGCCTACGGAGTGACCAAGCCGCAGTCCCCTCTTCCCGCGCGCAGGTGAGCGCGCGAGGCGCTCCGGAGCCGTTCAGACAGCTGTCGGAACGGCCGCTCCGAGAACGCGAATCCTGACGGCGAGGAGCGCGGGACCCACTCCCTAGCGTGAGACGGGCCGGAGCGACCGGCCCTGCCGGAAGGAGCCCCGTGTCCGTCTCACTGCCCCTCGTCCTCCCCGGGCGTCGCGGCGTGAAGAGCGCCTCGAACCCCCTCCTGCGCTATCTCTTCCTCCGCTTCCTGCTGATCGTCCCGACGGTGCTCATCCTCGTCACGATGGTCTTCTTCCTGATGCGCCTGACCGGCGATCCGATCACCGCCGCCCTCGGCGGACGGCTCTCCGGGGCCGAGCTGGCCGCCCGGGTGGCGGCCGCCGGCTACGACCGCCCCGTGCTCGTGCAGTACGTCGAGTACCTCGGGGGCGTCCTGCGCGGCGACTTCGGCACCACCATCAGCGACAACCGCCCGGTCACCGAGGTCCTCGCCGTGTACGGCGCCGCCACCTTCGAGCTCGCCGTCTACGCGCTCCTGGTCGCCCTGGTCGTCGGCGTGCCGCTCGGCGCGATCGCCGCCCGCAAGCGGGACCGGATGCCCGACATCGTCCTGCGGGTCCTCGCGATCCTCAGCTACGCGACCCCCGTCTTCTTCGCCGGGCTCCTGCTCAAGCTCGTCTTCGGCGTCGTCCTCGACGTGGTGCCCACGGCGGGCCGCTCGAGCACCGGGACGGAGCTGATGCTCACGACGCTGCAGCAGCCGACCGGGCTCTTCCTCGTCGACGCGCTGCGCTCCGGGAGCAGCTCCGCGGTGACCGACGTGCTCGCCCACGCGGTGCTCCCGGGCCTCACGCTCGGCCTGCTCACCGCGGGCACCTTCCTCCGCCTCGTGCGCACCAACATGATCGGCACCCTGCAGGCGGGCTACGTCGAGGCCGGCCGCTCCCGCGGGGTCTCGGAGGGGAGGCTCGTCTCCCGCCACGCCTTCCGGCCCGCACTCATCCCGATCATCACCGTCATCGGCATGCAGATCGCGATGCTCCTGGGCGGTGCGGTCCTCACCGAGACCACGTTCGAGTGGCGCGGGCTGGGCTTCATGCTCGGCCAGTACCTCGCCGCCCGCGACTTCGTCGCCGTGCAGGGGATCGTCGCGGTGCTCGCCATCATCGTCGCCGTCACGAACTTCGTGGTGGACGTCCTCGCCGCCCTGATCGATCCCCGAGTGAGGTTCTGACATGACGACCGTCTCCGCTCCGCCGCGTCCGCTGCGGGACCGCCTCCCCCTCGTCGCGCAGGTGCGCAGCAGCGCAGGGTCCCAGCGGGCGATGCTCCTGATCGGACTCGCGCTGGTCGGCGCCCTCGTGATCGTCGCCGCGTGCGCGCCGCTGCTGGCCCCGTTCGGCTACGACCAGCTCGCCGTCGACGGCCGCAACTTCGGCGCGCAGCAGCCGCCCGGCGGGCAGCACCTCCTGGGCACCACGGTCGGCGGCTACGACGTCCTCTCGCGCACCCTGTGGGGAGCGCGGACCGCGGTCCAGGTGATCGCCCTGTCGCTCCTGACCTCGGTCGCGGCGGGCGTGCTGCTCGGCGCGGTGTCGGGCTACGTCGGCGGCTGGCTCGACCGGATCCTCGTGGTCGTCGCCGACGCCGTGTACGCCTTCCCGAGCCTCCTGCTCGCGATCGTCCTGTCGATCGTGATCTCGGGCGGCCAGTCGAGCCTGTGGGGCGGGGTCCTCGCCGCGGCGATGTCGATCACCGTCGTCTTCGTGCCGCAGTACTTCCGGGTGGTCAGGGCGGAGGTGCTCCGGGTCGTCTCCGAGTCCTTCGTGGAGTCGGCGCGCGTGATGGGCGCGCGAGACCGGCGGATCCTGATCCGCCACGTGCTCCGCAACTCCACCCGCACCCTGCCCGTGATCATCACGCTGAACGCCTCCGAGGCGATCATGACGCTGGCCGGCCTCGGCTTCCTCGGCTTCGGCATCGAGCCCACCTCCGCCGCCGAGTGGGGCTACGACCTCAACCGCTCGGTGCAGGACGTCACGAGCGGGATCTGGTGGACCTGCGTCGCTCCCGGTGCCGCGATCATGATCGTCGTGCTCGGGATCACCCTCGTCGGCGAGAGCCTCAACGACCTGTCCGACCCCCGCCTGCGCGTCCGCCGCCGCAGCCAGAGAAAGGCCCGGCGATGACCGCCGTACTGAGCATCCGCGACCTCCGCGTCGTCTTCGACACCGACCACGGCCCGGTCCAGGCGCTCGAGGGCGTCGACCTCGACGTCGCGCCGGGGGAGATCGTCGCCCTCGTGGGGGAGTCGGGCTCGGGCAAGACCGTCACCGGCAAGGCGGTCCTCGGGCTGCTGCCGGAATCGGCCGTCGTCTCCGGCAGCATCCGCCTCCGCCACGGCGGGAGCGACGTCGAGATCGTCGGCGCCCCCGAGAAGACGATGCGGCGGCTGCGGGGAGCGGCGGCGGCGATGGTGTTCCAGGAGCCGTCGACCGCGCTCAACCCGGTCTTCACCGTGGGCTGGCAGATCGTCGAGGGGCTCCGCGCGCACACCTCCCTCGGCCGCCGCGAGGCGCGGGCCGAGGCCGTCCGGATCCTCCGGACCGTCGGCATCCCCGATCCCGAGCGGCGGATCGACGACTACCCGCACCAGTTCTCGGGCGGGCAGAAGCAGCGGATCGTGATCGCGATGGCGCTGATCCAGGGCGCCCCGCTGATCGTGGCCGACGAGCCGACGACCGCGCTGGACGTGACCGTGCAGGCCGAGATCCTCGAGCTCCTGCGCACGCTGCGGCGCGATCTCGGCGGGTCGATGCTCCTCATCACGCACAACATGGGGGTCGTCGCCGACCTGGCCGACCGCGTGATCGTGATGAACGGCGGCCGGATCGTCGAGACCGCGGACGTGCAGTCGCTGTTCTCCGCTCCGCAGCACGAGTACACCCGCTCGCTCCTGGCCGCGGTCCCGCGGATCGGCGCGCCCGGCGCTGCGGGGCCCGAGCCCGCTCCGGGAAGCGAGCCGCTCGTCGTGGCGGAGCGGCTCGAGATCGTCTACCCGGGGCGCCTGGGCAAGCCCTCCTTCACGGCGATCGCCGACCTCTCGCTGACGCTCGCCCCCGGCGAGGTCCTGGGCCTCGTGGGGGAGTCGGGCTCGGGCAAGACGACGCTCGCCCGGACGATCGCCGGGCTGGTCCCCGCGACCGGCGGCTCGCTCCGGGTCCTCGGCTCCGAGCTCGTCGGGCGCCGCGCCTCCCTCGGTGCCGCCGCGCGCGCCGACCTCGGCTTCGTCTTCCAGGATCCGGCGACCAGCTTCAACCCGTTCCTGACCATCGGCGAGTGCATCGCCGAGCCGTTCGTCATCCACGGGCGCGCGGAGTCGGCCGCCGGCGTGCGCGAGGAGGTCCTGGATCTGCTCGACGCGGTCCGCCTGCCCCGCGCCTTCGCCGACCGCTTCCCCCACGAGCTCTCCGGCGGGCAGCGGCAGCGGGCCTCGCTCGCCCGGGCCATCGCGCTGCGCCCGCGCCTGCTCATCGCCGACGAGCCGACCAGCGCGCTCGACGTCTCCGTGCAGGCGACCGTGCTCGAGCTGTTCGCCGAGCTGCAGGGCGCGCTCGGCTTCGGCTGCCTCTTCGTCAGCCACGACCTCGCCGTCGTCGACCGCGTGGCCGGCCGGGTGGTCGTCCTGCGGCAGGGCGCGGTCGTGGAGCAGGGGTCGACCGCCGAGGTGCTCCGCTCGCCCCGCGAGGCGTACACGCAGAGGCTCCTGGCGTCGCTCCCCGTGCCGGATCCCGCGCTCCAGCGCGCGGCCCGGGAGGCGCTGGCCGCCGCCAGCCGGGACGATCTGGCGGCTGCGAGCTGACGGCGGGTCGGACCGGGCGGCACCCGGTCCGGCTCAGCGGGCGTCCGTTCCTGTGGGCGCCCGCTTCGGCGCGCCTCCGCTCGGGCAGGCGGCGGCTCGGGTGCGCGTCCGGTCGGATAGGCGTCCGGTCGGGCAGGCGTCCGCTCCGGCAAGGGTCGGTCGGGCGGGCGTCCGCCCCGGTGCGCGCCCGGTCCGCAGGCCGTCCGCTCTACAGGACCGGACCCGCGAGCACCGGACGCGCCGTCGCGGCGAAGCGGCGGGGGGCGGCGACGCCCTCGGACAGGTCCGCGAGGACCCGCCCGATCGCCGGGGTGAACTTGAACCCGTGGCCGGAGAAGCCCGCTCCGACGACGATCGGCCCGCTGCGGTCGAGGATGAAGTCCTCGTTGCGGGTCATCGTGTACGTGCAGCTGATGACGTCGCAGACCTCCGCGTCGGCGCCCGGGATCCACTCCGCCACGTAGCGGCGGAGGGCCGCGAGCTGCTCGGCGACCGGCCGGCGGGTGCGGGCGTCCGGATCGACGCTCCTGCCCACTCCGTGCCAGCCGACCTTCAGGCCCTCGCCCGGCGTGAGCATGCCGTAGACGGGGCTGAGGAAGTACGCGTGGTCGGCGCGGTCGGGGTCGGGCGTGTGGTTGAAGCTCGGCCACGCCGCGTCGGGCATGCGGAGCCGGAAGTGCGCGGGGTGCTCCTCCGAGACCCGGAGGGGGCGCAGCGGCACGAGCCCGGCGAGGAGGGGCTGCGTCCACGCTCCCGCGGTGACGACGACCCGTCGGGCGCGGTACTCGGTGTCGTCGGTCGTCACGATCACGGTGTCCGGTCCGACGACGTCGATCCCGCGGACGGGGGTGTCGTAGCGGAAGCGGGCGCCGCGGCGCTCAGCGCCGGCTCGCAGCGCGAGCAGAGCGTCGGCGGCGCGGACGCGTCCGCTGCTGGGGACGTGCAGCACCTCGCTCTCGAAGCGGAGCGCCGGCCAGCGGTCGCGGGCCTCGGCGGCGGAGATCAGCTCGCTCGCGACGCCGTGGGCGCGGTGCGCCTCCCGGACCGCGCGGAGGGGTCCGACGGGTCCGAGGTTCACGAGGCCGACCCGGTCGAGCAGCGGCGTGCCCTCCTCGACGCTCAGCCGGTCCCAGAGGCGGGAGGCCTCGCCGAGGAGGTCGAGGTAGTCGTCGGCGGCGTAGGCCTCGTTGAAGTTCCGGGTGCGGCCGTGGGACGCGCCGTTCTCGTGGCCGGGGCCGAACTGCTCGAGGAGCACCACGTCCGTGCCGCGCTGGGCCAGCTGCCAGGCGGTGGCGGAGCCCATCGCGCCTCCTCCGATGACGACCGTGTCGACGTTCTCGCGCACCGCGACCTCTCTCTCCCGGTCCGACCCGCGCGGAACCGTGAGGTCTCCACTCTGACGACGCGGAGGGTCGGCGGCCATGGACAGGTGGCGAGGGCGGAGGGCCCGGGGCACAGCAGACGTCGAACCCGGGCCCTCCCGGCCGGGCGCGGCGCCGGAGCGCGGTGCGACAGTTGTCGAAGCGAGCGGCCGCAGACCCCGACGACTACTCGACGCCGGATGCACGCTCCCTCGGCACCATGGACCCAGCGCCCCGGCGTCCCTCCCTCATCCCCGCCGCACGGCTGACCCGCAAGGAGTTCCCCATGAGATCCCGAGTACTGGCTCCCCTCGTCGCCGGTGCGGCGATGGCCGTCGCCCTCACCGCCTGCTCGCCGGGCACCACCGGCGCCCAGGCGCCCCCCGGGATCCTCCTGGGGACCACGGACAAGGTCACCGCCCTGGATCCCGCCGGCTCCTGGGATCTCGGCTCGGCGACGCTGCAGAACCAGGTCTTCTCCTGGCTGCTGACCTCCGCCCCCGGATCGACGGATCCCGTGCCGGACCTCGCGGCCTCGGCCGAGTTCACCGACCCCACCCACTACCGCGTCGCCCTGCGCGAGGACGCCGCCTTCGCCAACGGCAATCCGCTCACCGCCTCGGACGTGGTCTTCACCTTCGAGCGCCAGGTGGCGATCGCCGCTCCGAACGGCCCCTCGTCGCTGCTCTCGGACATGGTCTCGGTCGAGGCGGAGGACGACTCCACCGTCGTCTTCACACTGGCCACCCCGGACAACGCCCTCTGGCCCCAGATCCTCACCAGCCCCGCCGCCGCGATCGTCGACGAGGACGTCTTCTCGGCCGACTCCCTCACCACCGACGACGACATCGTCGCCGGCGACGCCTTCAGCGGGCAGTACTCCATCACGAGCTACAAGCTGAACTCGCTCGTGCAGCTCACCCGCAACGACTCCTACGACGGCCTCCTCGGCGCCGCCGCCAACGAGTCGGTGATCGTCCGCTACTACGCGGACGAGAGCAACCTCAAGCTCGACATCCAGCGCGGTGAGATCGCGGTCGCCTACCGCACGCTGAACGCGACCGACACGGAGGACCTCCGCGGCGAGGAGGGCCTGACGGTGCACTCCGGTCCCGGCGCGGAGATGCGCTTCCTGGTCTTCAACCCCGAGACCATGCCCTACGGCTCCGCGACCCCCGAGGCCGACGCCGACAAGGCGCTCGCCGTCCGCACCGCCGTCGCCGACCTGATCGACCGCGACGAGCTGTCGGACCAGGTCTACAAGGGCACCTACGCGCCGGTCTACTCGATCGTCCCCAGCGCCCTGACCGGATCGACGCCGGCGTACGAGCAGGCCTTCGGCGACGGGAGCGGCGGTCCCAGCGCGGACGAGGCCGCCGCCGCGCTCCAGGCCGCCGGGATCACCGGTCCCGTCGATCTCAAGCTGCAGTACAACACCGACCACTACGGCTCCAGCACCTCGGACGAGTACGCGCTCATCAAGAACCAGCTCGAGCGCAGCGGGCTGTTCACGGTCGACCTGCAGTCGACGGAGTGGACGCAGTACGTGAAGGAGAAGTCGACCTCCTACCCGCTCTACCAGCAGGGCTGGTTCGCGGACTACCCGGACTCGGACAACTACCTGAACCTGCTCTACGGCACCGACGAGGCCCCCTCCATCCTCGGCGCCGCCGTGAAGGACGACGCCTACAACGAGGTCGTGCTGCGCGAGCGGAGCCTGGCCCCCGGCGACGAGCGCACCGCGGCGATCGAGGAGGCGCAGCGCCTCGCGGCGGAGAAGGCGATCACCGTGCCGCTCCTCGAGGGCACGGAGACCGTCATCGCCTCCTCCACGATCTCGGGCATCGACGACACGCTCGACGGTTCCGGCCGGTTCCGCTTCGGGCTGCTCCGGAGCGAGTGATCGGGGCGCGCTGATCGGCCGGACGGGCCGCGGCGCCGCAGAGGGGGAGACCCTCGGCGGCCGCCGCGGCCCGTCCGTGCGTCCAGGGGCGGCACTGCGAGGGCGGCTCTGCCAGGACGGGGCACCCGGATCGATCAGCGCGCCAGCGCCGCCAGCTCTGCCCGGGTGCGGGCCCCGGCCTTGCGCAGCAGGTTCGACACGTGGAACTTCACCGTGTTGCCGCTGATGCCGAGGTCGTCCGCGATCCGCTGGTTCGAGGCGCCGAGCGTGATCAGGTTCAGCACCTCCCGCTCGCGCGCACTGAGCTCGGCGAGGTCGAGCCCGTCGGGCTGCGCCGGCGGATCGAGGGGGAGGCGGATCGACAGGGTCGACCCCCAGCCCGCGGTCGACGCGACCGAGAGCTCCCCGTCGAGCCCGCGCACGCGCTCGGCGATCGGGCGCAGGGCGTCGTCGCGGGTCGTCAGCTCGCCCCGGCCGTCGTCGCGGATCTCGATGAGCAGGTTGAGCCCGTCGCAGTCCCACTGGATCCGCACCCGGCGCGTCTGCTCCGACTCCACGAACGCCAGCACGGCGCTCCGCACGATCGCGCGGGCCGCGTGCGCCACCTCGCCGGGGAGGGCGCGCCCGGTGGCGGGCGGCTCGACGAACTGCACATCGAGGTCGCCGAAGCGCACGAGCGGGCGCAGGTCGCTCCGGAGCCGCGCGAACGCGCCCACGACGGGCTCCAGCATCGCGCTGCGCTGCTCGTCCGAGGCGGTGCGCAGCTCGACCAGGGCGTTCGCGGCGATGTCGATCGCGACGGTGCGGGCCGCACGGTCGTCGAGGCGCTCGGCGCGCAGGGCGGCGAGCACCGACTCCAGCGCCACCGCGTGCCGGTCGGCCTGCTCGGCCACCGTGCGGGCGTGCTGCTGCAGCAGGGTGCGGGAGGCGGGGGACTCGGCGGGATCCATCCTCCGAACCTACCCGTCCTACCCGCGAGTGGCACCGCCCACCCGATCGGGTAGGTGGGCCTCCTCGATCAGGTGGCGCGCGGATCCGGTCGCCGGGCGCACTGTGGACCCATGCCCGCTGACGACCGCACCACCGACCCCGCAGAGGCGCTCGCCGTGATCGCCGCCGAGGTGTCCGCCGCGACCGCCTCGCTGACGACCGACCGGCTCGAGCCCGTCCTCGAGCTGCTCGCCGGTGCCGACCGCGTCTTCGTCCACGGCGCCGGCCGCTCCGGCCTCGCCCTGCGGATGACCGCCATGCGCCTCATGCACCTCGGACTCGTCGTGCACGTGGTCGGCGACGTGACGACCCCGGCGATCCGCGGCGGCGACGTGCTGCTCACCGCGAGCGGCTCCGGCACCACCGGGGGCATCGTCCGCGCCGCGCAGGCCGCCGTCGACGCCGGAGCGCGGGTCGCGGCGATCACGACCGCCGCCGACTCCCCGCTGGCCGGGCTCGCCTCCGCCGTGGTGGTCGTGCCCGCCGCCGACAAGCTCGACCGCTCCGGGGCCGCCTCGGCGCAGTACTCCGGCGGGCTCTTCGAGCAGGTCGTCGTGCTCACCGGCGACGCCCTGTTCCACGCGCTCTGGCAGCGCCGCGGCGACAGCGCCGACGAGCTCTGGCCGCGCCACGCGAACCTCGAATGACCCGACTCCCCACCCCGACAGGAAGAAGAACCCCGTGAAGCTCCAGTTCGCCATGGACACCCTCAGCACCGACGCCGCCCTCGAGCTCGCCGCTGCCGCCGCCCCGCACGTCGACATCCTCGAGCTGGGCACCCCGCTCATCAAGAGCGCCGGCCTCTCCGCCATCACCGCCATCAAGGAGGCGCACCCCGACAAGACGGTCTTCGCCGACCTCAAGACGATGGACGCGGGCGAGCTCGAGGCCGACATGGCCTTCGCGGCCGGCGCCGACCTCGTGACGGTCCTCGGCGTCGCCGGCGACAGCACCATCGCCGGCGCGATCGCCGCCGGGAGGAAGCACGGCAAGGGCGTCGTCGTCGACCTCATCGGCGTGCCCGACAAGGCCGCCCGCGCCCGCGAGGTCGTCGCCCTCGGCGCCGAGTTCGTCGAGATGCACGCCGGTCTGGACGAGCAGGCGGAGGAGGGCTTCACCTTCGAGACCCTGCTGCGCGACGGCGAGTCCTCGGGCGTGCCGTTCTCGGTCGCGGGCGGCGTGAGCACCGCCACCATCGAGTCGGTGCAGCGCGCCGGCGCCCTCGTGGCCGTCGCGGGCGGGGCCATCTACGGCGCCCCGGACGTCGGCGAGGCCGCCGCGGCCCTCCGCGCCGCCATCGTCTGACCCGTCGGCGCCGCCGCCCCCGAGGCCCGCTGATCCGGGTCGCGAGGGCGGCGGCGCCCGCGTCCGCGCGGGAGGCGGCAGCGCATCCCCGCCGGACGCCCGGCCCCTCTCGACTCGCCGACGGCGCGGTCCTACAGTGGCTGCGACGACCCTCGACTCCCGCCGCGGGACCGACGGCGCCGTCGCGAGCGGAGGGAAGCCGTGTCCTCGACCGCCCCCGTGCCCGGAGCCGACGCCGACACCTCGACGAAGCTCCGCGACTTCCACCAGATCCTCCTCAACACCGCCGTCGCGAACGTGACGACGAGCTTCCTCTGGTTCGCGCTCACGTTCTGGGTGTACCTCGAGACGCGCTCCGTCCTGGCGACCGGGATCATCGGCGGCGCCTACATGCTGCTCGTCGCGGTCTTCGCGATGGCCTTCGGCACGATCGTGGACCGGCACCGCAAGTTCCGCGTCATGGTCTTCGCCGGGGCGGTCACGCTCGTGTCGTTCGGCGTCGCGGGCGGTCTCTTCCTCGCGCTGCCCGAGGCGGCGCTCCTGGACTTCCGCGCCCCCTGGTTCTGGGTGTTCTCGGGAACGATCCTCTTCGGCGCCGTCATCGAGAACATGCGCAACATCGCCCTGTCCACGACGGTGACCCTGCTGGTCCCGGTGGAGGGGCACGCCCGCGCGAACGGCCTCGTCGGCACGGTCCAGGGCCTCGCCTTCGTGGTGACGAGCGTCTTCAGCGGGCTCGCCATCGGCCTGCTCGGCATGGGGTGGACGCTGGTGATCTCGATCGGCCTCTCCGCCGCCGCGCTCCTGCACCTCCTGTTCCTGCGCATCCCGGAGGACCGGCCCGCGCCGACGGGGGAGAGGGCGCCGCTGATCGATCTGCGCGGCAGCATCACCGCGGTGCGGGCGGCGACCGGGCTGTTCGCGCTCATCGTCTTCTCGACGTTCAACAACCTGATCGGCGGCGTCTACATGGCGCTGATGGACCCGTACGGCCTCGAGCTGTTCCCGGTCGAGCTATGGGGCGTGGTGCTCGGAGTGACGGCGACCGGCTTCGTCATCGGCGGTCTGCTCGTCGCGAGGTTCGGGCTCGGGAGGAACCCGATCCGGACGATGCTGCTGCTCGTGATGGCGATGGGCCTGATCGGCGCGGTCTTCACCCTCCGCGACTGGTGGTGGCTCTACGCCGGCGGCATCTGGATCTACATGACCCTGATCCCGGCGGTCGAGGCCGCGGAGCAGACGGTGATCCAGAAGGTCGTCCCCTTCGAGACCCAGGGGCGCGTCTTCGGCTTCGCGGCGGCGTTCGAATCGGCCGCCGCTCCGATCACGTCGTTCCTCATCGCCCCGATCGCCGAGTTCGCGCTCATCCCGTACATGGAGTCGCCGTCCGGGCGCTCGGCGTTCGGCGGGCTGCTCGGCGACGGCATCGGCCGGGGGATCGCGCTGGTGTTCCTGGTCGGCGGAGTCGTCATGATCATCGCGGCCGGCGCGGCGATGCTCACCCGCTCCTACCGCGTGATGTCGGCGCAGTACCTGCGGGAGGCCGCGGCGAGCGGAGGGGCGGAACCCGTCGGCACCGAGGCGCCGGACACGGATCGGACCGCTCCGACCACCCTCGAGCAGAACCGCTAGCGCCCGCAGAGGCCGCCCGTCCTGCGCCTCCGTGGCGTCCGGCGGACCGGACGGAGCGGACACGAGGAAGACGTGCCGGACGCCCCCTCCCCAGGGTGCGGCGTCCGGCACGTCGGCTGCGACCACCCGGTCGAGGGGCCCTCCTCGACTCCCGAGCGCCCCGCTGCCCAGCGCCTCCGGATGGAGGCGTCCGGGCATCCGGCGCCGGCGGGGAGGGGGGCTCTGGTTCCCCTCCCCGCCGGACCGGCCGCCCGCGAGGGGCGACGGGGTGCTCGTTCGGGCGTGCCTCGAGTGACGGCTACATGCCGTCACTGAGCATGGACTGCACCAGCTTGGTGTGGCGCTCGAAGTTCAGCTCGCTGAACTCGGTGTTGTAGTTGAGGCCGTAGGGGTAGAAGTGGACCCCGGAGCAGTTGAGGGTCGCGCCCGCTCCGTCCCAGGTGCGCAGCAGTGCCTGGGAGGAGACCCAGCCGTTGTTCTGGCAGTTGGAGGTGAAGCCGGACGACGTGCCCACGCCCACGGTGTGCGACATCTCGTGAAGCGCCGTGCCCTCCACCATGTAGGTGCGGTTCGAGCCGAAGCGCATCTGACCGTAGATGTTCGCGTCGGCCGTCGGCGTGCCGGGGCTGTAGGAGACGGTCAGGTGGCGGGAGATGTTGTTGAGGCGGTTGTAGCGGGCCACGGCGCGGTCCATGGCGGCGGTGATGCGGGTGTAGGCGTCGGCCTCGTCAGCGGTCGGGGTCGCCGAGCGGTTCAGCGTGTAGGTGATCTTCTGCACGGTCGGGTCGGTCAGGGCCCAGCGCTGCGCCTTGGAGCCGGTGCAGGTCCACTGCTGGACGGGGGAGCCGTCGAGCTGGCCGAAGTCCTTGTCATCGAGGCAGAGGTTGCTGTGGCGGTTGGCGATCTCGGCGTAGCCCCCGCCGACGGAGGTGATCCGCCACTGCTGCGCGGTGCTGCCGTTGCAGCTCCACTGGCGCACTTCCGCACCGGGCGTGGTGCCGAAGTCGAAGTCGTCGAGGCAGAGGTTGCTGAACGTGTTCTTGATCTCGGCGTAGCCGGTGCCCAGGTCGGTGACCTGCCAGCGCTGATTGCTCGACTCGCTGCAGCTCCACTGGCGCACCTCGGCGCCGGGTTGAGTGATGAAGTCGTAGTCGTCGAGGCACATGCTGCTGTGCTGGTTGCGGATCTCCTGAGCCGCTCCGAGGCCGACCGGGGCGGTGGCCGCGGAGGCGGGCGTGCTGAAGCCGAGCGTCGTGATTCCGACGACGGCCGTGATCAGAGCTCCGATCAGGCGGCGGGAGGGGTGGGACTTCGTTGTCCGGGACATAGGGGTGCCTTTCGCAGACATCCGGCGCCCCCGAGGGGACGCGTGTGAGGGGTCGCAGGAGGAGGCCGCGTCCGACCGGGTCGGGCGGCGGCAGAAGGAGCGTTCGGAGCCGGCCGGGACGGTGATCCGGCCGCTCGATCGCGGGGCGTGTCGGCACCGGGGCTCCGATGGGGAGCTGAGCCGGAGTCGGCCCGGTGTTGACGTGGACAACCATCGACCGGTCGGACAGCCGGTGTCAAGGGCCGATCCGCGCGGTGCTCGACGGGACGAGGGCGATCCGATCCGGGTGCGGCACGGCGGATCCCAGCGCTCGCAAGGAGAGAGCGCTCACACTGCCGACCGTCGGAACTTCCGCAGAATTCCGCCATTGTTACCGTTAACAAAACTCGCTACTGTGGCCCCTGAAGTGGTCAGCGTGTCCTCACGCCCGACATCCCACTCCGACCGACCGGTTCGATGACGAACCTGAGAGGACCGTCGATGACGACGACATCTCCGCCCCCCGTCCGCCGACGCTCGCCAGCGTCGCGATGACCTCCGGCACCGCCGTCGATCCCGCTTCCGCCTCCTCGCGATGACCGCCGATCGCGAGCGCTGTCCCGCCGCCTGACCGGCCCGCCCTGTTCGGCGGGATCGGCCGCCGCCTCCACGGCCCGGCTCGCATCCCCGCACGCGAATGCTCCCCACCAGCCCCCCGGCCTCCGCCTCGGGCGTCCGCCGTCGCGCTTCGCCGCGATCCCGACCTCCCCTCCACCCCTCACCTGAAGGACCCCCCATGTCACGAACCCCCCGGCAGGAGCGCACCCGGCGCTCACGCCTCCCTCGAGCGGGCGCCGCGCTGACGCTCGCCATCGCCTGCCTCGGCGGCGTCCTCGGACCGATCGGCGCCGCCGGCGCCGCAGAGACCGTCCCCGCTCCTGCGCTGCAGTACTCGTTCGACGGCATCGGCGCGACGCTCGCCAACGGAGCCGTCGTCGCCGACTCCGCTCCGGGCAACCACCCCGGGACCCTGATCAACTCCGGCGCGACCAGCGTCGCGGGCCCCTCCGGCGCCTCCACCGACCGCGCTCTCTCGCTCCCGGGCGGATCGAGCACGTCGGCCGCGCCGCACGTCCGGATCGCCCCGGGCCTGATCCCCGCCGGCACGCAGGACGTCACGATGTCCGCCTGGCTGCGCTGGAGCGGTGCTCCGGACTGCACCTGGCCCTTCACGCTCGGCTCCAGCGTCGACTCCCACGTCCTCTCCACCACGAAGTGCGGACCGGCCGGCTTCGGCGCGATCAAGAGCGGCTCCGAGGTGCGGGCCGCAGGCACCACTCCGGTCGCCGCGAACCGCTGGGTGCACATGGCGGTCGTCGTCAAGGGCGGCCAGTCGGTCTCGACCTACTTCGACGGAGCTCTCGTCGGCCAGGGCAGCACGACCTTCACCGCCGCGTCCGCGATCGGCACGTCCACGTTCTCCGGCTTCCTCGGCAAATCGTTCTACGGCGCGGACGCCTACTGGGCCGGTGCCATCGACGACATGCAGGTCTGGACCTCCGCGCTCACCGCCGGCCAGGTGCAGCAGAGCGCCGCGTCCGTGCACTCGGTGCTCGCGAACCAGGACGCCGCCGTCTCGCTCGGTGACACCTCGAACGTCACCTCGAACCTCACTCTCCCCACGACCGGCGCCAACGGCTCCACGATCACCTGGACGTCGAGCGCCCCCGGCGTCGTCAGCACCAGCGGCGTCGTCACCCGGCCCGCCGCGGGCAGCCCGGACGCCACCGTCACGCTGACCCCGACCGCCGTCCACGGCGGCATCACCGTCGTCGGCCGAGCGACCACCGTCTCCGTCCCGGCGTACGCCGCCGGTGACAGCGCCGAGGCCGAGCTCGCCCGGGCCGTCGCCGACGGCATCGCCAACGATCCCGCCCTCGCCGGACCAGTGCGCGGCAGCCTGAACCTGCCCTCGACCGGAGCCGACGTCGCCACCACCGCCGCGCGCGCGAACAGCGCCAGCGCCGTGGTGACCTGGACCTCGTCGAACGAGGCCGTCATCACCTCCGCCGACAAGGGCACTGCGCCGAACGTCGTCGCGAAGGGCTCGCTCACGCGTCCGTCCGCCGACACCACCGTCACCCTCACCGCGACGATCACCGTCCCCGGCACCACGCCCCTCGTCCGGACCCTCACGCGCACCGTTCCGGCCGCGGCCCCCGTCGCCGCGAGCGACCTCGACGCGTACCTGTTCGCGTACTTCACCGGCGACAGCATCGAGGGCGAGAAGATCCGCTTCGCGACCTCCGACGGCAACGACTCGCTCAAGTGGAAGACCCTGAACGACGCGCAGCCGATCCTCACCTCGACCCTGGGCACGAAGGGCCTGCGCGACCCGTTCATCTTCCGCTCGAAGGAGGGCGACCGCTTCTTCCTGATGGCCACCGACCTCTCCGTCGGCACCACAGGATTCGGCGGCTCGACCAACCGCGGAAGCCGCTACCTCGAGATCTGGGAGTCCACGGACCTCGTCAACTGGGGCCAGCAGCGCCACGTCGAGGTCAACCTGCCGAACGCGGGCATGACCTGGGCGCCGGAGGCCACCTACGACCCCACCATCGACGCGTACGTCGTCTACTGGACCTCGGCCCTCTTCACCGACAGCACCCGCAACGTCGAGGACGGCAACGGACCCCAGATCCTCACCTCCACCACCCGCGACTTCCGGGAGTTCACCACCCCCGAGGTCTGGTTCAAGGCCGCCGACGTCCCCTCGCTCAACAGCCGCAACGGGCTGATCGACGCCACGATGCTCAAGGACGGCGACACCTACTACCGCTTCACGAAGGCGACCGAGACCAGCGGCTGCCCCTCGCCCGACATCATCGGACAGAAGTCGACGAACCTGCGGGCCACCACCGCCTCCGGCGCGTGGAGCCTGATCGACACCTGCATCGGCCGCACCGCCGGAACGCCGGAGGTCGAGGGTCCCGAGATCTTCAAGACCAACGAGGGCGACCGGGCGGGGTACAAGTACTTCCTCTGGACCGACAACTACGGCGGACGCGGCTACATCCCGCTCGGCACGAACTCGCTCGAGGGCGACATCCAGTGGACGATCCCCAGCAGCTTCTCGCTGCCGACGTCGCCCCGCCACGGATCCGTCGTCTCCATCACCGCGAAGGAGCGCGACGCGCTGGCCGCGAAGTGGAACCCGTCGCTCCTGGTGACCTCGATCGACGCCGTGGCGCGGACCGTGCAGGCCGGATCGACCACCGTCGACCTGCCCGCCACGGTGGGCGCGACGTTCAAGGACGGCCACCGCGAGACGGTCGCCGTGACGTGGGAGACGGCCGATCTCAGCTCGCTGAAGAAGGCCGGCGACACCGTGCAGGTGCGCGGACAGCTCGCCAATTCGGCGGCGACTCCGGCCATCGCCACCATCACCGCCACGGCTCCTCCCGGACCGTCGCTGACGGCCTCGGCCTCGAGCCGCTGCGTCGCCGGCAAGGTGACGGTCACCGCGACCGGGACCAACACGAGCGGCTCCACGGTCGAGATGACCGTCGGCTCGCAGTGGGGGAGCAGGACCTTCACCGGGGTCGCTCCCGGCAAGTCCGTGTCCGCCGCCTTCACCACCCGGGCGACCTCGGTCGCCGCGGGCGAGGTGAGCGTCGCCTCGAAGGACGCGAACGGCACCAGGACGGCCGCCGCGCCGTACTCGGCGCTCACCTGCCGCTAGGCCGGTGACAGGGGGAGGGGCGGCTCCGAGTCGCCCCTCCCCTGATCTCCTCTCGCTCCGGGGCCTCCGGCCACCGGAGCAGGAAGCACGGACCCCGTGTCCGTTCTCCCCGGATCCACCTCTCCCACGGAAGTAGACGAACAATGCGGTTCCGACGCACGACGGCCCTCCTGGTCGCCGCGAGCCTGACAGCGGGAGGGGCTGCGCTCGGCGCGGCACCCGCACAGGCCGCGGTGCCCAGCCCGGTCCTCTCCTACGACTTCTCCTCGTCCGCCGCTGTCGGCTCCGCCGTGGGCGCGGGCACGACCCTGACCGACTCCGCTGCCGGCCGCTCCGCCACCGTGCGCGGGACCGGAGCGACGACCGTCGCCGGTCCGCGCGGCGGCACCGACCGCGCACTGCGCCTCCCCGGCGGTGCCGCGGGCAGCTCCGCCGCCTACGCCGAGATCGCGCCCGGACTGACCACGGCGGCCACCACCGATGTGACCATGTCGGCCTGGCTGCGCTGGGAGGGGAACCAGAGCTGCAGCTGGGCGTACGCGCTCGGGCAGTCGACCGAGCGGTACCTCTTCACCACGCCCCAGTGCGGAGGCAACCTGATCGGCGCCGTGAAGAACGGCTCGGAGCAGCGTGCGGCCGACTCCGGTCCCGCCGCCACCGGTCGCTGGAGCCACGTCGCCGTGGTCCTGCGCAGCGGCGTCAGCGTCTCGACCTACGTCGACGGCCGGCTCGCCCAGACCACCCCGACCTCCGCGACCGGAGCGGCGACTGTCGGCACCTCCGCCTTCTCCGGCCTCCTCGGCAAGTCGTTCTACGGCCCCGACCCCCTCTTCGCCGGGGCGATGGACGACGTGCACGTCTACTCCTCCGCCCTGACCCAGGACCAGGTGCGCGAGGACGCGGCTCCGGCCGCCGCCGCGATCGCCGCATCGGACGCCGCCGCGGCGACCATCGCCGTCACCGGACCCGTCACCAGCGACCTCCCCCTGCCGACCCGCGGCGCGGGCGGCTCCGTCCTCACCTGGGCGAGCAGCGACCCCGCGGTGATCGGCACCGACGGCTCCGTGCGCCGCCCGGCACCCGGATCGGCGAACGCCACCGTGACCCTGACCCCGACCGCGACCTTCGCCGGATCCGCCGCCACCGGCACCGCGCGCAGTGTCACCGTCGCCGCGGACACCGAGGCCGACGCCACGGCGCGCCTGCGCACCGCCCTCGTCGTCCCGCCGACCGTCGCCTCCGGAACCGCTCTTCCCACGGTCGCCGGCTACACCGTGTCGTGGAGCGCGGACGGTGCCGGCCTGTCCGGCGGCCGCCTCGTGAACGACTCGGCGACCGACCGGGCACTCGCGCTCACCGCCTCCGTGAAGGTCGGCGCCACCACGCTGACGAAGACCTTCCGCACCACCGTCCTCAGCGCCTCTACGGCGAAGACCGTGGTGTCGTACACCCGGACGCCGACCGGCGAGGACAAGGCGAACCAGGACACGATCGCCCGCGGCCTCCACCTGGCACTCGGCTCGTCCGTCGCCGACGCGGCACCGCTCTCGGGCAACTCAGGAGTCCTCTTCGCCGACGGGGTCTTCCTCGGAACCGACAAGGCCGACAACCGCGGCCTCGCGAACCCCTCGCTGTTCACCTTCGCCGACGGCACCGTCGGCGTGATCGCCACGCGCGTCCTGCAGTCGGGCGCGTCCGACGGCACCGGGGCCTCGAGCGCTCTGATCTTCAAGGCCACGGACGCCACCGCGTCCGACTTCACCGAGCTCGGCCTCATCGACCTCGGCACCACCGGCGGCGTCGTCGCGCCGAAGGCCGTCTTCGACACGGACCAGAACCGCTACCTCGTCTCCTGGACGGACTCCTCCGGGGCGGCGAAGTACACGACCGTCACGGACCTCGCCCGCACCGAGCTCCGCGCGCAGGCGTTCTGGCCGAAGGACGGCGGCCGTCGCAGCGTCGTCGTGACCGACGGGAACCGCGGTGCGGTCCTCGGTGGAAGCCCCGCCACCGTCGCCGCTCCCGACCTCTCCGGAGTCCCGGGCCGCGTCGCCGACGCTCTGCCGGGCGGCGCGCTGACGGTCTCCGGCTCCGTCGCCGACTCGCTCGTGAAGAGGTTCGGCCGCACGGTCAACACCGGATCCTCGGTCGCACCGCAGACGATCGATCAGGGCGACACCTCCGCCCTGTCCGGAGTGAAGGCGCAGCTCTCCTACAACGACGGCTCGACCGGCAGCCTCGGCATCGACTGGAACCAGCAGCAGCTCGCCGACCTCGCTGCGAAGGGCCCGGGAACGTACGACCTCTCCGGGACCGTCCGCCAGCGGCAGTACAACGAGCCGTTCGCCTACAACCGCGCGGATCCGACGATCCACCGCTACGAGCGCAACGGGAAGACGCAGTACCTCTTCACCGCCACGGACGACACGAACAACAACAACGTCGCCTCGCAGCACCTGCCGATCCGGGTCGCCGACAGCATCGACCAGCTCAGCGACGACAACGGCGGACGGGCCCGTGAGGTGGACCTCCTCAACCGCACCACGCGGATGGACCGCACCGCCGAGGGCAAGGTGATCGCGGGCTGCTACTGGGCCCCCGAGATCCACGAGATCGGCGGCAAGCTCTCCATCCTGTTCGCCCCGTGCTTCAACCCGGACAACGACCAGTCGAACCAGAACGGTCAGTGGTTCACGGTGCAGGCGCACATCATGCAGCTGCGCGACGGCGGAGACCCCGCGAACCCCTCCGACTGGAGCGCGCCGCGCGCTGTCGTGAAGAGCGATGGAAGCGCCCTCGGACGCCCCGGCACGGGACGCAACATCAGCCTCGACATGACCTACTTCGAGTCCGGTGGAACTGCGTACTACGCCTGGTCCCAGCGCTACGTCGACAACGGAGTGAGCGACCCGGCGACCTGGATCGCCAAGGTCGATCCCGCGAACCCCACCCGCGTCATCGGCGAGCCGACCCCGATCATCGTGCCCTCGCTGACGTTCGAGGACCACCTGTCCGAGGGAGCGTTCGCGATCCAGCGCGACGGGAGGATCACGCTCGTCTACTCCAGCAGCGGCGTCAGCCCGAAGTACATCGTGGGCGGCGCCTGGGCGAAGGAGGGCAGTGACCTGACCGACATCGCGAGCTGGACCAAGTACGACGCCCCGCTCCTGCAGAGCGTCCCCCTGCCCGACGGCGTCCTCGACTACCGCACCTACGAGCAGGGTCCCGGCCACGGAGCCGTCACCCAGGACGAGGACGGCAACGACGTGTACGTCTACCACACCTGGGGCAACGGAGTCGGGGGTGACGGCCGCGACACCCGTCTCGCCCGCATCCACTACGCCGCCGACGGCCGGCCGGTCTTCGACCTGACGCCGACGGAGGAGGTCGCACCCGCGAACCGGACTGTGACCGCCAAGGTCACCGTCACGTCGCCCCTGACCCTGACCGCCACGGCGTCGACCCGCTGCGTCAGCGGGAAGGTCGTCCTGACCACTGTGGTGAAGAACGACAGCCGCTCGATCATGGACATCACGACCGTCACCGCCTTCGGCTCGAAGACCGTGACCGGAGTCGCTCCGGGATCGTCCGCGTCGAGCGCCGTCACCACCCGAGCGGTCTCGATCCCCGCGGGGTCGGTGGCCGCGACAGGAAAGGCCGTCGTCGACGGGAAGACGGTCAGCACGCAGACGAGCGTCGACTACCCGGCGCGCAGCTGCCGCTGAGACGGTGAGGGAGCGGGCGCCACGATCGCCCGCTCCCTCGTCGCCCCGCCCCCGACCGGCACTGCGCCGCCCTGCAGTGCCGCCACCTCAGAAGGACGACCGACGAGATGCACCACAGAGTGAGAACCGGGACGGTCCCGACCATCGGGCCCGTGCTGACGAAGGTCGCGCAGTCGCACACCCTCACCGAGGAGAAGGACGACGGAGCGGCCGGCAGCGCAGCTGCCGTCGGAGGACACGACCTCCTGCTGATCAACGGCAACGCCCTCCCTCTCTCCTGAGTCCACCTGAGCGGTACGGGTGGGTCCACGGCCCTGGTCGCCCGACGATCCCGCCGAGCCGACCTCACCACCGGCTGCAGACCGGGGTGGTGATCGGGCCGGATTCTGCTGTCCGGGCCGATCGCTGATGCGTGGAGCTCTCCTGAGGCGACTCCCGGACGCGCGCCGGCGGTGACCGGCCCAGCCCCTTCCTCCCGATGCAGCAGGAGACCGCCGTTCCCCAGGAGATACCCGTGATGCGCCTCGATCGATTCCTCGTGTCCCTGGCACGCTCTGCGCGGTGCACGAACCGCTGCGGAGCCTGCGGGCTCGACTGCAGCATCGACGTCTTCATCCTGATCGCGCTCGCGACCGGAGAGAACCGCGACGAGACCCGCCTGCGAGCAGTCCTCGACCTCCGCTCCGGCGACCGTGTCGAGGTCCTCGAGGTGCGCAAGCGGCTCCTCCGGCTCTCCCGCCGGGGCCTGGTGCTCCTGGAGAGAGGCAGGAGGACCGCACTGCAGCGCATCGAGCGCTTCTCGATCACGCGCGACGGCCGGGCCTTCCTGGCGTCCCACGCCAGAGCACTGGACCTCCTCGCCGAGGAGATCCACGTCGCGCTGCTGTCCCGCTGACGAGCCGAGCGCCTGCGCGGGCGCGTCGAGTCTGTTCGGCGTCGATCCGGGGATCCGACGCGCCGGGTCGCAGGCAGGTCCCGGCCTCGCGGTCCCCTCGCTCGTGACCGCGTCACACCCGCTCAGGATCACGAGGCCGACCGCAGCCGGAGGCACTGCCGACGCGAATCCCGACGAGCTGTGCGAGCTCGCCGCCGGCGCGCGCTCAGGCACGGCTCGCCCGTGACGACGCCCCCGCGGAGCACCAGTCGCCGCTCAGGGCTCCGGCGACTCCACGCCGGCCGTTGCCGCCCCTTCACCCTGCGTCGTGCGCGAGGTGGCGCGATCCTGATTCATGCCGCCGACGGCGCCGTCCTGATCGGGGCCGTCCTCTCTCTCGCGTTCCACTTCCAGATCGTTCTCGGAACGGGACCGCTGGGGCCGGGCTCGCGAACCTCGCCCTGACCGTCGCGGTCACGGCGTTCTCGCCCGTCGCCATCGGATTCCTCCTCATCCGAGGGAGGAAGGAGGACCTCGACCGCGCCTGGGACGAGGCGGAGGACGCCCTCGTCCAGTGAGACGATGCCGAAGGGGCGGGCCGGTTCGTGCAGAAGCGACAGATCGGCTCGCCCATTCGAGTCCGATTCACGACACCCCGTACCTCGTCGAGCGACGACCTCCCCCCCCCGATGAGGAGTGACTCGTGGATCGCAACCGTGCGGTCGTGCGACGCTGCCGCTTCATCCGGTGGGTCTCCTCCCGCGATGCCGGCGGCACCGCCGAGAGATCATCGAGGGTCGCGACCCGGTCGTTCGGCACATCACCGCAGAACGGAACGACGACGCCCGGCCGCCCTCGTGTGAGGGACGGCCGGGCGTCGTCGTTCGCGGAAGCGGGTCAGGTCATCCGCAGCGGAGCGCCGGGTAGGCGGCGCTCACGGGAGCGGAGGCACTGCCGACGGTGGCGACTCCCTGGACGGTCCCGGCGGTGACCGAGGCGGCCCGCGTGGTCACGGCCAGCGAGGCGGTCCGGCCCGCGTCGATCTGCTGCGTCTTCGCGCCCCACAGGGTGCTCCAGCGGAGGTCGGCGGTCGCCGCGGCCCTGTTGACGGTGGTCAGGGTGACCACCACCTTGCCCGCGACGCAGCGAGCCGCGGCGGTGGCGGTGACGGGCACAGCCGGCGCCTTCACGGTGATCGTCGCCGTGACGGTGCGGTTGGCCGAGGCCACCTCCTGCTCCTTCGAGAGGGAGAGGTCGAGTCGGCCGCTCGCGCGGATGTTGACGCCCTTGAACCAGGTGTTGCGGTCCGAGTCGAACAGGCCGCCCGCGTTCTGCGGGTCGGTCGCCGTGTGCGGGTCCGGGTAGGGGCGGGCGTGGTAGGCGAGGAGCAGGTTGCCCGACTCGTCCTCGACGAACGAGTTGTGCCCGGTGCCGGCCTGCTGGCGCGAGAAGTACTGCGTCTCGTCGGCGCCGAGGCGGCCCAGGTAGGTGTCCTCGGTGTCCAGCACGGGGAACGCGGTCTGCGTCCACGTCGCGGGGTTGAGGAGGTCGGCGCTCGCGTCGGCCGTGAGCAGGCCGAGCGAGTAGTACTTGTCGACCGTTCCACCCGAGTAGGTGAGGTACAGGCGTCCCCCCTTCGACACGATGAACGGCGCCTCGACGATGCCCTGGTCGCTTCCCTCGGTGGTGTCGGACGGGGTCGGCGAGCGCTTGCCCGACTCCCACGGCTGGCTCTCGCCGTAGATGCGGCTGACTGCACCGGAGATCAGCGGGACGGTGCCCTTGGGCCCCATGGTCGCCTTGGCGAGCGAGAGCGTGCCGCCGTTGGGCAGGACCCAGTAGCCCTGGGCGGCGCCGTTCTCCTGGCGCTCGATGTAGCTGACGTCGAAGGCCGCGCCCTCGAGGACGACCGGCTCGCCCCACTTCGTCTGGTCGAGGAATCCGCCCTCGGCGATCGAGGCGTCGGTCCCGGTGTAGGGGATCAGGACGGTGTTGTCGCACCAGCCGCCCACAGGCGCGTAGCCCTTGTTCATGCCGGCGACGATCCACCAGGTGCCGTTGATCTTGTGGAACTCCTGCGCCCAGATGTATCCGCCCCAGCCGTAGAAGGTGTTCGGGTACTGGCTCTGGCGACCGGGCGTGCCGGCGTCGGGGTCGATCACGATCTGCTCGGGAGCGGAGTCGAGACCGGCGATGGTCTTCGAGCGCTTGAGGCCGATCTTGCGGTAGCTGGAGCTCTCCTCGATCGGGCCGAGCGAGTCCTGACCGTAGTGCGAGCCCGTGAGGTAGTAGTAGCCGTCGTCCTCGTTGAAGAAGACGTGCGGATCCGCGCGGGCCTCGTTGACCATCGCCTCGGGGTCCTGCTGGACGGAGCCGGTGACCCGGTAGGTCCCGGGACGCGAGGTGTCGACGGCGGTGGTCAGATCGTCCTGCCAGTCGACGTTGAGCGACTTGGTCGAGCCGTCGTTGTACTCCATCACGGCCTGCCCCGGGAGCGCGGCGGCGATCGCAGCGGATCCGGCGCCGGAGTCGACGGAGCCGCTGAGCGACTTCACACCGGTGTTCTTCAGGTCGACGTACTCGCGGTAGAACGTGCCGAACTCGGTCGAGGTCAGCGCCGTCTCGCCGGCCTGGCCCTGGGTGAACCCGGCGGGGAGACCCGAGCCCTGGACACCGGGGACGCGGGCGTCGGCGCGGGTGGTCGCTCCGGGAGCGGTGCCGGAGGCGAGGTCCGTGAACAGCGTCACGCGGCCCTCGGTGGTGAGCAGATCGGTCCAGAACAGCTTGTAGACGCCGAGGGCGGAGTCGAAGACGATCCGCGGGTCGGTCACGACCGAGCCCGGCGCGACCCGGAGGACGCGCTGGTCGCGGAACGTGCGGCCGTCGGCGGAGCTCCAGAGGTAGACGGAGTCCGTGGCGTTGTTCTGCGACGAGACCGCGCCGAGCGAGCCGTCCTTCGAGCGGAACAGCAGCGGCGAGCCCATCTGGGCGTTCGGGCGCTGCGCCTGATCGCCGTCCCTGAGGACGGAGAGGATCGACTGCGAGCGGTTCAGCGGCTCCCAGGTGGTCGCGCCGGCGGGCAGTGCGGCCGTGAAGAGCGAGTCCGCGCGACGGTCGTCGTTGTACGCCAGCGGGTCGTCCTTCACGCCGTTCGTCGTGGTGACGGTCTTGACGGAGGTGGCGATGCGCCCGCCGGGCACAGCGAGGGTGCTGTCCCACGCGTAGGTCTGCCCGGCGACGGCTGCCTGGAGGCGGACGGCGACGGGAGCGGTGAGGCCCGAGAGGTTCACGGCGCCGGTGGAGGAGACGCGCGCGGCGCCGGCGCCGGAGGCGGTCCACGTCACGGTGTTCCCGAGGACCTGCGCGGGCAGGTCGCCGAGCACGGTCGTGGGGACGTCGAGGGCGGCGCGCAGGTCGGTCGCCACGGGACTGCTCGTCGCGCCCAGCTCGGCCCCGGTCAGGGCGCGGTCGTAGATGCGCAGATTGTCGAGGAGTCCGGTGAAGTACTCCCCGCCGCCCCAGTTGGCCTTGCCGATCTGCAGGACTCCGCCGGTCGATCCGAGGACCGTCGCGAGCGAGGGGCCGGCCGTCGTGACGGCCACGGGCTTCGCGTCGACGTAGAGGCGGGCGGTGCCGCCGCTCAGCACGAGATCGACGTGCTTCCACTCCGTGCTGCTCGGGCCGGTGAGGTTGCCCGAGGAGTCGCGGGCGCCGCTGTTGGCGTAGCGCTCGACGGTGAGGCCGTTCGTCCTGTCGAGGACGCCGACGTACTTCTCCTGGGCGTAGTCCTGGGTCGCGGCCGAGCGAGCGGCGAAGACCGACCAGCCGACGTTGTCCGCGGCGGCGGGCTTGGAGTCGTACGACAGAGTGACGGAGTCGCGACCCTTCAGCAGCGGCTGCCCGTCGGTCGCGGTGAGGTCGAGCCAGAACGAGGACGACAGCGAGACGGCGCTGCCCTGCCCGGTGCGCCCGGCGACGAGGGTCGGCGTCCCCTTCACGGCGGCGCGGGTCGACCTGTCGGTGAAGGCGCCTCCGCTCGGGGCGGTGTCGAAGGTGAAGTCCGCGAGCAGGCTCTGCGCGGGAGTGGTCGCCGCTGTCGCGGCGACGGCGACCGGCACGGCGGCGCCGGCGGCGAGGGCGATCGTCGCGGAGGCGGCGAGGGTGGCGGCGAGCAGGCGCGAGCGCCTGCCTCCGCCCGGGGGTCGTGACGTCATCGTCGACGTGTCCTCTCGGGTTCTGCAGCGAACCGGCGGGCGGACAGGGGATCCCGCCAGCGGTGTGGTCTTCGCACGGTACCGGCGATTGTTCACGGTAACAAGGGAGCACGATCATCGGTTGCGAAACTCCCACACCCGTCGGACATCCGGGCGAGCAGAACGCCGAAGCGGGAGGGCCGGCAGCCTCTGCGCCGGCCCCGCCCGGTCAGTGCCCGCGCGCGATCCACTCCTCGCGGTGCGGCGCCTCCGCTCCGATCGTGGTCGAGTCGCCGTGGCCGGTCCGGACGACCGTCGCGGCGGGCAGCGTCAGCAGGCGCTCCGTGATCGAGTCGATGATCGTCGGGAAGTCGCTGTAGGAGCGGCCGGTGGCTCCCGGCCCGCCCTGGAAGAGCGTGTCGCCGGTGAACACCGAGCCGAGCGCCTCGGCGACGAAGCAGACGGCGCCGGGGGTGTGGCCCGGGGTGTGCCGCACCTCGAGCTCGACGCCGGCGACGGGCACGATCCGCCCGTCGACCAGGGCGCCGCTCGGGGCCGTGCCGGGGTGCACGGCGTCCCACAGCATCCGGTCGGCCTCGTGGAGCAGCACCGGGGCGCCGGTCGCAGCGCGGACTCCCTCGACCGCGTCGAGGTGGTCGTCGTGCCCGTGGGTCAGCAGCACGGCGAGGAGCCGGCGCTCGCCGACGGCCGCGAGGATCGCGTCCGCGTCATGGGCCGCGTCGATGACGACGCACTCGGAGTCGTCGCCGACGATCCAGACGTTGTTGTCGACGTCCCAGGTGCCGCCGTCGAGGCTGAAGGTGCCGCTCGTGACGAGCTGCTCGATCCGCGCGCCCATCAGAGCACCACCACCGAGCGGAGCACGTCGCCGCCGGCCATCGTGGCGAAGGCCTCCTCGATGTCCTCGATCCCGATCCGCTCGCTCACGAACTCGTCCAGGGGCAGGCGGCCCTGGAGGTAGAGGCCGGTCAGCATCGGGAAGTCCCTCTCCGGCAGGCAGTCGCCGTACCAGCTCGACTTCAGCGAGCCGCCGCGGCCGAAGACGTCGAGCAGGGGGATCTCGAGCGTCATCTCGGGAGTCGGCACCCCGACCAGCACCACGGTCCCGGCGAGGTCGCGGGCGTAGAACGCCTGGCGCCAGGTCTCGGGGCGGCCCACGGCGTCGATGACGACGTCCGCTCCGAAGCCGTTCGTCAGAGCCTGCACCGCCGCGACGACGCCCGCCTCGTCGAGGCCGCTGGAGTCGATGACGTGCGTGGCGCCGAGCTTCTCGGCCGCGACCAGCTTCTTGGGGTCCCGGTCGATCGCGATGACCGTGCCGGCGCCCGCGAGAGCGGCGCCGACCACGGCGGCCGTGCCGACTCCTCCGCAGCCGATGACCGCGACGGAGTCGCCGCGCGTCACGTTCCCGGTGTTCATCGCCGCGCCGAGGCCCGCCATGATCCCGCAGCCGAGCAGGCCCACCGCGGCGGGGTCCGCCTCCGGATCGACCTTCGTGCACTGCTTGGCGTGCACGAGGGTCTTCTCGGCGAAGGCGCCGATCCCGAGGGCGGGGCTGAGCTCGGTGCCGTCCTCCAGGGTCATCCGCTGCGTCGCGTTGAAGGTGTCGAAGCAGTACCAGGGCTCGGCCCGGGTGCAGGCCCGGCACTCGCCGCAGACCGCGCGCCAGTTGAGGACCACGAAGTCGCCGACCGCGACGTGGGTGACTCCCTCTCCGATCGCGCTGACCCGCCCGGCCGCCTCGTGACCGAGGAGGAAGGGGAAGTCGTCGCTGATCCCGCCCTCGCGGTAGTGGAAGTCGGTGTGGCAGACACCGCAGGTCTCGATGTCGACCACGGCCTCGCCCGGGCCCGGATCGGGGACGACGATGTCGACGAGCTCCACGGGAGCGCCCTTCGACCGGGCGATGACGCCGCGCACAGTGGTGGGCATGGGGGCTCCTTCGACGGGGGCGTGCAGGTCCGCTCCACAGTAACGACCGCGGGATGCGGGTGCGCCGGGTGGACGCGGGCGCTCCCGCCCTCTCCGGTAACGGACCGCCCGCCTCGCGGACCGCGACCCTGACAGTCGGTAGGGTGCGGGCCATGCGCACTCTGTACCCCGAGATCGAGCCCCACGACTCCGGCATGCTCGACGTCGGCGACGGCCACTCGCTCTACTGGGAGGTCTCGGGCAACCCCGAGGGCAAGCCCGTCGTGTTCCTGCACGGCGGCCCCGGAGCCGGCACCTCGCCCGCCCACCGCCGGCTGTTCGACCCCGAGAAGTACCGCATCGTGCTGTTCGACCAGCGGATGTGCGGCCGCTCCACCCCGCACGCCGGCGAGCCGGAGGCCGACCTCTCGACCAACACCACCTGGTACCTGGTCGCCGACATCGAGCGCCTCCGCGAGCACCTCGGCGTCGAGCGCTGGCTCGTGCTCGGCGGCTCCTGGGGCTCGACCCTCGCCCTCGCCTACGCCGAGACCCACCCCGAGCGGGTCAGCGAGATCGTCCTCCGCGGGATCTTCACCCTCCGCCGCGCCGAGCTCGAGTGGTTCTACGAGGGCGGCGCCGCCGCGGTCTACCCGGACCTCTGGGAGGGCTACACCTCCGTCGTCCCGGCCGGCGAGCGGGGCAGCCTCATCGAGGCGTACTACCGCCTGCTCCACGACGCGGACCCCGCCGTGCACGGCCCCGCCGGTGTCGCCTGGACCACCTGGGAGGCGTCGACCATCACCCTCCTGCAGAAGCCGGAGCTGATCGCGGACTGGTCCGATCCCGTCTTCGCGCTCGCCTTCGCCCGCATCGAGAACCACTTCTTCGTGCACAGGGGCTGGCTGGAGGAGGGGCAGCTGATCCGCGACGCCGGCGTCCTCCGCGACATCCCGGCCGTCATCGTGCAGGGCCGCTACGACATGTGCACCCCGGCCTTCACCGCCTGGGACCTGCACCGGGCCTGGCCCGAGGCCGACTTCCGGATGATCGCCGACGCGGGCCACGCCTTCGATGAGCCGGGGATCCTCGACGCGCTGATCGAGGCGACGGACCGCTTCGCGTCCTGACGGGCGGGGCGGTCCGCGCCTGAGGCCGGGATGCCCGGGCGCCCGTGCCTGAGCGTCCCGCGCCCGGTGCCGTCGTGTCCCGGGAGCGGGTCTACCCTGATCAGATGCGCGCGGACGACGCCTCCGGTATGGAGGACTGGCCCACCGGCCGGCTGCTCTCCACCGCCTCCCGGATGGTCGAGCACGCCTGGCACGGCGCCCTCGCCGAGATCGGCCTCACCCACGCCGGCCTGATCGTGCTGCACCTCCTGCAGGCGGGTCCCGTCGCGCAGAAGGAGCTGGCCGCCGCGGCCCACGTCGAGGTGCAGACCATGTCGCGCACCATCGAGCGCCTCGAGCGCGAGGGCCACGTCTCGCGCACCACGGATCCGTCGGACCGCCGCCGGCAGCTCGTCGCGCTCACCGACGCGGGCGGCGAGGCCTGGCGCCGGGCGCACCGCCTCGAGGTCGACATGTTCCCGGGCTCGCTCGAGCACGGCCCCCTGCGCGAGGCACTGCTCGAGATCATCCGCTCGGCCAGCGAGTCGCGCTGGGGCTGACCGCAAGCCCGAGCGGAGCCCGTCCGCGGAGCGCTAGCTTCGTCGGCATGACCTTCAACGACGACTCCCAGCTCAGCGGCGGCAAGGTCCGCCGCCGCGGCCGCACCACCGGCATCGCCGTCGGCGGGGGCGCGGTGGGCGTGGTCGTGCTCGCGCTGCTCTCGCAGCTGCTCGGCGTGAACCTCTCGGGCCTCGGCGAGGTGTTCGGCGGAGGCGGGTCCTCGCCGGAGGGCGTCACCTCCACCGCGGTGGCCTGCGACAGCGGCGCCGACGCGAACACGCAGGTCGACTGCCGCCTCGAGGGTGCGGCCGAGTCGCTCGACCGCTACTGGGGCGAGCAGACGCCGACCCTCGGAGTCGCCTACACGACCCCGACCGGCGTCGACCTGTTCGAGGACAGCACCACCACCGGCTGCGGGAGCGCGACCGCCGCGGTCGGCCCGTTCTACTGCCCGCCGGACCGGACGATCTACCTCGACACCGACTTCTTCGACGAGCTGCGCACCCGGTTCGACACCTCGGGCGGATCGCTCGCGCAGATGTACATCCTCGCCCACGAGTGGGGCCACCACATCCAGAACCTGACCGGCGCGATGGAGTCGGCGGACCGCTCCGGCACCGGCCCCGAGTCGGACTCGGTGCGCCTCGAGCTGCAGGCCGACTGCTTCGCCGGAGCCTGGGTGGGCGACGCCTCGACGGTGCCCGACGAGACCGGCACGCCCTACCTCAAGCCGGTGACGGCGCAGGAGTACCAGGACGCGCTCGGCGCCGCGGCCGCCGTCGGCGACGACCGCATCCAGGAGCAGGCCACCGGCACCGTCGATCCGGAGGGATGGACGCACGGCTCGGCCGAGCAGCGGCAGCGCTGGTTCCAGGCCGGCTTCGAGGGCGACGCCACCAGCTGCGACACCTTCGCGGCCGCGCAGCTCTGACCGGGCGCCGCTGAGGGCTCCTCGCCGCTCCTGGGGACCCGCGCGGGTCAGGACACGGAGTCGGCCGGCTCCTCCATGTACCACTCGGTGAACGAGCGCGCCCGCCCGTCGGGGGCGAAGCGGATGACCCAGAGGTTCAGGTAGGTGCGGTCGCCCGGGTAGACGGTGCGCCCCTCCACCACCGCGGTCTCCTCCGTCAGTGCGACCAGGCCCCACGCGAACGTCGGGTCGGCGGGCTCCTCCTCCGCCCGCCACCACTCGACGATCGCGTCGCGCGGAGTGATCGCGTCGCGGTGCGGCGCCGTGAAGTACTCGGCGTCCTCGGTGAACAGTGCGGCCACGTCCGCCGCGTCGTCCGTGGCCCAGGCCTTCTCGTAGCCGGTGATCCAGCTCTCGATGTCGATCATCCGCCCATCCTCGTCCTGCCCGACGCGCGCGGGAAGGAGGAGGAGGGAACAAAGCGGCGGCCCGCGCTGTTGAGCCCCGAGCCGGTCGAAAGCAGAGCCGAGCGATACGATCCCGCCGACGACGGCCCGCCCGCCGCCGCGGTCCGGGTGCGCGTCCGCCGCCGACACGAAGGACCGCCGTGCCCGACTCCGACAGACGTTCCCTGACCCGCTCGCCGGACCCGCGCCTCATCACCGCCGTCCTCGCCTTCGCGGGCATGAGCGCCTCCTTCATGCAGACGCTGGTCGTCCCGATCCAGTCCGAGCTGCCGACGCTGCTCGGCGCCGACCGCACCGAGACCGCGTGGGTGATCACCGCGACGCTGCTGAGCGCCTGCATCCTCACCCCGGTCTCGGGCCGCCTCGGCGACCTCTACGGCAAGCGGCGGATGGCTGTGGCCGCGCTGGTCGTCCTCGTGATCGGCTCGATCGTGTGCGCCTTCGCGGGCGACGTGTGGACGCTGGTCGTGGGCCGGGCCCTCCAGGGCGCGGTGATGGGCGTCATCCCGCTCGGCATCTCGATCCTCCGCGACACCCTCCACCGCGACCGGCTCCCCGGCGCGATCGCCCTGGTCAGCGCGACCCTCGGCATCGGCGGCGCGCTCGGCCTGCCGCTCAGCGCCCTCATCGCGCAGAACACCGACTGGCACGTCCTGTTCTGGATGTCCGCGGGCCTCGGCGTCCTCGACATCGTCCTCGTCCTCCTGGTCGTGCCGGTGTCGACGCTGCGCTCGCCCGGCACCTTCGACGTGGTCGGCACGATCGGCCTCGCCCTCGGACTGAGCGGCGTGCTGATCGCCGTCTCGCGCGGCAACGACTCCGGCTGGACGAGCCCCGCGATCCTCGGCTCCGGCCTCGGCGGCATCGCCGTCCTGCTCCTCTGGGGCTGGTACGAGCTGCGGCAGGAGAGCCCGCTCGTCGACCTCCGGGTGGCCGCCCGCCCCGCCGTGCTCTTCACCAACCTCGCCTCGGTGGCGGTCGGCTTCGCGTTCTTCGGCGCCCAGATCACGCTGCCGCAGCGCCTCGAGCTGCCGGCCGCGTCGGGCGTCGGCTTCGGCCTGAGCCTGATCGTGGCGAGCCTCGTGCTTGCGCCCTCGGGCCTGGCGATGATGGCGACGTCCCCTCTCGCCGCCCGCCTCTCGGCGCAGTCCGGGCCGCGGCTCGTGCTGATCGCCGGCTCCGGGCTGATCGCGGTCTCGTACCTGCTGATCCTCCCGTTCGGCGGCGAGGTGTGGCAGATCCTGGTGATCAACGCCCTCATCGGTGTCGGCCTGGGCCTCGCCTACGCCGCGATGCCGACGCTCATCATGCACGCCGTCCCCGCCTCGGAGACCGCCGCCGCGAACGGGCTGAACTCGCTGATGCGCACCCTCGGCACGACGCTCTCCTCCGCCGTGACCGCGGGCGTGCTCGCGCAGCTGACCGTGTCCGTCGGCGACGTGCAGCTGCCGAGCTCGCAGGGCTTCGAGACCACGTTCGTGATCGGCGCGATCGGAGCGCTGGTCGCCGTCGCCCTCGGCCTGCTCATCCCGCGGGCGCCCCGCCCTGAGGCGCGACCCGCTCTGCCCTGACCGGACCGCGCGTCGTCGGCCGCGAGTGCTCCTCGCTGAGGAGACCTGGTCGCGGCCGGCGACGCGCGGCCCGCTACTCGTCCTCGAGCAGCATCCGCTCGATCTGCAGCTCACGCAGCCGCGTCGAGGCCTGCAGGTTCTCGCGCGCGGCGAGCACCAGGCGGCACAGCAGCACCAGCAGCACGATCGCGAGCACCGCGACCGCCGTCACGACGACTCCGTACAGCGCGGTCAGGACTCCCCAGGTCTGGATCATCCCTCGACGCTACGGAGCCGCACCCGCCCTCGCGTCCCCCGCCCGACGGAGGGCGCGGGGCGGGGCGGGCAGCCGGTGCAGGGGCAGCGGACGCGCAGAGCCCGGCCCGCGACGGCTCAGCCCGCGAACGCCCCGCGGTACGCCCGCGCCGGGTGCGTCGCCGGCAGCTCGTCCGTCCCGAACAGCTTGCGGCGCAGCGTCCCCTCGGCGTACTCGGTCTGCGCGAGGCCCCGCTCCTGGAGCACCGGCATCACCCGGTCGACGAACTCCTCGTAGCTGCCGGGCAGGATCCAGTTGACGACGTTGATCCCGTCGATCCCCGCGTCGCGCCAGCCCGCCAGGTGGTCGGCGATCTGCTCGGGAGTGCCGACGACCCGTCCGCGCAGCTTCGCCGAGAGCCGGGCCAGATCGCGGACGGTCGGCTCGCGGTCGGGGGAGGCGTCCCGGATCCACTGCAGGTGGCTCTGGCCGGCGTAGGTCTCGATCGCCGAGAGCGGCAGGTCGGGGTCGAGCTTCTCGCCCGTCGCCGGGTCGAAGCCGAGGTTCGAGTGCACGAGAAAGGCGTCGGAGGAGAGGTACTCGTCGATCTCGCGCTCAGCGCGTCGCGCCTCCTCCTCCGTGTCGCCGGTGATGAAGGAGAGCCCCAGGTAGAAGGAGGGCGCACCCGCTCCGCGACCGGCCGCCGCGGCGAGGGCCCGCGTGTCCTCGATCAGCTCGCGGGTCTTCTCCGGCGACCCCGAGAACACGAACTGCGCCTCCGCGTTCCGCGCGGCGAAGCGCCGGCCCGCGGGGGAGGAGCCGGCCTGGAAGAGCACGGGGGTGCGTTGCGGCGACGGAGCCGAGAGGTGCGGCCCCTGCACGCGGTAGCGCTTCCCGACGTGGTCGATGCGGTGGATGCGCGCCGGGTCGGCGAAGGAGCCGCTCTTGTCGCGCAGGAGCGCGCCGTCGTCCCACGAGCCCTCCCACAGCTTGTAGACCACGTCGAGGTACTCCTGCGCCCAGGCGTAGCGCTCGTCGTGCTCCTCGAGCCGGTCGTAGCCGAAGTTGCGGGCCGCGCCGTCGAGGGCGCTGGTGACGATGTTCCAGGCGATCCGCCCCTTCGAGAGGTGGTCGAGGGTCGAGACCTTCCGGGCGAAGTCGAACGGATGCGACTGCAGCACCGAGCTCGTGAACGCGAAGCCGAGGTGCTCGGTGCTCACCGCCAGGGCCGAGAGCAGCACCGACGGGTCGTTGCTGGGCAGCTGCAGCCCCTCGCGGGCGTTGACGTCCCAGTCGCCGTCCGCCGGACCGTAGAGCCCCGCCACGTCGGCGAAGAACATCGCGTCGAAGCGGCCGCGCTCCAGCGTCCGGGCGAGGTCGATCCAGAGCTGCACGTCGTCGAACTCGTGCTGCCGGGCGTCGGGGTGGCGCCAGAGGCCGTGCTGGATGTGGGAGGCGGTGTTCATGACGAACGCGCAGAAGCGCAGCGGGCGGGGCTCGGTGATCACGCTCCCAGGCTAGGCCGGGCGCCTCCCACCGGTCTCGAACGACTCCGCGCGTAGGGTGTCCGACTGTGGAATCCCGCATCCCCGAACCCGCGCACGCCGTCCCTCCGCTGACGGATGCCGTCGCCGAAGCGCTCGACGCCACCACCGTCGCCGAGATCCGCGCTCTGCGCGACGACTTCGCGCGCTTCATGCTCCAGTACAAGTTCGGGATGGACGAGATCGTCACGAAGGTGTCGATCCTGCAGGAGGAGTTCCGCGAGCTGCAGGAGTACAACCCGATCGAGCACGTCACCAGCCGGCTCAAGTCGGCCGACAGCCTGATCGAGAAGATCGAGCGCAAGGGCTGCGAGACGACCTTCGAGGGCATCGCCGACGCGATCACCGACATCGCCGGCGTGCGGATCACCTGCAGCTTCGTCTCGGACGTCTACCGCGTCTTCGACCTGCTCACCTCGCAGTCCGACGTGACGGTGCTCGAGGTGAAGGACTACATCGCCGAGCCGAAGGAGAACGGCTACAAGAGCCTGCACGCGATCGTCGAGGTGCCGGTGTTCCTCTCCGGCGGATCGGTCGACGTCTGCGTCGAGGTGCAGTTCCGGACCATCGCGATGGACTTCTGGGCGAGCCTGGAGCACAAGATCTACTACAAGTACGACCGCCAGGTCCCGCAGGAGCTCCTCGACGGCCTCGCCGACGCGGCCCGCACCGCCGCCACCCTCGACGCCGACATGGAGCGCCTCCACCGCCAGGTCCGCGGCCCGCTGCCCGGGGCGCGCACCTACGACGTCTGACGGGCCGCCCCACGCCGCCGATCGGGCCGCTCCGACTCCTGCCGATCGAGCAGCCCGCGCAGCGGGCGTCTCGAGATCCCCCCTTACGGAGTCAGCAGCGGCAGCAGCGCCAGCAGCAGCACCGCGGAGCCGTTCAGCGTCGCGTGCGAGACGATCGCCGCTCCGAGCCGCCCGGTGATCGTCGCGATCCAGCCGTGCGCGAGTCCCGCGGTGACCGTCGTCACGCCGAGCGTCACGATCGTCGCCGGGTTCACCATCTGGTGCCCGTGCAGCAGGGCGAAGACCGCCGTGGACGCCAGGATGCTGAACGCCATCGCCCAGACCCGGCGGCCGCGGGTGGGCGGCGCCGACTCCGCCGAGCCCCGGAGCATCCGGTTCCGCACCGCGCGCATCACGACGCCGCGGCAGAGGACCTCCTCGACCAGCGGCGCGACGACGACGGGGATGAGGACCGAGCTCAGCACGAACCACAGCGGATCGGGGTCGATGTCGAGGTTCCCCTGCGCGTCCTGGAGGAGCGGAGCGAACGCGGCGAGCACGAACAGGATCACGACGCGCACCGCGATGCCGAGCCCGATCCCGAGGGGCACGTCGATCCAGCGGAACCGCAGCCCGAAGTCGGCCGCCATCGTGCCCAGCCCGCGCAGCCGAGACGCCGCGAACGGGACGATCAGCGCGACGAGATAGCTCGCGAGCGCCCCCGCGAAGGCGAGTCCGGCGGAGTAGGGGAGCACGCCGAACCCGAACAGCAGGATGAGCACGGCCAGCGGCAGGACGATCCCGACGATCGTGAGCACGGCGGTCGGCAGGCCCCAGCGGACCCGAGGATCGGGCAGGTAGAGGAGGGAGGAGTAGGGCGCGTGGACCGAGGCGAGGGGCTCGGCCGGCCACGACGGCGCCGCAGCGGAGTCGGGCGCGAGCGTCGCGGGATCGGGCGGCGGGAAGGCGTCGGGTTGCATGGCCGGGCCAGCCTACGCAGACCGCCTGGACGGGATCCGGGCTGCCGTCACTGCTCGGCGCGGGCCGGAACGGGAGGGATGTGCGGCGGATCGCGGCGGCGGGGACCTCCGGGTACGAAGAAACCCTCGCCATGTAGAAGCTAGGCGAGGGTTCCAGTGGCTCCGACGGGCGTCGATCCCGTGACCTCACGATTTTCAGTCGTGCGCTCTACCAACTGAGCTACAGAGCCGTTGCGACGTGATGTCGCTGGAGAGGTGATCTCCTGAAAAAGGCCCTTCCTCTCGGAAGGGCCTCTTTGCGACCCTGACGGGACTTGAACCCGCGACCTCCGCCGTGACAGGGCGGCACGCTAACCAACTGCGCTACAGGGCCTCGTTGCGAAGACAAGCATACTGCCTTCGAGGCTGTTCTATTTTCACGCCCCGACCCTCTCGAGCCGGCGCACTTTCCGGTGGTGCTGGTACTTCTGGTGGTGCTGGTAGTACCGACCCATCCGTGACCCCAACGGGATTCGAACCCGTGCTGCCGCCGTGAAAGGGCGGTGTCCTAGGCCACTAAACGATGGGGCCGGAGACTCGCGGGGCGACCCTGCGGCCGACCCCCCATGACTACCGACACGCAAGCATAGGGGGCTGCGGCGCAGGATGCAAAATCGACGGTTCCGCAGGCGGCGTGCACCCCGTCCGGGGTTGACCCGGGTCTAGGAGATCGGGCAGGGCCGCGGTTAGGGTGGGGCGGAATCGCTCTTCCCCCCACCCGCGCGCCGGAGCCGCACCGCCGCGGAGGGAGGGCCCCCTATCCCCGAGGTCCCATGCCCCACTCCCTGCGCCGTCCGCGTCCCGCCCGCCTCCCCGGCGCGCCGCGACTCGGGCGACTCCGAGGTGCTGCCCTGGCCTCCGCCGTCGTCGCGCTCGTCGCCGGACTGCTCGTCGCCACTCCCGCCCAGGCGGTCGAGTACCCGTCGTGGGCCGACGTCGAGGCGGCGAAGGGCGACACCGCCGCCGCTGCCGCTCAGGTCGACCGGATCACGTCCCTGATCGGCGACCTCCAGAGCGAGGTCGCCTCCGCTCAGCAGCTCGCGCAGCAGCGCGGCGACGAGCACTTCGCCGCTCAGCAGGCGTTCGACGAGGCCTCGGACCAGTCGAAGAAGCTCGAGGACCGGGCCGCCGCCAGCGCCGAGGAGGCCGACAAGGCCTCGCAGCAGGCGGGCCTGCTCGCCGCGCAGCTCTACCGCAGCACCGGCACCGACCTGTCCGTCAACATCTTCCTCGACCAGAAGGCCGGCCAGGCCGACCAGCTGCTGTCGAAGATCGGGAGCATGACCAAGCTGGTCGAGCGCTCCTCCGCGATCTACGAGCAGGCCAGCACCGCCCGGAACACCGCGTCGTCCCTCGCCGACCAGGCCGAGGTCGCGCAGACGGAGCGCGAGCGCCTCCGCGTCGCCGCCGAGCAGAAGCTGGCCGAGGCGACCGCCGCTCAGGAGGCGTCCGAGGCCGCGCTCGCCGAGCAGCAGGAGCAGAGCGTCGTGCTCGAGCAGCAGCTCGCCGCGCTCCGCGACACCGAGTCGAAGACCGTGGCCGAGTACGAGGCCGGCGTCGCCGCCCGCGAGGCCGAGCGCCTCCGGAAGCTCGCCGAGGAGGAGGCCGCCCGCCAGGCCGCCGCCCAGGCCGAGGCCGCGCGCCGCGAGGCCGCTCGGGCCGCAGCCGCATCCAGCGGCGGCAGCGGTGGCGGTGGCGGGTACGTCGCCCCCTCGGGCGGCGGCGGCTCCAGCGCCGTCAGCGACTCCGGCTGGGTCCGCCCTGCCGGAGGCCGCATCACCGGCACCTTCGGCCCGCGCGACAGCATCTCGACCGGCGGAGGATCCTCCGGCTCGTACCACCGCGGCACCGACCTCGCGGGCGGCTGCGGCATCCCGATCTTCGCGGCGCACAGCGGCACCGTCTCCTACGCGGGCCCCAACGGCACCTACGGCAACTGGGTTCTGATCGACCACGGCAGCGGCATCAGCACCGGCTACGCCCACATCATGTCCGGCGGGATCTACGTCCGCGTCGGCCAGCAGGTCCAGGCGGGCGAGCAGATCGCCGCCGTCGGCTCGACCGGCGCCTCCACCGGCTGCCACCTGCACTTCGAGACCCGCGTCAACGGCTCCGCCGTCGACGCCCAACCTTTCATGGCCCAACGAGGAGTCACCCTTGGCTGACGCACAGACGACCGCACGCACCTTCACCCCGGCACCCCGGGAGCGCGCCTGGAAGGGCCGCCTCCCGCTCGTCATCTCCGCCGCCTTCGCGGTCACGGCGGTCACCGCGTCCCTCGGCATCACCCCGGCCCTCGCCGACGACGCGAAGTACCCCTCGTGGGACGACGTGCAGAACGCCAAGAAGGACGAGGCGAGCAAGCAGGCCGAGATCGACTCGATCACCGGCCTCATCGCGAGCCTGCAGACCGCGGTCGACGAGAAGTCGATCACCGCGATGAAGAAGGCCGAGGTCTGGCGCCAGGCCAAGGAGGCGCTCGACGCCGCTGCGAAGGCCGTCGCCGACCTCGAGGAGAAGGCGACCACCGCCTCCGCCAAGGCCCAGACCTCGAAGATGCGCGCCGGCCTGCTGGCCGCGCACCTCTCTCGCGCCGCCGGTGGCGACCTCTCCGCCAGCCTCGTGGCCAAGGGCAAGGACGCGGGCGACCTGCTCTACCAGCTCGGCGCGATGTCGCAGCTCTCGGAGCAGTCGCAGAAGGTCTACGCCGACGCCCTCGCCGACAAGCAGAACGCGGAGTCGCTCGGCGACCAGGCCGACCGCGCCGTCACCGAGCACCAGGCGCTCTCGGACGAGGCCGACGCCGCCCGCAAGGACGCCGACGCCGCCGCCGAGTCGGCCCGCGCGTCGCTCTCGGCGCAGGAGGAGAAGTCGCAGGAGCTGGTCGCCCAGCTCGCGCTGCTGAAGGACTCCTCGGTCGAGGCCGAGACCCAGTACCTCGCGGGCGAGCAGAAGCGCCAGGCCGACGAGGCCGCCGCCCAGGCGCAGGCCGAGGCGGAGGCCGCCGCTCAGGCGCAGTCCACCGCCCGCTCCGCCCAGCAGCAGTCCTCGGCGCAGGCCGACACCGCCGCCCCGTCGCGGCAGACCGCGTCCCTCCCGCAGCCCGCCGCGCCGCAGCCCGCGCAGCAGCAGCCCGCTCCTGCTCCGGCCCAGCCCGCTGCTCAGCCGGTCGCCCAGCCGGCGGCTCAGCCGCTCCCGCAGCCGGTGACCGCTCCGGTCCTGGTGCCGACCAGCGGCGCCGTCGAGAACGCGATCTCGTACGCGATGGCTCAGCTCGGCGAGGAGTACGTCCTCGGCGGCATGGGCCCGGACCAGTGGGACTGCTCGGGCCTCACCAAGGCCTCGTACGCGTCCTCGGGCATCTACATCGGCACCCATTCGGCGACGAACCAGTACAACACCATGGCCGGCGCCGGCAAGCTCGTCCCCTACAGCCAGCGCCAGCGCGGCGACCTGATCTTCTGGGGCGGCGGCGGAGACTACTACCACGTGGCCATCTACCTCGGGAACAACCAGATCATCGAGGCCGCCGACTACGGCAAGCCCGTGCGCATCTGGAACACCTGGGGCACGCCCGCCGGCATGGTCGGCCGCCCGGCCGCCTGAGACGCGGCCGCACCGCACAACGAGAGAACCCCCTCCTGTCGAGACGACGGGAGGGGGTTCCTTCGTCGATGCGAGGGGTCAGTGACCCTCTTCGGCCAGCTTCTTGATGCCGTCCTGGACGATCTGCTCCGCCTCGGCGGCGTCGCCCCACGCGTCGACCTTGACCCACTTGCCGGGCTCGAGGTCCTTGTAGCGCTCGAAGAAGTGCTTGATCTCGTTCTTCGTCTGCTCCGGGACGTCGCCGATGTCCTGGATGTGCTGCCAGCGCGGGTCCTTCGCGGGGACCACGATCACCTTCGCGTCGGAGCCGGCCTCGTCGCTCATGTTGAGCACGCCGACCGGGCGGACGGAGACGCCCACGCCCGGGAAGACGGGGTACTCGAGCAGCACCAGCGCGTCGACGGGGTCGCCGTCGAGGCCGAGGGTGTTCTCGAAGTACCCGTAGTCCGTCGGGTAGACGAAGGAGGTGAAGAGCACGCGGTCGAGGTAGACGCGACCGGTCTCGTGGTCGACCTCGTACTTGTTGCGGCTCCCCTTGGGGATCTCGACGACGACGTCGTATGCGGCCATGCTCTCTCCTTGAGTCGGTGGCGCCGTGAGCGGCGCATCGGCGGACGGATCGGCCTCCGGAACGCTCGCGCGGGTGCGCGCGCGGGAGGGGCGGATCGCTGGCATTACGTTACTTGATGTGCCCGATCGCCCCCGCCTGACCCCCGCTGTCGCCGATCTGCGGCGGGCGGTGCGCGAGAGCCTCGACGGGCTCGACCCCGGAGCGCTCGTGCTGGTCGCGCTGAGCGGGGGAGCGGACTCGCTCGCGCTCGCGGCGGCGGTCGCCTTCGAGGCCCCGCGGGGCGGGAGGCGGGCCGGCGCGGTGATCGTCGACCACGGGCTGCAGGAGGCGTCGGCGGAGGTCGCGCGGCGGGCCGCGGAGCAGGCGCACGGGCTGGGGCTCGCGCCGGTGCTGCGCGAGGTGGTGACGGTGTCCGCCGAGGGCGGTCCGGAGGCGGCCGCCCGCAGTGCACGCTACCGCGCCTTCGACGACGCGCTGACCGCGACGGGCGCCGCCGCGATCCTCCTGGGCCACACCCTCGACGACCAGGCCGAGACGGTGCTGCTGGGCCTGGCACGAGGAGCCGGTGCGGCCTCGCTGCACGGGATGGCGCCGGTCAGCGGACCGCTGCGTCGGCCGATTCTCGGCCTGCGGCGCGAGACGACCCGCCTCGCCTGCTCCGACCAGGGGCTCGTGCCGTGGGACGACCCGCACAACGACGACCCCCGCTACTCGCGGGTCCGGGTGCGGAACCGCGTGCTGCCCGTGCTGGAGGACGAGCTGGGGCCGGGAGTGGCGCAGGCTCTGGCGCGCACCGCCGAGCAGCTGCGGGAGGACGGGGACGCGCTCGACGCGCTCGCCCTCGACTGGGCGCTCGAGCTGGTGGGCCAGGACGAGGCGGGGCACGTCACGGTCGACGCGCGCGGGCTCGCGGCGGACCCGCCGGCGCTGCGGCAGCGGATCATCCGCCTGGTCGTGGCGAACGAGTTCGGAGTCGCGCTCTCGCGCTCGCAGACGCTGGCGGTCGCCGCGCTGGTCACCGACTGGCACGGCCAGAAGGGCGTCGACCTCCCCGGCGTCCTCGCCACCCGCCGCGGCACCACCCTCGTCTTCGCACCCGCGGCCCCCTGACCCCGCACCCGCCTCCCCCTGAC
>NZ_PSVF01000025.1:0-48191 GCF_002931975.1 Rathayibacter sp. AY1F3 | reverse complement strand
GGAGGGGGACGACCATCAAGCCTCGCACGCCCGCGCGGCGTCGGCGCGCGGGGGAGCCCACTGTCGTCCGGTGTTCATCCGCGGAGCGGAGCACCGGCACGTCCGGGTCGCCGTGCCGGTCCTCCGAGCAGGCGCGGCGCCGGCTACCACAGCGCCGCCCGCCCGTGCACGGGGTGGCCCCGGAGGCGCGGCTCGCCTGGGATGGAGGGGAGCGGCCCGATCCGGGTGCCGCGGACGGAGGAGCCATGCCCGACCAGTACACGTTCACGAACCCCGCCACCCGGTACCCGGATGTGACTCCGCCGGTCCAGCAGCAGCCCGAGCCCGGGCTGCAGTCGCGGATGACCCCGGTGCCGGACCTCGGCGAGGAGAGCTACCGCGGCACCGGCCGGCTCGCGGGCCGCCGCGCCCTCATCACGGGGGCCGACTCCGGGATCGGCGCCGCCGTGGCCATCGCCTTCGCCCGCGAAGGGGCCGACGTCGCCCTCGCCTACCTCCCGAGCGAGGAGGAGGACGCGCAGCACGTGATCGGGCTGATCCGCGCGGAGGGGCGCACCGCCGTGCCGATCCCCGGCGATCTCACGAGTGCCGAGTACTGCACGCGGCTCGTGTCGGAGGCGGTCGAGGGCCTCGGCGGGCTCGACGCGGTGGTCAACGTGGCCGGGAAGCAGATCTGGAAGGAGGACCTGCTCGACATCACCGATGAGCAGTTCGAGGCGACCTTCGCGGTCAACGTCTTCGCTCCGTTCCGGATCATCCGCGCGGCCCTCCCGCACCTGCCCGCGGGCGCCACGATCATCAACACGGCGTCGGCGGAGGCGCACAAGCCCGCCCCCGACCGACTCGACTACGCGATGACGAAGGGCGCGATCAACAACCTCTCGAAGGGCCTGGCGCAGCAGCTCGCCGCGAAGGGCATCCGCGTGAACGTCGTGGCGCCCGGCCCGACGTGGACCGCCCTGCAGGTGAGCGGCGGCGTCGACCCCGAGAGCCTGCCCGACTTCGGCTCCAGCGAGTCGCCGATGGGCCGTGCCGCGCAGCCCGCCGAGCAGGCCCCGGCCTACGTGTTCCTGGCGTCCGCCGAGTCGAGCTTCGTCGCCGGCGAGACCCTCAACGTGAACGGCGGCATGGTCTCGCCCTGACCCGCCGCGCCGCCGCCGCTCGCTGCTGGACCGCCGAGACGCCTCGGTCCTGCTCGAGACACGGGCTCGCGTCAACCCTCTCCCGAGCGGCGGGGGGCGCGAGGTGCCATGGAGGGACCACCACGAAGGAGCACCATGAGCACCACGACCGTCCTCCCCATCGAGACCTACTCCGACGAGCAGGGCTGGCACAACCGCATCGCCCACGCCCGGGTCCCGCTGAGCCACCACGAGTCGCGCCAGGAGGCGGAGGAGGTCGGCGAGGAGATCGCCGAGCAGCGCGGCGGGGAGCACGTCGTCCTCGGCTGACGGCCGGCGCGGGGCGCGGCATGCCGTGCCCGATCGGGGAACGCGCCCGGCCCGCGGAAGGCGCCGGGCCCGCAAGTCGCGCCCGGCCCGCAGGCGCCCGCTCCGCAGACGCCCCGTCCCGCGCGTGTAGCGCCCTCGACCCCGCCCGGTCAACCTTCTCGACCTCCCGGCCCCCTCCTCCCTAGCGTGGCCCGTCGTGCTCGCTCCCGAGCGCGCGACGAGAGGACGACATGGCCACCACGAGCGACGCCCCCGCGGCCGGAGAGGCCGGCGGCACCTCCCTGCGCCGCCGCATCACCGGCCCGCTGCTCTACTTCTTCATCCTCGGCGACGTCCTCGGCGCGGGCATCTACGCCCTCATGGGCACGCTCTCGGCGGAGGTCGGCGGCGCCGTCTGGATGCCCCTCCTGCTCGCGCTCGGCCTCGCGCTGCTGACCGCCGGCTCCTACGCCGAGCTGGTGACCAAGTACCCGAAGGCGGGAGGCGCGGCGGTGTTCGCGCAGCGGGCCTTCCAGCGCCCGATCGTCTCGTTCCTGGTCGGCTTCGCCATGCTCGCGGCCGGAGTGACCAGCGCGGCCGGTCTGTCGCTCGCGTTCGCCGGCGACTACCTCGGCACCTTCCTCGACGTGCCGACCGTGCCGACGGCCATCGTCTTCCTGATCCTCGTCGCGTGCCTCAATGCGCGGGGCGTCGCGGAGTCGCTGCTCAGCAACACGGTGATGACCGTGATCGAGGTCGGCGGCCTGCTGATCGTGATCGGATGCGTCGCGCTGCTGGTGGCGGGCGGAGGCGGCGACCTCTCCCGCACGGTCGAGCTCAGCTCCGAGCAGGCGCCGGCGCTGGCGGTGCTCGGCGCGGCGATCATCGCGTACTACTCCTTCGTCGGCTTCGAGACCTCGGCCAACATCGCCGAGGAGATCCGCGACCCCAGCCGCGTCTACCCGCGCGCGCTGTTCGGCTCGCTGCTGACGGCCGGTGCGGTGTACGTCCTGGTCGGCCTCGCGAGCTCGATCGCGCTGCCCGCCGACGAGCTGTCCGGATCCTCCGCCCCGCTGCTCGACGTCGTGACGGCGAGCGGAGCCGGGGTGCCGGCGTGGCTGTTCAGCCTGATCGCGCTCGTGGCGGTCGCCAACGGAGCACTGCTGACCATGATCATGGCGAGCCGTGTCACCTACGGCATGGCGAAGGACGGCCTCCTCCCGGACGTGCTCGGCCGCGTCCTGCCGAAGCGCCGGACGCCGTGGGTGGCCATCGCGGTGACCACGCTGGCGGCGTGCCTCCTGACCCTGGTCGGCGATCTGGCGACCCTCGCCGAGACCGTGGTGCTGCTCCTCCTGCTGGTGTTCATCAGCACGAACGTCTCGGTGCTCGTGCTGCGGCGCGACAAGGTCGAGCACGACCACTTCCGCGTGTGGACGGCGATCCCCGTGCTCGGCGTCGCCTCGTGCGTGCTGCTCCTCAGCCAGCAGGACCCGATCGTCTGGCTCTACGCGGGGATCCTCCTCGTGGTCGGAGTCCTCGTGCACCTGGCGACCCGCCGCTCGTCCCGCCGCACCGCCTGATCCGGCGGGGGACGGGCCGGCTGCACCATCCGACCGTCCTCCCCCGGCCGAGCCCCGCTCGCCCCACGACCGGTCAAGCCCCTGGGCGGACAGCCGCCCGGGGCGTGGGATGGAGGGAACGGAAGGAGCACGAATGACCGACACACCCTCCCGCGAGGAGCTGCCGCTCCCCGACTGGAACGACATCCCGCTCGGCACGCTCGCGGAGCGCATCCGCCCGCTCGACGAGGCCGGCCTCGGCGCGCTGCTCGCCTACGAGGAGGCGCACGGGCACCGCCTGCCGGTGACGACGATCCTGCACTCGCGCCTCGAGCAGCTGCGCGGGGGAGCGGAGCCGGCAGGCAGCGTGCCGGAGTCGCTGCCCGAGGTGTCCCGCTCGTCGTCCGGATCGCCGGTCTCGCCGGCGACGTCCGGTCCGCCGATCAATCCGCCCTCGCACGGAGTGCCGACGAACCCGGCTCAGCCGCGCTGACGGCGGCGGGCGGAGTCGCGGTCGCGGCGGCTCCGCCCCCGCCGCGCGCTGCCCAGGGCCTGCCCAGCGCGCACGGGCAGACTGTCCGGAGCCGATGACGGCGACCGGACGAGGGAGCAGTACCCGGAACGCGACAAGACTGACTCGTAGGAGCTGTCATGTCCTGGATCGTCCTCATCCTCTCCGGTGTCCTCGAGGCCGTGTGGGCCACCGCCCTCGGCAAGTCGGAGGGGTTCACCCGGCTCGGCCCGTCGGTCGTCTTCGGAGTCGGCGTCGTCGCGAGCATGGCCGGCCTCGCCTACGCGATGCGCGAGCTGCCCACCGGCACCGCGTACGCGGTCTGGGTCGGGATCGGCGCTTCGCTGACCGTGCTCTACGGCATGTTCTTCGGCGGCGAGGGCTTCTCGCTCGTGCGCACGCTGCTGGTCCTCGGGATCGTCGGCTGCGTCGTCGGCCTGAAGCTCGTGCACTGAACCGAGGCCCCCGTCCTCTCCTCCGCGAGAGCCGCTCCCGTACGCGACACGCCGACGGAGGCGCACCGGACTGGCATCTCGCCGAGGGTCCGAGGCCGGTGGTTGCAGGACGCCGCGCGTTCCACCTAGGCTCGGCGCATCAGGGGAGAACGATCGTTCTACGGTTCTCCCCGCCCCCCCCAAGGAGGACTCATGCCCACTCGTACCGCACGCACCGCCTGGAACGGCTCGCTCGAGACCGGCGAGGGCCAGGTCGAGCTCTCGAGCTCGAAGATCGGCACCTACGACGTCTCGTTCCCCAAGCGCGCCGCCGACGACGCCAACGGCTCGACCAGCCCCGAGGAGCTCCTCGCGGCCGCCCACTCCGCCTGCTACGCGATGCAGTTCTCGGCCGTCCTCGGCCAGGCCGGCGGCACCGTCGAGGCGCTCGACGTCCGCGCCGACGTCTCGCTCGGCCCGGACTCGGCCGGCGGATTCAAGCTCACCGGCATCAAGCTCATCGTGAGCGGCGAGGTCTCCGGCATCGACGAGGCCGCCTTCCTCAAGGCCGCCGACGAGGCCAAGGAGACCTGTCCCGTCAGCAAGGCGCTCACCGGAGTCGACATCACGCTCGACGCCACCTTCGAGGGCTGAGCCCCTCCGCACGTCACGAGCACCCCGTCGCGCATCGCGGCGGGGTGCTCGTGCGTCCGGCGCGGCCGCGGAGCGGCGTATCGAGACCCCTGCCCCCACCGGCCGCCCGGCGCCCCCTGTCGTCAGACCGCCGCCGGCGCGTAGCGGAAGCCGGCGCCGAGGTGCTCCTCCGGCAGCCGGTCGCCGCGGCCGTGCAGCTTCTGGCGGAGGCTCCCCTCGACGTACTCCTTCGGGTACGCACCGCGGCGGCGCAGCTCCGGCACGATGAACTCCACCACGTCCTCGAAGGTGCCGGGCGTGATCGCGTAGGCGAGGTTGAACCCGTCCACGTCGGTCTCCTCGACCCACTCCTGGAGGTGGTCGGCGACCTCCGCGGGCGAGCCGACGACGAACGGGCCGAGCCCGCCGATAACGCTGAGCTTGGCGATGTCGCGGACCTTCCACTCCGAGCCGTCCTCGTTCGCCTCCTGGAAGTTGGCGACGGCCGACTGGATCGCGTTGCTCTTCACGTTGCCGATCGGCTCGTCGAGGTCGTACTGCGACAGGTCGATGCCCATCCAGCCCGACATGAAGACCAGCGCCCCCTCCTCGCTCCCGTAGGAGAGGTAGTCGCGGTGCTTCTCGTGCGCGGCCTCGCTGGTCTCGGCGGTGATGATCGTCAGCAGCGTGTAGATCTTCGCGGAGTAGCGGTCGCGGCCGGCCGCCTCGAGGGCGTCGCGGATGCGCGAGACGGTCGCCTTCAGGCCGGCCTTCGTCGAGGACGCGACGAAGATCGCCTCCGCGTTGCCCGCCGCGAAGCGGATGCCGCGCGGCGACGCTCCCGCCTGGTAGATGACGGGGGTCCGCTGCACCGACGGCTCCGAGAGGTGGATGCCGGGGACGGTGAAGTTCTTGCCGCGGTGCCCGATCTCGTGCACCTTCGCCGGGTCGGTGAAGACGCCCGACTCGCGGTCGCGGACGACCGCGTCGTCCTCCCACGACCCCTCCCACAGCTTGTAGAGCACCTCGAGGTACTCGTCGGCGACGTCGTAGCGGTCGTCGTGCTCGAGCTGGTCCTCGTGGCCCATGTTGCGGGCGGCGCTGGGGAGGTAGCCGGTGACGACGTTCCAGCCCACGCGGCCTTTCGTCAGGTGGTCGAGCGTCGACATGCGCCGCGCGAACGGGTACGGGTGCTCGTAGGCGGTGCCCGCGGTGATGCCGAAGCCGAGGTGCTCGGTCGCGGCGGCCATCGCCGAGACGAGGAGGATCGGGTCGTTGACGGGGACCTGCGCGCCGTGGCGGATCGCCGCCTCGTTCGAGCCGCCGTAGACGTCGTAGGTGCCGAGCACGTCGGCGATGAAGATGCCGTCGAACGTGCCGCGCTCGAGCAGCTTCGCCAGGTCGGTCCAGTACGAGAGGTCCTTGTAGCGCCAGGACTGGTCCTGGGGGTGGCGCCACATGCCCGAGGACTGATGGGCGACGCAGTTCATGTCGAAGGCGTTGAAGCGGATCTGGCGGGTCATGGAGTCGATAGTGCCCAGCGGAGCCGCGAACGGGTACCGAGCGCGACGCACGGCGTCACAAAGCGACGCCCGTCGAGGCGCCCGGCGGGTCTGGGTGGTCGGCGACGTCCTCGACGAGCTGGCCGACCTCGAGGACCGCATCGGCAGCGCGATGATCGAGAGTCGGAACGGGTGATGCGCCGGGGCGCACCGCCCCCGTCCGCAGACCGGGCGGCTCCTCCTCCTACGCCAGCTCGCGCCCCAGGAAGCGCACGTGCTCGCCGATCTGGAACGCCTCGCCGCCCTCGTGGCCGTTGAAGGGGTAGACGCGGATCTCGCGGGGTCCGGCATAGCGGTTGTAGGAGGCGTAGACGGTGGACGGCGGGCAGATGTCGTCGCGGAGCGCCACCGAGAACAGCGCGGGGGACTGCGCGTAGGGGGCGAAGGAGGTGCCGTCGAAGTACGAGAGGGTGTCGAACACGCGCGCCTCGGCGCCGCGGTGGGTGTGCAGGTACTGCACGATCTCGCCGTACGGCATCGTGTCGACCAGCCGCACGGCGTGCGGGATGTGGGAGAGGAACGGCACGTCGACGATCGCCGCGCGCGCCGACTCCGACTCGCCGAGCAAACCCAGGATCCCCGTGACGGCCAGGGCGATCCCGCCTCCCTGGCTGCCGCCCGAGACGGCCACGCGGGAGGCGTCGACCGCGGGGTGCGCGCGCAGCACGTCGAGCGCGCGGACGGCGTCGGTGAAGACGCGGCGGTAGAAGTGCTCCGCGGGCGACTCGATGCCCTGCGTCATGAAGCCGGAGACGTGCGGCCCGCTGCCGACCGGGTCGGGCGTGGCTCCGGAGCGGTGCCCGGACCCCTGGCCGCGGGTGTCCATGACCAGGTGCGCGTAGCCGGCGGCCGACATCGCGGTCCACTCCGCGAGCTGCCCGCGGCCGCCTCCGTAGCCGATGAAGGTCACGAGCCCGGGGAGGGGGCCCTCGACGCCGCGGGGGAGGATCAGCCACGCGCGGATCGGGTGGCCGCCGAAGCCGGAGTAGGTGACGTCGAAGGTGTCGAGCAGTCCGAAGCCGGCGTCGACCCGCTCGAGGCGCGGCTCGGTCGCGACGGCCCTCGCCTCGGCGATCGTGTCGCGCCAGAACTCGGCGAACCCGGCGGGCTCGGCGATCTCGGGGGCGTACTGCTCGAGGAGGTCGAGCGGGAGGTCGTACTGCGGCATCACGGACTCCTTCTCGGGCAGCGGCGCCCGAGGACCGAGGCTACTGGAGGGACGGGCCCACCTGGGTGCGGCGTGGGAGAACGCCGCAGAGCGGAATGCCGGGGCGCCCTCCGCGTTCTCCTCAGCATGACGACGTACGGAATCATCGGAGCAGGCAACATCGGCAGCCAGGTCGCACGGGCGGTCATCGCCCTCGGGTACGACGTGTTCATCGCGAACTCGCGCGGTCCCGAGACCCTCGCCGACCTCATCGCGGAGCTCGGCCCGAAGGCCCGCGCCGCCACGGCACAGGAGGCGGCCGAGGCCGCCGAGATCGCCGTGGTGACGGTGCCGCTGAAGAACCTCGAGGAGGTACCGGTCGCCCCGCTCGCCGGCAAGATCGTCCTCGACACGAACAACTACTACTTCGAGCGCGACGGCCGCATCGAGGCGCTCGACAAGGGCGAGACCACGACCAGCGAGATGCTCCAGCAGCACCTCCCGGAGTCGAAGGTCGTCAAGGCGTTCAACCACATCATGGCCGCCGACATCACCACCGACGGCACCCCGGCCGGCACGCCCGACCGCCGCGCTCTCGCGACGTCGAGCGACTACCCCGAGGCGATCCACTTCGTGACCGACCTCTACGACCGGATCGGCTTCGACACCGTCGCGATCACGCCGCTGAGCGAGTCGTGGCGCGTCGAGCGCGACCGCCCCGCCTACGTGGTGCGGCAGAACCGCGAGGAGCTCGAGGCCAACCTCGCGAAGGCCCCCCGCACGGTCTGATCCAGCCACTCGAAGGGGAGCGGTGCTGCGGCGCCGCTCCCCTTCTGCCTGTCCGGACGGCGTCGGAGGCGCGCCCGGGACGGCCCCTCGGCGCTCGCCGCCGCCGGGCCTGCGATAGTCGAGAGGACCAGCCACGCACCAGAGAGCCCCGATCGGGCTCCGAGAGGAGAGGCCTGCTATGCCCTCGACACCCCGTTCCGTCCCCTCCCGCTCCGGGCTCTCGCGCCGCAGCGTCGTGATCGGCGGTCTCGCGGTGCTCCCGCTGCTCAGCGCCTGCACGCCCGACTCCTCCGCTCCGGACGACGCCCAGCAGGAGGCGCCCCGCACCCGCACCGCGGCTCCGAGCGGGCCGGTGGCGCTCGCCCCGGACGCGCTCGCCGCGAGCGCGGCCCTGTTCGCCGCGGCTCCGCTGGTCGTCCTGGTCGAGGACGTCGCCGAGTCCCGCCTGCGCGCCGCCCAGGTGAGCATCGCCTGGGGCGTGCCGCTGCTGGTCGGCTCGGCGGGATCCGGAGCGACGGCCGCCCCGACCGCGGACGCCGCGGCCGCGGGATCCACGGCTTCCGAGACGCCGTCCGACTCCGCGACGCCGTCGGACTCGGCGACGCCGTCCGACTCCGCGACCCCGTCCGTCGCTCCGTCCTCCACCGCTCCGACCTCCGACGCCCTCGCCGCCGAGTTCGCCCGCCTCGGCGTGACCCGCGTGCTCGCGATCGGCGACGTCACCGCGCCCGAGGGCGTCGACGTCGTCGCCTCCGACTCCGACGCGGCCGCCGTCAGCACCGCGTCCGGAGTGACCGTGACCGACCTGGCGCTCGCCGACCTCGCCGCCGCCGCGCCGTCCACCGCCTCCGACGCTCCGTTCGGGGCCCTCCCGGCCCGGGCCGACGCCCTGACCGGTCTGCACGCCCTCGCCCGTGCGCAGGACGCCGACGTCGCCGCACTGGCGACCGCCCGCGCGGCCGGCGTGCCCGTCACCGTGGTCGACGGCGACGACCTGCTCGCCTCGGGCGGAGCCGTGACCGCGATCGCCGAGGCCGACGCCTCCTGCACGCTGCTGCTCGGCCCCGTGCTCGCCGCCCAGCCCGAGCCCGAGTGGGCCGTGCGCGCGGCCGCGAGCGGCTGGCAGCTGCCGGGCGGCGGCCAACGGATGTTCGGCGGGCACCTCTTCGTCGCGATCTACGGCACTCCGGGCGCTCCCGTCCTCGGCGTGCTGGGGGAGCAGGGCCTCGAGCCCACGATCGCGCGGGCGGAGGCGGTGGCCGAGCCGTACCGGGCACTCACCGACAAGCAGGTCGTGCCGAGCCTCGAGATCATCACCACGGTCGCGGCGGGCGACCCCGGCAAGGACGGCGACTACTCCAACGAGCTCGACGCCGCCGACATCCGCCCCTACATCGACGCGGCGCAGGCGGCGGGGATGTACGTGGTGCTCGACCTGCAGTCGGGGCTGACCGACTTCCTCACCCAGGCGAAGCAGTACGCGGACCTCCTGTCGCTGCCCAACGTCGGCCTCGCGCTCGACCCGGAGTGGCGCCTGCTGCCCGGCCAGAAGCCGCTGGAGCAGATCGGGCGCGTCTCGGCCGCCGAGGTCGACAGCGTGTCGGAGTGGCTGGCAGACCTGGTGCAGAGCGAGGGGCTGCCGCCGAAGATGTTCGTGCTGCACCAGTTCCGGCTGTCGATGCTGCAGGACCGCGACAGCATCCGCCGCGACCGGCCCGAGCTGGAGTTCCTCATCCACGTCGACGGCCAGGGCTCGCAGCCCGACAAGCAGGCGACCTGGGACGCGCTGCACGAGGGCGCCCCCGAGGGCATCGGCTGGGGCTGGAAGAACTTCTACGACGAGGACGCGCCCATGCTCACCCCCGCCGAGACCATGGCCGAGGTGCGCCCCCTCCCCGACCTCGTCACCTACCAGTAGGCGGATCCCGAGGGCGGGCGTCAGCGGCGCAGGAGCTCGCCGGAGACGACGCCCGCCTCGACCTCCTCGAGGGCACGGCCGCGGGTCTCGGGCACGCGCTTCCAGATGAAGACGAGCGCGAGCAGGCCGACGGCGCCGAACAGGAAGAACGTTCCGGTGATGCCGACCCCGGAGACGAGGGTGGGGAAGAACAGGCCGAGCACCGCGTTCGTGATCCAGTGGCAGAAGATCGCGATGCCGACGCCGACGCCGCGGATCCGCAGCGGGAAGATCTCGGACAGCATCACCCAGGTGACGATGTTGAGGAACGTCTGCATGCTCCCCACGAACGCGACGACCAGCACCAGGATCACGTACGGTCGCGCCGGGTTCCCCACGGGGAGCGCGACGGAGGCGATGCCGATCAGGAAGTGCATCGCGGTGGTCAGGGAGTAGCCGAGCAGGAGGGTCGTGCGGCGGTTCATCGTCTGCATGAGCCGCAGCCCGATCAGGCCGCCGATCACGGCGATCGCCCCGGGCGCGATGTTGGCGACGAGCGCGCCGTCGTGGTCGAAGCCCGCCTCCTTCAGCACCGACTGGCCGTAGTACATGATCGAGTTGATGCCGGTGAGCTGCTGGGCGACTCCGATCCCGATGCCCACCAGGAGGATGCGCACCGCCCAGCGCTCGCGCAGCGCCTGCAGCAGGGGGATCCTCGGGCCGTCCTTCGCGCCGATCGAGCGGGCGATGGTCTCCGCCTCCGCGTGGGCCCGGTCGGGCGTCCGGATGGTCGTGAGCACGCCGAGCGCCTCGTCGCGTCGGCCGAGCGCGATCAGCCAGCGCGGCGACTCCGGGACCCGGGTCATGCCGAGCAGGAGCGCGGCGGCGGGGAGCGCGGCGACGGCGAGCATGATCCGCCAGACGCTGGGCAGCTCGCCCCAGACGGTGCCGATGACGGCGTTGGCCACGAAGGCGGCGAGCTGGCCGATCACGATCATCAGCTCGTTGCGGCCGGCGAGCGAGCCGCGGATCTCGGAGGGGGAGATCTCGGAGAGGTAGATCGGCACGACCACCGAGGCGCCGCCGACGGCCAGTCCGAGGACCGCCCGCCCGAGGACCATCACGCCGAAGCCCGGCGCCACCACGCAGACCAGGGCGCCGACGAGGAAGAGCACGGTGAGCAGGCGGATCGTGGTCCGCCTCCCGAGGGCGTCGGCGAGGCGTCCGCCCGAGATCGCGCCGATCGCGGCGGCGAAGAGGAGCGAGCTGGTGACGACCCCCTCTGTCAGCGCGGTGAGGCCCAGCTCGGCCGACATCGGCTCCAGGGCGCCGTTGATGACGCCGGTGTCGTAGCCGAAGAGGAGGCCGCCGAGGGTCGCGATGAGCGCGATGAGGCCGAGACGCCGAGTCGGCGCCTCCAGGGAGGTGGTGGTCATCCGCTCACTCTGACGCATGGCCGCGCGGTGAGCGAACCCTGGACCGTCGGGGGAACCCGGTGTAGCGGATCCTCTCGACGGCCCGGGGTCCCCTCGGCGGCAGGAGGGGGGGGGCGAGCGGAGGGTCCTCAGGAGGAGACGCGCGCGCCCTCGCGCAGGCCCTCCTCCTTGGCCTGCTGCACCAGGGCGGCGATGCGGCGGCGCGAGCGCGAGCGCCCGGCGAGCAGCGCCACGAGGATGAGGGCGACGCCGAGGATCACGAGCAGCTGCGGGACCGGCACGGCGGCGACCGTGATCGACTCCGTCACGGGAGCGGTGGCGACCGGCTCCTGATCGGCGGCGGCGACGGTCGGTGCGATGGTCAGGTCGGCGCCGACTCCGAAGAGGGGCCAGATGCCGTCGAGCTGCACCGAGACGCTGCGCCGGTCGCCGGGCAGCAGCTCCTGCTGGGGCGCGTCGGCCGCGACGACGGGCGCGGTGGCGCCCTGGGCGCTCGCCGTGCCGTCGAGCAGCAGGCGCACGTTGCCGGTGTTCACCACGTCGGCGACGAGCGAGAGGGAGCCGGGCTGGAACGGGTTCCAGGAGAGGCGGTAGTCGCTGGCCAGGTCCTCGACGGAGAAGGAGGGGGTCACCTCGCCGGTCACGCGGGTCATCACGCGGAAGCCGATGCGGCTCTCCACTCCGACGTTCGCGCCTCCCGCCTCGGTGCCCTGCGAGAGCACGGAGGCGGCGATGCCGGCGGCGTGGTCGCCGGGGGTGGCGTTGTCGGGGACCGTCACGGTGAACGGCACCACGCCGCTGCTGCCCGGATCGACGGTCACGGTCTCGGGGGCGGAGATCCACAGCCCGGCGTCGACCGACTCCTGGTCGGAGTTCAGCATGTTGAAGCGGCCGGTGTCGGTGAAGTAGCCGTCGGCGCTGGTGATGCTGAAGGTCACGGGCTGGTCGCTGAGGTTCTGCACGACCGCCTCGTCCGAGGCGCTCGCGCCGGGGGCGAGCTCGAGCTCGACCCACGCGCGCTTGTCGGGGACGCCGTCGGTGGAGGGGCTGACCGCCCAGGTGATCGCTCCGTCCGCCGCGACGGCCGCCGGAGCGACCCCCACGCCGAGGAGGGCGACGATCAGCGCGAGCAGCGCGGGGAGGAGCGGGCGGCGGGGAGCGGCGGAGCGGCGCGGAGCAGTCATCAGAACCTCATGGTCGCACGGGGGAAGCACGACGCGGCCGGGCGGGCGGGCCCGGCCGCGTCGGCCGTGGTGGGATCGCGGCCGAGGGAGTGCGTCCCCCGGCCGCGACGGGTCACTCGAAGAGCGACAGGGTGATGGTGGACGAGTACGCGCCGGCGTCCACGTTCACGGGGGTGCGGAGGAAGAGGTCGGCGTCGGCGCTCCAGGAGCCCTCGGGGTTGACCTGCTGGGAGTTGCTGGCGACGATCGCGAGCAGCTCCTTGCCCTTCAGGCCGACGCCGTTGACGCCGCCGTCGATGGCGGTGCCGACCTCGTCGCCCGCGGCGACCTCGCCGAGGTCTCCACCGTCGACCAGGTCCGGGGTCCAGCCGAGGTTCTCGGCGCCGATGGTCGAGCCGTCGGCCGACGTGAAGTCGCTCGCCGTGCCGATGACGTACCACGCGGAGTCGGGGGAGACGTCCGCGGCGTCACGGGTGTCGGTGACCGTGACGGTGGGCAGGGTGCCGGTGAACTGGCGGCGGACGTTGTCCGAGCCGGTCTCGGTCAGCGTCGTCGAGTCCGCGGCGACGGTCATCGAGAGGGCGCCGGTCCCGGGGAGGTCGGCGATGTCGACGTTGACGTCGACGTCGTCGCTGCCGTAGTTGGCCTCGGCGGCGAAAGCCGTTCCGGCGACTCCGAGCAGGAGGACGCCTCCGGCCAGTCCGGCGGCTCCGCGGATCAGAAGGGATCGGGTGTTCATGTCGGGTGTTCTCCGTTCTCCGGCCGGCGTCGTCGCCGGCTCGATCTCAGTGGGTGTGGGTCGTGCCCGCGGGTCAGCTGCAGCTTGCCGCGGAGTAGGGGGCGGTCGTGGAGGCCGTGGCCGGCTTCCCGCCGATGAACGCGGTCGCCGTGGCGGTCGCGGATCCGTCGGTCACGCTGGTCGCCCGGGTGGTGAAGGCGGCCGAGACGGTGGCGCCGGGAGCGACGTCGGCGAAGCTCTTGGAGCCCCACGTCGTGCCGATCACGATCTTCGCAGCGAAGGCGTTCGGGTTCGTGGCGGTCGCGGTGACGACGATCTTCCCCGCGACGCAGCGCGTCGTGGCGGTCGTGGTCACGGCGATCCCGGGTGCCGAGTCGGTCACGGGACCGACGGAGGCGGAGGCCGTCGCCGGCGTCCACTGCGGCTTCGCGGCGGTCACGGCCACCGAGATCGTCGCTCCGCGGTCGGCGGCGGTGAGCGTGTAGCTCGACGCCGTCACCCCGCTGATCGCGGTCCCGCCGCGCTTCCACTGGAAGCCGGTCGCCGTCCACGGGGAGGAGGCGGAGGCGGTCAGCGTGCTGCCCACCGTCGCCTTCCCCGTGATCGAGGCCGCGAGCGGCGCAGTGTCGACGATCGTCTGCGCCGCGACGCTGGTGAGGGTCGGGACGACCTTCTGCATGAGACCGGTCGTCTTGTCGAAGGTCACCCGGTCGATCGTCGTCTCGCGGTGCTGGCCGTCTCCGCCGGGGATGGCGAAGCGGTGGTAGGCGATGTACCAGTCGTCCGTGCCGGGCACGTTGACGATCGAGTTGTGGCCCGTGGCGAGGATGCCCTGCGACGGGTCCTTCTCGAGGATCACGCCGCGGTAGGTCCACGGTCCGTCGACGCTGGTCGAGGTCGCATAGCCGACCTTGTAGTTCTCGGAGCCGGTGTCGTCGATCGAGTAGGTGAGGTGGTACAGGCCGTCGCGGTAGTTCAGGAACGAGCCCTCGCGGAAGTCGGTCAGACCGCTGATCTTCTTGATCGTGCCGGTCTTGATCGAGAGCATGTCGTCGGACAGCTCCCCGTAGAGCGGGTCGCCGTTGCCCCAGAAGAGGTAGCTCTTGCCGGTCTTCGGGTCGGTGAACGCGGCGGGGTCGATCGCCTGGCCGGACCGCACGGACTCGCCGTTGGTGATCATCGCGGTCGGCTGCGCCGTGAACGGGCCCATCGGGCTGTCCGCGACGGCGACTCCGATCGTCTTGCGGTTGAGCGAGGAGTTCTCGCCGGAGAAGTAGAAGTAGTACTTCCCGTTCTTCTCGATGATCGTCGGCGCCCAGGCGTTGCCGGTCGCCCACGGCACGTTGCCGTTCGCGCCGTCCAGCGTCAGGAAGGGCTGCTCCGAGCGGGTCCAGTCGATGAGGTTCTTCGAGGACCAGGCGTAGAAGGTCTTGCCGCCCCAGCCGGCGAAGCCGTCCGAGGTCGCGTACAGGTAGTAGGTGTCGCCGAAGACTGCGATGTTCGGGTCGGCGTTCAGGCCTGCGAGGACGGGGGACTTCATGACGACGGCCTTCAGGGTCCAGGTGGTCGCGGTGCCGCCGGCGGCGGGCGTGAGCACGACCGTCTGCGGGGTGGAGAGGTCGCGGACGGTGCCGGAGGCGGGGCTCGCCGTGACTCCCGCCGCGGTGGAGAAGGTCGGGGTGAGCTTCGTCAGGTCGGTCCCCGGCTTCACCGGGAAGGTGACCGTCCTGCTCGCCGAGTCGACGATCGGGGCCGTCTTCAGGACGTCGCCGCTGAGCGAAAGGTCGACCAGGGCCGACGTGTTGCCGGAGGCGGCGAGCACCTCGGAGGCGCTGAGGGCCCGGTTGTAGACCGAGAACTCGCGGATCTGGCCGCGGAAGCGGTTGTCGGCGTCGTAGTTCGAGCGCCCGATGTAGTTCGCCGAGGTGGAGCCGCCGCCGATGTCCTTCGGGTCGGTCGTGACGGTGCCGCTGGCGACCTTCACTCCGTCGAGGTAGATCGTGCCGGTGGTGCCGGAGAGCGTGTACGTCAGGTGCGCCCAGGTGCCGCGGGGGAGGGCCGAGCCGCCGGCGACGGTCTGCTCGGTGGTGTAGTTCCCGGTCGCGATGCTGGTGCGGTAGTTGTTGCCCGAGGTGAAGAGGTAGCCGTCGCCGGCGCCGTTCGTGGTGTTGCCCAGGCCGTAGAGGAAGTAGGCGCCGCCCTGCGCGGGGTCGATCCAGACGTCGGACTGGATGGTGAGGTCCGTCACTCCGGCGAGCAGGTCGTTCGGCAGCTTGACGTAGTCGTCGGTGCCGTCGAGCTGCAGGGAGCCGTCCTTCCAGGTGCCGCCCGAGGGCAGCGTGCCGTTCTGGTTGTTGCCCGAGCTGTCGCGCACCGTGGTGCCCGAGCCGCCGTCGAAGGTGTAGCGGAGGATCTCGCCCGCCGCGTTGACCGGCTTCGCGGCGGGGCCGGTGCTGCTGGTGCCGTAGGCGGCCGTCAGGCGCGCCTCCTCGGCGCTCGAGAGGCGGAGCACCGAGCCGTGGCGGAAGGGCTTCGAGAACGAGTACGTGTTCGCGCCGGTGGTGCCGACGGGCAGGGCAGTGAACCGCATGTCCGCGAGGGTGTCGGTGACGTAGGCGGAGTAGCCGAACGAGTCGCCCATGACGACCCAGCGGCCGTCGGGCAGCTGGTAGACGGTGAGGCCCTCGAGGTGGTCGGAGAGGCCGCGGGACTTCTCCTCGCCGAAGCCGATCACGCGGGTCCACGGGCCGGCGAGGCTCGGGGCCTTGTCGACGACCGTGCGCCAGTCGGCGGTGGAGAAGCGGTAGTACGTGTCCCCCTCCTTCGCGATGGTCGTGTCGATGATGCTGCCGCGGCTCCCGCCGCCGGCGGCGGGGTTCTCGTCCAGCCAGACCTTCGGGGTGGAGAAGCCGACGAAGTCGCGCGTGGTCGAGACGTAGACGCGCTGGGCGGAGGCTCCGCCGGTCAGCGTCTTGTCGCGGGCGGCCCAGTAGACGTAGTACTGGCCGGTCGCGTCGTCCCAGATCGCCTCGGGAGCCCAGACGTTGCCCGCGTCGGGGAAGCCGGCGAAGACGATGCTCTGATCGCTCCAGTTCACGAGGTCCGTCGAGCGCCAGACGACGAGGTTCTTGCTCGCGTTGGTCTGGTCCCAGGTGCCGCCGGGAGCGGTGCCCTCGGCGTGCAGGTCGGTGCCGATGATCCAGTACTCGTCCCCGGTGGGGGAGCGCACGAGGTGCGGGTCGCGGACGCCGAGGGTGCCGCCGAGGTTGGCGAGCACGGCCTTGTCGTTGTTGAGCTTCGACCAGTGCAGGCCGTCGGTGCTGGAGCCGAAGTAGATCTTCTCGTAGTCGGTCGAGGCGAAGTGGGTCCAGAGGTAGCCCGCGTCGTACTCGGTGTCGAGGTCCGCGGGAGCCGCGGTCACCGTGACGGGCAGCTGCCGCGTCGCGGTCGTGCCGGCGATCGTCGCGGTGAGCGTGACGGGCGTGGCGGCGGACTGGCGCTTCACGACGCCGGTCGTGCTGAGCACGGCCGTGTTCGAGGAGGCCCAGGCGACATCGTAGGAGCCGGCCTTCGCGGGCAGCGTCACGTTGCCGCGGACGTCGCCGGAGTTGACGATCGAGAGGGCGTCGAGCGCCTTCTGGGCGTCGGCGTTCACGTCCTTGGCGGGCACGGTGGCGGTGAAGGTGCGGGTGGCCGTGGCCGAACCGCGGGTCGTCGTGGCGGTCAGCTCGACCGAGGCGACCCCGTTCGCGGGCGGCGTGACCACTCCGCTGGTCGAGACGACCGCGGAGTTGCTCGAGGCCCAGGCGATGGCGGAGCCGTTGGGGCCGGTCGTCGGGAGGGTGAGGTTCGCGGAGACCGAGGAGAGGCTCCCGAGGTCCAGGGCGGCGGAGTCGCGGGAGACGCGCGTGCTGTCCGGGGCCTGGAGCGTCGCGACGTCGGCCGCGCTGAGCGCCGTGCTGTAGACGCGGAAGTCGCGGACCGAGCCGGCGAGGGTCTTGTCCGCCGTGTAGACGGAGCGGCCGATCGCGTTCGCGGTGGTGGTGCCGTTGCCGATCGCGGCGGGAGTGATGGTCACTCCGGTCTGCTGTGCGACCTGGGTGCCGTCGAGGTAGAGGCGTGCGGTGTCGCTGGCGTCGTCGAGCGTGTAGGTGAGGGTCTTCCAGACGCTGCGCGCGAGGTTCGCGTTGGAGTTGACGGTCTGCTCGGTGGTCCAGTTGCCGGTGGCGATCGAGGCCTTGTAGCCGTTGCCCGTCGTGTAGAGGTAGCCGTTCCCAGCGCCGTTCGTCGTGTTGCCGAGGCCCCAGATGAAGTAGGGCGTGCCCTGGTTCGCGTTCACCAGGACCTCGGTGCTGACCGTGATCGAATTCAGACCCGCGAGCAGGTTGTCGGGCAGCTTGACGTAGTCGTCGGTCCCGTCGAGCGCGACGCCCGCGGCCCCCCGGGGAGCGGCTCCGTTGACGAGCGTGCCGGTGCGGCCCTTGCCCGAGCTGTCGGCGACGGTCGTGCCGCTCGTCTCGTCGAGCGCGTAGCGCAGGACGAGGCTGTCGGAGGGAGCGGCGCTCGCCGACTGGGCCGTCAGAAGGGGGACGGTGAGGGCTACGGCCGTCACGAGGACGAGTGGTCGCAGGAAAGGCTTCATCGCGCTTTGCTCCAGGGTCGGCACCATTGCTGAGGGGAGGGAGTGTGCCGGCTTCGTACGCGGCGATGTTCACGGTAACACTTTGTTGACGTCAACGTGAAGAGCCTAACCGGATCATTTCCCGACACTCCAGATAAGAGGCGAACCGGTTCGACTGATTCCGCGAGCATCCTGGAGCGACGCGGACGCCGATGTCCGGTCGGATCAGCCGCGGTCGACGTCGCGCGAACGGCTCAGCGCGCGGTCCATCGCCCTCAGCGTCCGGAAGCCGGCCCGCTCGGCCACGGCCGCGCGGGCCGAGGGCGAGAGCGACGGGCTCGCGGCGAGTAGCGACGCGGCGAGGTGCACGCGCCGCTCGCGGAGGGTCGCGGCCACGGTCGTGCCCCGGCGGTGGAAGGCGCGGTCCAGCGTCGCCCGCGAGACGCCGAGCCGCATCGCGAGAACACCGACGGTGAAGTCCGCCTCACCCGCCTCCGCGTCGATGACGGCGATCGCGCGGAGGAGGACGCCCTCGAGTCCGTCCTCGGGACGGGCAGGCGGCAGGCTCTGCTTGATCAGGGCCGACGCGGTCGCCTCGAGCGCCCGGCGCAGCTCGCTGAAGCCGGGATCGCCCGCCGAGAGGTCCGCGTTGAGGGTCGCGTTGACGAGGGAGACGAAGGCGCCGCTGTAGCTGTCGGCGGCGAGCAGCGTGCAGGACGGCCCGCCGGACTGTGCGCTCGTGAGGCCGAGCCTGCCCCAGGAGGTCCTCAGCGCCAGCCAGGCGGAGTCCTCCTCCGCCCGGAACCGAGCGGAGTCGTCGCGTCGGAGGAGGGCGAGCCCGCCGGGCCGCAGACGAGCGGCCTCGAGAGGGCCGTCGACGACGATCTCGCCGGCGACCGGGACGATGAGGTCGACCTCGGCCCGGTCGGGGGCGGGGAGGGGCGGGTCGGTCCGGAGCGTGCCGGGTGTGTGCCAGAGGCGGCTCAGCCGGAAGCCGTCGACGGCGAGCACGTCCCCGGCGAGGTGCAGGGGCGGAGCTCCGTCGCTCGCCCAGCCGAGGCTCCTCAGCCACGCCTCCACGCGGGGACCGCTCAGCTGCAGCGTCTCGACGAGACCGCGCGGGGCGGCCGGCTGCTCGGAAGCGGTCACCGGGCTCCTTCGCAGCGGGGACGGGGTGCGCGGGCGGTGACCACGCTAGGCCGGGGGAGGGGCGCCGAGACGGCGTGGCGCGTTCCACCTCGGACGAGGCGCCCGTCCTCGGCGGGAGGGCGGAGGCGGCCCTCCTCGCCCGCGGTTCGGCAGGACGCGGGCGGAGAGGGCCGCCGGGCGCGGATCAGCGGCAGTCGGTTCTCGCCTTGATCCAGTGGGGGTTCAGCGTGTTGTCTCCCTGGGCGGTGATCCCGGCCGCATCGGGCCCGGTGCTGGCACCGGAGCCGATCTTGGTCCACGTGTTCTGCGCCGGGCTGTAGTACCAGATGTCGCCGTTCGCCTTCACGGAGACGTTCCCATCCGCTCCCTGACCGTAGGTGCGGACGAACCCGGAGTTCTCCGGAACGGTCGCGAGCCGGGTGCCGTACTGCAGGACTCCGTCCTTGATCCAGTGGATCTCGAACGTCCCGCCCGGCCGCTGGGTCAGCCCGGCGGCGCTCGGCTCGGTGCTGGCTCCGGTGCCGATCAGGTCCCAGACGTTCCCCTGCGGGGTGTACCGCCAGATGTCGCCGTTCGACTTCACGGCGATCGTGCCGCGGGTGCCGAGGCCGTAGACGCGGACGAATCCGGAGTTGGTCGGCACGGTGGCCGTCGCGGTGCCGTACTGCAGGACTCCGTTCTTGATCCAGTGGACGTTCAGGGTCCCGGCCACGTTCGCGGAGATGCCGGCCGCGCTCGGCTCGGTGCTGGCGCCGGTGCCCAGAAGGATCCACTCGTTGGCCTGGCGGTTGTACCGCCAGATGTCGCCGTTCGCCTTGATGGAGACGTTCCCGTCCGCGCCCTGACCGTAGGTGCGGACGAATCCGGAGTTGTTCGGAACGGTCGCGAGCGCCTTGCCGTACTGGAGGACTCCGTCCTTGATCCAGTGCGCGTTGTAGGTTCCGTCCGGCTGCTGCGTGAGCCCGGACGTGCTGGGCTCCGTGGAGGCGCCCGTGCCGAGCTTCTGCCAGCCGTCGGACCGCCGGTACTGCCAGATGTCGCCGTTCGCCTTGACGGAGACGTTGCCGTTCACACCCTGCGAGGAGGTGTGGATGAATCCGGAGTTCTCGGGAACAGTGGCGAGGCCCGTGCTGTACTGCAGGTCGCCGGTCTGGCGGACCGGGAACGGGGCGTTCGTCTTCGCCGAGCCGCCGAAGGCGAGGGCCGAGCCTGTCGAGGGGCCGGCGATGACGCTGCCGGCGGGGATGGTGGCGACTCCGTTCGCGTCGGTCACGAAGGTGTCGGTCCCGCTCCCTCCGAAGCGGAAGCCGGGCGGGGTGTTCACCCGCACGGGGACGTTCGCGACGGTGCCGCCGGTGAGGGTCAGCGTGATCGGCGCCGTGTTGGGCATGCACGCGATCATGGTCGGGATGGAGCTGAACACGAGGGTCTGCGTGGCAGAGGCGGCGGCGGCCGGGGTGGCCGTCGCTGCGGCGATCACGGGCAGGGACCAGGTGGCGCCGGCGACGACGGTGCGTCGCCTCAGCGGACCCTGCTCAGCGGGAGAGTTGTCGGAAGTCACAGTGAAGCTCCTCGGTCTGTCTTCTCGCCGACGGCCTGCTCGGAGGACGGTCGTCGTCCGCTCGGTCGCTTCGGCGGGTACGACGGGCGCCGTACCGCTGGGGAGTCTTCCCGCGGGCGGTCGGTCTGCCCAAGCGCTCGGGGGCAGGTGAGGAGGAAGTGGCGCCGCCGTGAGGAGGGAGTGGTGTGCTCCGGCGCCGTTCCGAATCGCGATGGCCCTCCTGACCGGGCGATCCCGTCGGTCGCCCGACGCCGCCGGGGCGCCGCCGGTGCGATGAGAGGGAGCGTCGCCGTCCGCTGTGACCGGTCCGGTGACAAACGGAGTGCGCGGCGGCTGCGAATCACTCCCGTGGTGAGGCGTCAGCGTGCCCGCGAGGAGGGGGCACCCGATGGGGGCGAGATCGGCCGAGATGTACCGGCGGATGGCCGAGCACTGGAACGGCATGGAGGCCCGTTCTTCCGGACTGCGGGTAGAGGGGACGGGCTCGCCCGGCTTCGAGATCACCAGACTGTGGATCCCCGAGGGCTCCGTCCTCGAGCAGAAGCGGCAGCCGCGCTACCCGCCGGGCGCGCATCTGCTGCTGGTCGTCGAGGGCGGTGGACGCATCCGACAGGACGGACGGATGCTCGAGTGCGGCCGCGGTGATCTGGTGGTCCTCGACGCGGAACCGCGGACCGGGGCGCGCTTCCCCCGCTCGACCGTGGTCTACGCCTGGGTGCTCGGCGAGCGGGCGCTGGAGCAGCGCTGGATCGCTGAGCGCCTCGGCGAGGTCCTGCCGGTCGCCGGCTCCTTCCTGGCCCCGGCGCGGGCGCTGATGAACGGTCTCCTCGACGGCGACCCCGCTCTGGCGGAGCAGCCCGCCGTCGCCCGGGCGGGCGAGGCCTTCCTGAAGGAGCTGGTCGAGGGCTCCGCACCGCGCAGGCGTCTCCGCGCCGAGGAGGTCTACGGGGAGGCCATGGCCCTGATCGAGGAGCGCCACCGCGATCCCGCCTTCACCGCCGCCCGGCTCGCCCGCGAGCTCCTGGTGTCGGAGCTGACGCTGGCCCGCGCGTTCTCCTTCCTCGGTCGGACGGCCGACGACGAGCTCGAGCGGCGCCGGGCGGGCACCCTCCTGCTCCTGATCGGCGGGCGGTCCCTGGCGACCGCCGACTTCGCGCGCGCGTCCGAGGAGGCGGGCTTCGCCTCCGAGGGGAGCGCTCGCCGCGCGCTGTGGCGGCTCTCCCAGCGCCGCTGACCGGGACGGTCCCCGTGGCCGTCCTCCCGGTCCGGCGACGGCGTGCGGCCGGATTCCGAGCGCGAGACGCGGAGGCCTGGGAGATCCGTGCGAACGTCCGGCGGTGATCGACAGATGAGGGATTCTGTTCGTTCGACGCGGAGGAGGCGGGAGATGGGGGCCGCAGAGGAGCGGATGCAGGCGTTCGCTCGCGCCTGGTACGAGCGCGGGACCGGCGCTCCCGGTCTGCGGATGGACGCAGCGGATGGACCGGGACTCGCGCTGACGCGGGTGTGGGGGCCGAACGGGATCAGGGTCGCCCCCTCGCCGTCGGTCGACAGGGCGGACAGGCCGGCGGGCGTTCACATCTCCCTGATCGTCGAGGGCGGGGGAGAGGTCGTCCTCGACGAGGGCGTGCTCGAGGCGACTCCGAACAGCGTCCTGCTCCTCGACGCCAGGGTCCCGGCGCGCATCGACTACCGGCGGCCGACCGTCTCGTACACCTGGAGCTTCGACGCCGCCGTGCTCGAGCACCGGTGGGTCCGCGAGCGGATCAACGAGGTCGTGCCGGTGCGCGAGTCGGTCTGGACGCCTGCCCGTGCCCTCGCCACCAGTCTGATCGAGGGGGATCCGGCCGTGCTCGGGGCCGCCGGCGTGAGGCGGGCGAGCGAACTGCTGCTGGAGGGGATCGTCGAGCACTGCGCTCCGCGGGTCCGGACCCGGAGCGCGGACCAGGTCTACGCGGAGGCGATCCCGGTGATCGAGGCGCGCCACCGCGACCCGGCGTTCTCCGCCGCGGTGCTCGCCCGGGAGCTGCTCGTCTGCCCCCGCATGCTCGCGGAGGCTTTCGCGTTCCTCGGCCGCACGCCGGCGGAGGAGATCGAGACGCGCCGGGCGGGCACCCTCCGGCGCCGGATCGGCCTGCGGCGGCGGGGCCCTGCCGACTTCGCCCGCCTCGCCGAGGAATGCGGCTACGCCACCCGCGAGCAGGCCGCGCTGACGCTCAGCCGCTCCGCCTCCTGAGGCCGGCGGAGCGCCCCGGACACGACGGCGCCCCCTCGTCCGCGGAGGGACGAGGGGGCGCCGGGGGAGATCGGGCGGGAGCCCGGTCAGGTCTTGCTGCGGGCCATGACGGCGCGCTGGAGGAGGACGAAGACCAGGAGGATGCCTCCGGTGATGATCGTGGTCGCCTCCGGCGGGATGCCGCCGTCACGGGTGATCAGGACGTTCATCAGGCCGAGCACCAGGGCGCCGACCACCGAGCCGAGCACGAACCCGACGCCGCCGGTGAGCAGCGTGCCGCCGATGACGGTCGCCGCGATGGCGTCGAGCTCCCAGCCGGTGCCGGTGATGTTCTGCGCGCTGCCGAGGCGGGCGGTGTAGACCACACCGGCGAGACCGGCGAGCGTGCCGCTGATGATGTAGATGAACAGCTTGGTCCGCACCACCGGGAGGCCCATCAGGGCCGCCGACTGCTCGGAGCCGCCCATCGCGTAGACCGTGCGGCCCAGGCGGGTGCGGTGCAGCACGAAGAACGCGCCGGCCACGACGAGGATCGCGATGATCACGCCGGGGCTGATGACGAAGTCGTTGACCTTCGGCCCGTCGATCAGCTTGATCGGCGTGGCCAGGCTCAGCACGGCCGAGTCCTCGGGGAGGCGCTCCGGGACGGTGCTCAGCATGGAGGCGAGACCGCGGGCCAGGAACATCATCGCGAGCGTCGCGATGAACGGCTGCACGTTGAAGTACTGGATCAGGACGCCGGAGATCACGCCGAACAGGGCGCCGATCACGACCATCAGGACCATCACGAGCCAGGGGTTCCAGCCGGCGTTGATCAGGAGCACGCCGCTCACGCTGCTGAACGCGATCACCGCGCCGACCGAGAGGTCGATGCCGCCGGTGAGGATCACGAAGGTGAGGCCCACGGCGAGGATGATCAGGTGCGCGTTGTTGACCAGCAGGTTCGAGATCGTGCTCGCCTGCAGGATCCGGCCGTAGGCGGCCTCGCCGTAGACGATCATCCCGAAGAAGATGATCAGCGCGGCCAGGGTGGGCAGCTTGTCCAGGTGCTGGCTCAGCCAGCCGCGCGCCCCGGAGGTGCGCTTGGTGCTCGCCGGAGGGGCGGAGCGGGTCATCACGGCACTCATGCGGGGATCGCCTCTTTCTGCGGGACGCTGCGGCGCGCCTCGCGACGGGACTTGAAGGCGGAGCGGACGCGCTCGGACTGCAGGAGGCAGAGCGCGACGATGACGATCGCCTTGAAGGCGGGCGTCGCGGAGGACGAGACTCCGAGGAACACGACGGTCTTGTCGAGGGTGGCGATCAGGATCGCGCCCACGGCGGCACCGGTGATGTTGAACTTGCCGCCGGCGAGCGAGGTGCCGCCGATGACGACCGCGAGGATCGCGTCGAGCTCGAGCTGGTAGCCGGTGCGCGAGACGTCGACCGTCATCACGCTCGCCGTGGCGAACACGCCCGCGACTCCGGCGAGGATGCCGCTGCCGATGTAGGCGGTCATCAGCAGGCCCCGGCGGTTGATGCCCGCGAGGCGGGCCGCCTTCGGGTCCATGCCGATGGCCTCGATCATCAGGCCGAGCGCGCTGCGGCGCACCAGGACTCCGACGACCACGACGATCGCGATGGCGAGGAGGAACACGACCGGGAGCCCGAAGACGTACCCGTTCGCGAGCCAGCGGAAGGGCTCGTTGGTGGCGGCGGTGTTCTGGCCGCCGGTGATGACCTTCGCCAGGCCGCGGCCCGCGAGCATCACGACGAGCGTGCTGATGAAGGGCTGGAGGCCCACCACCGAGACCAGGACGCCGTTCACGGCTCCGAGCACGGCGGCCACCAGGAGGGCGACCGCGAAGGCTCCCGCTGCGGCGCCGAGCGAGTCCGGCGCTCCCGCGGAGTTGAGGAACTCCATCGAGACGGCGCCGGCGACGACCATGATCGAGCCGACCGAGAGGTCGATGCCCCCGGTCGCGACGACCAGGCACATGCCGACGGCGATCATCAGGATCGGAGCGGCGGCACGGGCGATGTCGATGACGTTGCCGACGAGGTAGCCGGTGGTGGGGCTGACCGAGACGGCCAGGTAGCCCGGGTCCTTGACGACGTTGACGAGGAGGAGCAGGGCGATCGCCACGACTCCCCAGAAGTACTGGCGGCGGATGATCCCGCCGAGGACGGATCCCCGGGCGGGTCGGGTGTCGCTGCTCATGATGCGGCCTCCTGCGTGGCGCTCTCGAGGACGACGACGTCCTCGTCGACGACTCCCTCTGCGGCGATGGTAGTGACGATCGACTCCGCAGTGACAGCGGGACCGTTGAGGATCTCCGCGATCACGCGGTGGTCCTTCAGGACGATGATGCGGTCGCTGAGGCGGACGACCTCGTCGAGCTCGGACGAGATGAAGACCACGGCGACGCCCTCGCCGGCGAGGGCGACGACCTTCTCCTGGATCTCGGCCTTCGCTCCGACGTCGATGCCGCGGGTCGGCTCGTCGAGGATGAGGATCTCGGGGGCGGTGGCGAGCCAGCGGCCGAGGAGGACCTTCTGCTGGTTGCCGCCGGAGAGCTTGCTGATCGGGCGGTCGGGGTCGGCCGGGCGCACGTTGAGCTCGACGAGGTACTTGCCGACGATCTCGTCCTTCTCCTTCTTGGAGAGGGGGCGGGCCCAGCCGCGCTTGGCCTGCACGCCGAGGATGAGGTTCTCGCGGACCGAGAGGTCGCGGATGATGCCCTCGTCGCGGCGGTTCTCGCTCGAGAACGCGATCTTGTGGGCGAGGCCGGCGGTCGGCGTCGGGACGTCGATCTTCTTGCCGTGCATCGTGATCTCGCCGGTGTCGGGCTTGTCGACGCCGTAGATCAGGCGCGCGAGCTCGGTGCGGCCGGAGCCGAGGAGCCCGGCGAAGCCGACGACCTCGCCGCGGTGCAGCGTCAGGTCGGTGCTCTCGATGGAGCCCTTCTTGCCGATGCCCTTCGCGGTGTAGAGCGGGGCGTCGCGGTAGAGGTGGTCCTGGCTCTCGCGCTCGGAGTCGAGCGAGCGCAGCGCCGCGATGTCCTTGCCGATCATCTTCGAGATCAGCGAGGTGCGGTCGAGCTCGTGGGTCAGGTACTCGCCGACGAAGGTGCCGTTGCGCAGCACCGTCAGGCGGTCGCTGATCGCGTAGACCTGGTCGAGGAAGTGCGAGACGAAGAGGATCGCGACGCCCTCCGCGCGGAGGCGGCGGATGACGACGAAGAGGTTCTCGACCTCGTTCGCGTCCAGGCTCGAGGTCGGCTCGTCGAGGATGAGCACCTTGGAGTCGCTCACCGTCGAGCGGCTGATCGCGACCAGCTGCTGCATCGCGATCGAGAGCGAGGCGAGCGACTGGCGCGTGTTGAGGTGGCCGAGGCCGAGCTTCTCGAGCGCGACCTTCGCGGCCTGGTGGGTGGCCTTCCAGTTGATGCCGAAGGGTCCGCGGACCTCGTAGCCGAGCATCACGTTCTCTCCGATGGAGAGGTTCGTGACCAGGTTGACCTCCTGGTACACGGTGGAGATGCCCGCGGCCTGCGAGTCGGCGGTGCCGGTCAGGCGACGGGTCTCCCCGTCGATCACGATGTCTCCGCTGTCGATGCGGTAGACGCCGGTGAGGGCCTTGATGAGCGTGGACTTGCCGGCGCCGTTCTCACCCATGAGGGTGTGGACCTCGCCCGGGAACAGGCGGAAGTCGACGCCGTCGAGGGCTTTCACGCCGGGGAAGCTGATCGAGATGTTCTTCATCTCGACGATCGGAGGCGAACCTGTCATGTCGCGTCGTTCCGTTCTCGAGCGGGGCGCAGCCGAACAGGTGCGCCGAAGGGTCGGAGCGACCGGGGCCGGCGGGAGGGCCGGCCCCGGTCGCTCCGGGGGAGTGGTGCCGCGTCGAGGACGACGCCGGGCGACCGGTGGTGCTGAGCGACTAGAACTTGCGGTCGGGCAGCGCGGTGGCGGCGGCCTCGGGCGAGTCGAAGGTCTCGCTCGGGACGACGATCGAGGACTCGACCGTCTCGCCGGCCAGGGTCTTCTCGACCGCGTCGAGGGCGGTCTCGCCGAACAGCGGGTTGTACTCGGCGACGAAGCTCAGCTCGCCGTCGGCCAGCGCCTGCAGGGCGTTCTTGGTGCCGTCGATCGTGGCGATCTTGACATCGGTGCCGGGGGTGAGGCCGGCCTCCTGGACGGCCTGGACGGCGCCGAGGCCCATCTCGTCGTTCTGGGCGAAGACCAGCTGGACGTCGTTGTTGTTCGACTTCAGGACGGTCTCGAAGACGCTCTTGGCCTCCTCGGTGGACCAGTTAGCGGTCTGCGCGCCGATCTTGGTGAACTTCGAGTCGGCTCCGATGACCTCGTCCCAGCCCTCGTTGCGCTCGTTGACGACCGAGACGCCCGCGGGGCCCTCGAGCGTGAAGTACTTCGCGCCGCTCGGGAAGGTGGTCTTGGCCCAGTCGGCGACCGAGGTGCTGACCGCGATGTTGTCGGGCGCGATGCGGGTCACGTAGAGGTCGGTGTTGTCCGGCTCGATGCCGCGGTCGATCAGGATGACCGGGATCTCGGCCTCCTGGGCGCGCTCGAGCGAGTCCTCCCAGCCGGAGCCCTCCGTGGCGGAGAGCAGGATGATGTCGACGCCCTCGTCCACGAAGGAGGTGAAGGAGTCGATCTGCGACTTCTGGTCTCCGTTGGTGGCGGGTGCGTACTTCAGGTCGAAGCCGGCGTCCTTGGTGAACGTGTCCTCGATGTTGGTCTCGTTCGCCTGGCGCCACGCGCCCTCGGGGCCGACGGCCACGAATCCGACGGTGGTGAGGTCACCGCTCGAGCCGGAGCCCGAATCGGAGCCGGAACCGCCCGAGCAGCCCGCGAGTCCGAACGCGAGTGCGCCGACTGCTGCGAAACCCAGGAACTGGCCGATACGCCTCGTCTTGGACATAGATCTCCTCCTTGAGATCGCGGGCACGAAGAGCGCGCCCGAGATGGTGGACCCCGAAGGGCCTCGAATGCGGGCCTAGCGGCCCGAGGTGCGGTGAGTGCAGGATGTGCAGTGGGCGCCGGCCGAAGCAGCGCCGCGTCGAAATGTTACCGTGAACAATTCTTGTGACGCAACAGCACGGCGGTGCGCTTCGGTAACGATCCGGTCGCGGGGCCCCGCAGGGCCCGATGGCGACCCTCTGCCCGGTGGTCGGGCCCGGGAGTAGCTTCCCTGGCCATGATGCTCCCTCGATCGCGCTCCGTCCCCGCGACGGCCGCGACGGCGGCCCTCGTGCTCGCGCTCTGCGGATGCTCCGCGGACGGCACGGCGGCCCGCCACGCGGCCGACGCCTTCCTCTCCGCGCTCGCCGACGCCGACGGCGCCGCGGCGTGCGCGCTGCTCACCGATTCCGCCCGCGAGGCCGTGGAGGACCGGGAGGGCGACTGCCCCGACGGCGTGCTGGAGCTCGGGATCACGGAAGACGGAGCAGGAGACGCCGAGGTCTACGGCCGGGCGGCGATCGTGCGCTCCGGCGGCACCGCGGTGTTCCTCACTCCGGGCGACGACGGCTGGCTGGTGCGCGCGGCCGGCTGCGCGCCGGTGGCGGACGCGCCCTTCGACTGCGTCCTGGACGGGAGCTGACGTGCGCACCGCTTCCGCCCTGTACTACGCCGTGATCGTGCTCGGCCTGATCGGGTTCTTCGCCGTCGGGATCCTCGGGAGGTGAGCCGGATGCGCCGCTTCCTGCGCGAGAACGGACTCTCGCTGTTCTTCCTCGCGATCTTCCTGCTCGCTCTCGCCGAGCAGTCGTTCGCCGGGCTCGCCGCCTACAACGACACCCAGGTCGCGGAGGGGCTGCGGGAGGTCGGCTACTGGCGCTTCGTCACCTCCTCCGACTTCGCGATCGACGTCGCCGAGAACTGGCAGTCGGAGTACCTCCAGTTCTTCCTCTACATCGGCGCGACCGTCTGGCTCGTGCAGCGCGGGTCGCCCGAGTCGAAGCGGGTGGGCGAGGAGGGGCTCGAGACCGACGAGCAGCAGAAGGCGGGCGCGTCCGCGGAGGACGGCTCGCCCCCCTCGGCCTCCGCCGGCGGCCTGCGGCAGGCGCTGTTCTCGCACTCGCTGCTGCTGGTGATGGGGGCGGTGTTCCTGCTGTCCTGGGCGGCGCAGTCGGTGACGGGCGTCGTGGCCTACAACGAGGAGCAGCTGACGAGCCTGGAGGCGCCTGTCGACTGGCTCGGCTACGTCTCCTCCGCCGACTTCTGGAACCGGACGCTCCAGAACTGGCAGTCGGAGTTCCTCGCGGTGGGCAGCATGGCGGCGCTCGCCGTGTTCCTGCGCGAGCGCGGGTCGAGCGAGTCGAAGAAGGTGGGCGATCCGCACGGGCGGACGGGGATCTGAGCGCGGGGGCGCCTCCGGGTGGGAGGGGTGCGGAGCGGTCGCGATGCGAGCGGTCGGTCCGCGGCCGAGCGGTCAGGGGGCGTCGGATCGGACGCGGATCTCGTCGCCCTCGAGGGCGAACCGCAGGGACGTGCCGATCGGGAACCGCTCGCGCAGGGCCTCCGGCGCCGCCGACGTCACGGTGAACTGCGCGACCGCGGGGAACGCTCCGGCCGTGCAGCCCTGGAAGAACAGGCCGTCCTGCGGCTCGGCGGTCCGCACGATGGAGAGGCACGAGCCGGCGCTCGAGGAGCGGCGCTGCCGGACGACGGTGAGCCCCGTGTCGGCGGGCAGGCTCTGCCGCACGACGGTGAGCCCGCCGAAGTCCTCGGTGGTGACCGACCCGTCGAACCCCAGTCCCTCCCAGCCGGGGAGGTCGGTGCCGTTCGACAGCGGCAGCACGGCGACCTCGCGGCCGGGCTGCCCGTCCCCGGCGGTGGCGAGGAGGGTGGCCCCCGCGGCGACGGCGGCCGTCGCGGCCAGCGCGGCGAGGAGGAGGAGGCCGCGCCGACGGGAGCGGCGGGGCGGGACGTGGCCGAGGGGGTCGGACTCCCCGTCGGCGGAGGCGTCCACGGGAGGTGCCGCGTCCTCCGGCGCCGCGTCCCCGGGGGCCGCCGCGTCCGGCTGCGCGGTGCCGGGGGCGGGACGGGTGCGGGCCTCGAGCGCGGAGAGCCGGGCGAGGGCGCCGGGGTCACGCTCGATGTCGGAGCCGCGACCGTAGGCGCGCCGCTGCAGCTCCGCGAGCTCGTCCGGTCGCTGATCGTCCACCCCCGGATCCTCGCAGGCCCGGCGCCCGAGCGGGACCCGCCGGCGCGCCGAGGTCCTGGCGGTCGAGCAGCCCCGGACGGCTCATCGAGACCCGGTGGACGGTGCGGCCGCCCGGCCGGCGGGGGAGGTCAGTCGTCGTCGTCGAGGTCGTCGTCGCGGTCGGCGGCGATCATCTCGACGATCGTGTCGACGGTGAGCCAGGGGCCGTTGCTGACCTCGCCGATCTTCTCGCGGTCCTTGAACACGACGATGCGGTCGCTGAGGCGCACCACCTCCTCCAGCTCGGACGAGATGTAGACGACGGTCACCCCCTCCTTCGCGAGCTGCGCGATGTGCGCCTGGATCTCGACCTTCGACGCCACGTCGATCCCGCGCGCCGGCTCGTCGAGCACGAGCAGCCGCGGACGGGTCGCGAGCCACCGCGCGAGGACCACCTTCTGCTGGTTGCCTCCGGAGAGGTACTTCACCGGGATGTCCGGGTCGGCCGGCGAGATGTTCAGCGCCTCGACGTAAGTGCGCACCAGGGTGTCGGTCTCGGCGGCCGAGAGCGGGTGCGCCCAGCCGCGCAGAGCCTGCAGGCCCAGCACGAGGTTCTCGCGGAGGGAGAGGTCGCCGATGATCCCGTCCTCGCGGCGGTTCTCGCTCGAGTGGGCGATGCGGTGGCGCAGGCCCGACACCGGGTCGGAGATGTGGGCGGGCTCGCCGTCGATCAGCACCTCGCCGGTGTCCGGCTTCTCGACTCCGCTCACGAGCGACGCCAGCTCGGTGCGCCCCGAGCCGCGCAGGCCCGCGAAGCCCACGATCTCGCCGCGGTGCAGCTCCAGATCGGTCGGGCCCACGGCGCCGCGGCGGCCGATCCCGTGCGCGCGGTAGATGGCCGGGCCGACGGGCTGGCGGCGGTGCTCGCGGCGGTCGGAGCCGATCTGCCGCAGCGCGTCGATGTCCTTGCCGATCATCTTCGCGATCAGCTCGGCGCGGTCCATGGTGTGCGCCGGGTACTCGCCGACGGTGCCGCCGTCGCGGAGCACGGTCAGCCGGTCGCTGAGGGTGAGGACCTGCTCGAGGAAGTGCGAGACGAACAGGATCGCCACGCCCTGGTCGCGCAGCCTCCGCAGCACGGTGAAGAGGCGGGCCACGTCGCTGAGGTCGAGGCTGGAGGTGGGCTCGTCGAGCACCAGCACGCGCGGACGGTCGACCATCGCGCGGCTGATCGCGACCAGCTGGCGGATCGCCGGCGAGAGCGAGCGCAGCGGCAGGTGCGGGTCGAGGTCCTCCAGGCCCAGCTCGGCGAGCATCTCGGCCGCGCGGTGGTGGGTGCGCGACCAGGAGATGCCGAAGCGGCCGCGGACCTCGTGTCCGAGCATCACGTTCTCGCCGATGCTGAGGTTGTCGGTGAGGCGCTCGTCCTGGAACACGGCCGTGATGCCCGCGGCCTTCGCCTCCGCCGGGCCGCTGAAGCGCCGGGCGACGCCGTCGACGAGGATCTCGCCCGCGTCGGGCTGGTGGATGCCGGTGAGCGTCTTGATCAGCGTGGACTTGCCCGCGCCGTTCTCGCCCATCAGTCCGTGGATCTCGCCCGGCACCAGCCGCAGGTTCCCGTCCTTCAGAGCGGGTCCGGAGGCGAAGGAGACGCGGATGCCGGTCATCTCGACGACGGGTGCCGCGGAGCTCCGGGTCGTCCTCGATGAGATCGCCACGTGCCGTCCTCGGTTCGTGTGCGGCGCGCCGTCAGGGTCCGGCGTGCCAGGGGCTGCCGCCGATGATACGCGAGCGCATGCGGCGGGACGGGAACAGGAGGGTCACGATCGGGGAGCGGCCGTGGAGGAGCGGATCACCAGCTCCGTGGGGATCCGGGTGCGCTGCGGGATCTCCTGGCCGCGGATCCTCGCGTGGATCACCTCGGCGACCGTCGTCCCCAGCTTGTCGAAGTCCTGGCGGACCGTCGTCAGCGGCGGGAGGAAGTGGCGGGCGGTGGGCAGGTCGTCGAAGCCGACGATGCTCACGTCCTCGGGCACGCGGATCCCGCGCTCGACGAGGCCGTGGATCACTCCGAGCGCCATCTCGTCGTTCGCGACGACCATCGCGGTGAAGTCGGGCACCGACTGCAGGCTCGCGGCGAAGTCGTACCCGGAGTCCGGGGTCCAGTCGCCGATGACGATGGGGCGCTCGTGCATCCCCCACGACTTCGCGCGGCTGTGGAAGGCGCGCTCGCGGGCGCGCGCGTCGAGCCAGTCGAGGGGGCCGGAGAGGTGCAGCACGTCGCGGTGGCCGAGGTTGCCCAGGTGGTCGACGGCCTGGAACATGCCGGCCTGCTGGTCGACCGAGACGGTGAGGAAGCTCGGATCCTTGTCGCTCTTCACCACGAGCGTCGGCACGCCGATCTCGACGGTGCGGAGGGTCGCCACGGAGGAGGAGCGCGGCGCGATCACGCAGAGCGCGTCGATCCCGAGGCCCATCAGGTGGTCGATCGCGTCGGTGGGGGTCATCTCGAGGTCCGGCCGCAGCGCGACGGAGGTGATCGAGTACCCCTTCTCGCGGGCGGCGCGCTCGATCGCGCGGAGGGTGCTCGACGGCCCGTACTCGGCGCCGCTCTCGATCATCACGCCGATGCGGTCGGTGCGCTGCGTGACGAGGGAGCGGGCGGCGATGTTCGGCCGGTAGTTGAGCTCGTCGACCGCCTCGAGGACCTTCTGGCGGGTCGACTCCTTGATGTTGGGGTGCCCGCTGAGCACGCGCGACACGGTCATGTGCGAGACGCCCGCGACCGCCGCGACATGGCGGAGGTTCGGCCGATCGGCCATGAGAGGACCTCCTCCGCTCCCCGGGCGGGTGAGCCGCGCCACCCCGGCGCGGACGAGGCTCAGAGGGCTCGGCTGCCGGGGGTGGCACCAGCATAGTCAGGCGGGGCCGACCTCCCGGTGGGCGCCTCCTGAGCGGGCGGGCATCGTCCGTTCCGCTGCGGGATCCGCCGTGGCGCGGGGCGGGCGAGTACTCTCGGGAGTACTCATGGCACGCGACAACGAACCGACCGTCACCCTCACCGATCCGCTCGAGGAGCGCCTGCGCGCGCAGGTCGCCCGCGAGGGGGAGCGCAACGTCGCTCTGCGATCCGCGGCCCTGCTCACCGGCGGGTACGAGGGCGAGTCCTTCCTCCTCACCGTGGGCGGCGAGCACGCCGACGGGATCCTCAAGGGAGCGCCCTCGCTCTACTGGCCCGAGCTCTGGGGTGCCCGCGCGCTCCTCTACGTCTGGGACGACGACGCCGCCGACGCGGTGACCGCCGGACTCGCGAACCCCTCCTGGCGCGTCCGCGAGATGTGCGCCCGCGTCTGCGCCGAGCGCGTGCTGGGCGGGCAGAAGAAGCTGTCCCGCCTGACCACCGACGAGCACCCCCGGGTCCGCGCGGCCGGAGCGCGCGCTCTCGTGGCGGCCGCTCTGGCGGGGATCTCCTCCGGTCGCGACGCGAAGGGCGAGTTCGCGGCGAGCGTCGAGGCCGTCCTGACGGGCATGCTCCGCGACCCGGACCGCGACGTCCGCCGCGCCGCGCAGCAGTCGGCCGACGCGCTGCGGGACGCCCGCTCGGCCTGAGCGGACCGTCCGCCGGCGGTCGAGGCGTCGCGAAGGGCCGCCTCCCGGCTCCGATGACGACCGTTCATGACGCCTCGGAGCCCCGGGGGCTCAGCCGACCAGGTGCGTCGCGCGCTCGAAGGCGCGCTTCAGCTCGTCGCGCTTGCGCGGCTGGCTCATCGCCCGCTGGCCGGGGCTCCACGAGTCGATGACCGTCGGGCCGTCGACCAGGTACGGCTCGATGTTCTTCTTCCAGCCGCTGGTCGGCGCGGTCCCGGCGTTGACGACGACCCGCAGGTCGGGGAGCAGCGGCAGGAGCCGGCGCAGCTCCATCGCGCCCTGCCGCACCTCGTCCGCGTCGGGGGCGCCGTCGAGCTGCCACGGCACGATGTTCCAGACCAGGGTGCGGGCGTGCAGTCCGACCTCGTCGCGGAGGGTCCAGGTCGAGGCGGCGGTCGCGTCGTCGTTGTCGACCGAGACGAAGCCGGAGCCGTCGGGGCCGGTCGACATCGGTCCCGGGGCCTCCAGCACGATGAGCGCACGCGCCTCGACGCCGGCCTCGGCCGGGTCGAAGTCGGGCACCACGGCACCGGGATGCCTGCGCGTGCGCCGGGCGAGGAGCTCCTCGCGGAACGCCCGGAGGGGCTGCACCGAGGGCTCGTCCTCGAGCAGGGCCCGGCGCTCGTCGAGGGCGGAGCGGTCGCGGAAGCCGTACGGCTCGGTCAGGAACACCCTCCGAGGCTAGTCGCGATCCGCCCAGCCGCGGCGGGCGGGCCTGCGGGCGCCCTCCTGGGTGACCCCGGCAGGGCCTGGCTCGCGCCGCCCCCGGCTCCTACGGTCTGACTGCAGTCGAGAATCTGGACCGGAGGGGGTCACCGTGTCGGACGAGCCGTCAGTGAGCATCGGGGTTCCGTACGTCGAAGGGGGGTCGTCGCCGCAGGTGCTGGACGTGTACAGCAGGTCGGTGTCCCCGGCCGAGGACGCCGCTCGGCCGGCCGTCGTGCTGATCCACGGCGGCGGGTGGTTCCGGGGGGACAAGAGCAAGGAGCGGGCGCTCGCGACGATGCTGGTCGACGCCGGCTACCTCGTGTTCGCGGCGGACTACCGCGAGGCTCCGGACTCGGTCTTCCCGGCCAGCAGGGACGACGTGCTCGCCGCGGAGCGGTGGGCGGTCGCGTCCGCGTGGGCGTTCGACCGGAGCAGGCTGGCGTTCTTCGGCGGATCGGCGGGCGGGAACCTGGTCGTGGAGGCCGCGATCGCCACCGGCCGGCCCGCCGTCAGCTGGTCGGGGATGTTCGACCTCCTCGGCATCGTCGAGGCGACCGACGACCTCCCGGCCACGCCGACGACGCAGGACCTCGACGCCATGAAGAGCGCCGACATCAACCAGACCGGCCGGAACGACGCCTTCCTGCGCTGGACGATCCTCAACGAGGTCGGGGGCGACCGCGGGCTGCTCACCGCCGCCTCCACGACGCGCCACGCCTCCTCGGACGGCGGGCCGGTGTTCCTGGCCAACTCGCTCGGCGAGTTCGTCCCCGTGAGCGACGCGCAGGCCATGCAGGCGGCGCTCTCCGCGGTCGGAGTCGCCAGCACGCTGCAGCTGATCCCGGGCACCCGTCACGCCGAGGGGTACACGGAGGCGGCCATCGGCCCCTCGCTCGCCTTCCTCCGCGACGCCCTCCCGCCGGCCCGAGCATGACGACGACGGAGTTCGCCGGAGTCGGCAACGTCTTCTACTTCGTCGACGACCTCGACGCCGCGATCGCCTGGTACTCGGCGCGGCTCGGGCGCGAGCCCGTCGTCCGCGGCGGGGCGCTCGTGGCCTACGACCTGGACGGCACCCGCCTGACGCTGCACGAGCGGGACGCGCTGAACCGGCCCGGACCCGACGGCACGAGCCCGTACTGGACGGTCCCCGACGTCGACGCCGTCGTCGCCGACTGGACGGCGAACGGCGCCGTCGCCCACCGCGGTCCGAAGACGGTGTTCACGGGGGAGCGGCTGTGCCAGCTGCTGGACCCGTTCGGCAACCTCTTCTCGGTGCGGCAGGCCGTGCCCCGTGACTGAGGACGTCGCTCCGGCTCCCGCCGCCCCGGCGCAGACGTCCGCGCCGGCGCAGCCGTCGGCCTGGGCGCCCATGGCGATCACCGCCTTCCGGGTGCTGTGGTTCGCCCAGCTGGGCAGCAACATCGGCACCTGGATGCAGACCGTCGGAGCCCAGTGGTACCTGGTCGAGGCGGCCGCGGGCGCGGCGGTCGTCGCGCTCGTGCAGACGGCGAGCCTGGCGCCCTCGATCCTCGTCGCCCTCCCCGCGGGCGTGCTGGCCGACTCGCTCGACCGGCGGCGGCTGCTCATCTGGGGGTCGTCGGCCAGCGCGCTGCTGGCGGCCGCTCTGACGGTCGTGGCGGCGGTCGGCGCGCTGACGCCGTGGACGATCCTGGCCTTCACCTTCCTCCTCGGCATCACCTCCACCCTGACCTCGCCCGCCTGGCAGGCGATCCAGCCGGAGCTCGTGCCCCGGAACCTGATCGCGGCGTCGTCGGCCCTCGGCGGGGTGACGGTGAACGGCGCGCGCGCGGTCGGCCCGGCCCTGGCGGGCGTCGTCCTCTCGGCGTTCGGCGCTCCGGTGGTCTTCGGCATCAACGCCCTGAGCTTCATCGGCGCGGTGCTCGCTCTGCTCTGGTGGAAGCGGCCGGCGCAGACCGGCCTCGACGACCGCGAGCAGTTCGGCGCCGCGCTGAAGGGAGGGATCCGGTACGTCGCCTCCGCGCACCTCGTCCGCCGGATCCTCCTCCGCTCCGCGCTCTTCGCCCTGCCGGCCAGTGCGCTCTGGGCGCTGCTGCCGCTCACCGCGAAGCGCCTCCAGCTCGACTCCAGCGGCTACGGCTTCCTCCTCGGGGCCCTCGGTGCCGGTGCCGTGCTCGGCGTCTTCGCCCTGCCGCTCGCCCGCCGGAAGCTCTCGGACGACGTCGTGATCGGGGCGAGCGCCGTGCTGTTCGCGGCGGGGACGCTCGCGGCGGCCTTCCTGCCCCTCGTCCCGGCGCTGCTGCTGCTGGTCCTCGCGGGGCTGGCCTGGATCGGCACCCTCACCGTGCTGAACGCGGCACTGCAGCTCACGCTGCCGCAGTGGGTGCGGTCCCGCGGAGCCTCGATCTACATCCTGGTCTTCATGGGGACCATGGCGGTCGGCTCGATCGGCTGGGGCCTGGCCGCGCAGGTGCTCGGCACCGCACCCGCGTACGCCGCGGCGGCCGCTCTGCTCCTCCTCGTGGCGGCCAGCGTGCGGGTGCTGCCCCTGCTGCCGGGGACGGGCACCGTCGACCGCAGCATCTCGATGTCGTGGCCCACGCCCACGCTGGTGTTCGAGCCGGAGCCGACGGACGGGCCGGTGATGGTGCAGATCTCGTGGACGGTCCGCCCCGACTCCCTCGCGGACTTCCGATCGGCCATGCGGCTGCTGGAGAGCTCCCGCCGCCGGACCGGCGCCTCGCGCTGGGCGCTCTACCGGAGCGGGGAGGAGGCCGACGTGCAGCTGGAGACGTTCATGGTGCCCTCGTGGGGCGAGTTCCGGCGGCAGGAGACCCAGCGGCTCACCGGCCGCGACCGCGAGATCCGCGCGGCGGCGCTGACCCACGCCGACGGCGATCCCGTCGAGCGGCACTTCTTCCCGAGCGCGACGCCCTCCTCCTGAGAGCGGGAGCGGCGGCGAGCCGTCCCCGTGATCGTCGAGACACCGGCCTGCGAGCGGTGTCTCGGCGGCACGCGGACGCCTCGCCGCGCGTCTCGGGCGCGAGGGCCGAGGTGCGCCGCGGTCAGCCGCCGACGGTGGAGCCGAAGCCGGACTTGCCGGAGGAGCCGAAGCCGCCGGAGAGGGTCGCCTTCGAGCCGACGGTCGAGCCGGCCGGCGCGCGCTGCACGACGTCGGGCTGGGTCGCTCCGCGGGCCGCGAAGCCGCCGGACGCGACGGGCGCCCAGCTGGTCGCCCGCGTCGAGTTCCAGCGCGAGGACGCGAAGATCAGCGGGCCGAGCCAGAAGCCGCCGGCGTAGTGCCCGCGGTACTCGTCGGTCGCCTCGCACAGCTGCTCGGGGTCGTCGCCGACCTCCTCGCCCTGCGCCTGGAGCTGGGCGATCTGCTCCCGCACGTCGGCGAGGCAGTCCTCGCGGCTCGCGTAGACGGGGCGCTCGGCGTTCTCGGGGATGACGTAGTCCTGGCCGTCGGCTCCCGTGGCGACGACGCCGTCGGTCGAGGGGCCGCCGTTCGCGAGGGCGACGGCGAGGCCGACCGCGCCGACCGCGACCGCGCCGCCGATGAGCAGGCCGCGGCGGTTCTTCGCGATGCCGCTGATGCCGACGCTCCGGGAGCGGTGGGGAGCGGTGCGGGCGGCGCCGTCGCCGCGGCCGGTGCCGCCGCTCGAGCCGCCGCTCGGCGTGCCGGAGCCCGCTCCGGGCTCGCGGCTGCCCCAGTCGTTCCCGGAGCTCGGCGTCCCCGAATCGCCGGGGGTGCGGTCGTCGTCCGTCATCGGGTCTCCTCGTCCTGCGGGCGGGCCGCGCGGGTGTCCTGCGGCCGGTCGTGCTCGGGGGCGCCGTACTCGGGCGCGGGGGTGCCGGGCGCGGGAGCGCCGTAGGTGGGGGCGGCGCCGTGCTCGGGGTGGGAGGCGGCCGACGCGGCGTCCGCGTCCGTCGCGGCCCCGTCGCTCCGTCCGCCCTCGATGTAGTGGGGGACGAACTCCGCCAGGTCGCCGGTGATCAGGCCGCTCGTCTCGCGCACGTCGATGCCGGCCGGGGTCTCGCCGACGATCCAGCTGCCGATGACGACGGTCTTCCCGTCGACCCGGGCCAGCTCGGCGCGCTCCTGGTGGATGAAGCCCTCGGCGCCGTAGCTCCCGCCGTTCTCGGCGACGACCGAGCCGTCGGCGTCGAGGACCGTCACGTTGGCGCCCTCCCGGCCCAGGCGCGGCTTGCGCACCTGCGCGGTGCCGGGCAGCGGATGCACGGAGGCGGGCAGCAGGTTCGGGTGGCCGCGGAACATCTCCCACAGCACCACCAGCAGCTGCTTGTTGCTGAGCAGGAGCTTCCACGCCGGCTCGACCCAGCGGGTGCGCTCGCGCCGGTCGAGGAGGAGGCCGCCGAACTGCTCGCCGAGCATCCACTCCCACGGGTACAGCTTGAAGACGTGGCGGATCGGCTCGCCGTCGCCGTCGAGGAAGCCGGCGCCGTCGAGCTCGTAGCGGATGTCCTCGACGAAGATCAGCTTGGGGTCGAAGCCGGCCTGCGCCGCGGTCTCGGCCATGTAGGCGACGGTGTCGGCGTCCTCGACGATCAGCTCGCCGTCTCCGGAGTCGTGCAGCGACGCGAGGTGCAGCCGGGCGCCCTCGTCGAGGCTCCAGCGCTCGAGGCGGAGGTGGCGCCACTGCTCGACGAGCTGCTCGTGCAGGCTGTTGAACTGGTCGGCGTCGGGCCCCTTCGTCTCGACGAGCCACTGCCACTGGGCCGCGGCGGTCTCGACCAGCGAGGTCGGGGTGTCGGCGTTGAACTCGAGCAGCTTCACTGCGCCCGCGCCGTCGTAGGCGAGGTCGAAGCGGCCGTAGACCGTGGGGTCGTCCTCGTCCCACGAGGTGCGCACCAGCTCGTGGAAGCGGGGCGGGATGCCGAACTCGGCGAAGCGGCCCTTCCGCACCACGAGCTCGCACGCCTCCATGCAGAGGTCGAAGAGCTCCGAGGTCGTGCGCTCGAGCAGGTCGATCTCGGCGGGCTCGAAGGAGTAGGCCGCGGACTCGTTCCAGTAGGGGCGGCCGCCCTCGGAGGGGAGGTCGTAGAAGCTGAAGCCGATCTCGTCGCAGCGGGCTCGCCAGTCCGGTCGCGGAGTGAGGGTGTGTCTGCGCATGATGTCCGGCAAGTGTAGGTCGGGCGTCCGCGTGAGGGCAGGGGGTGGCGCCGTCCTCCGCGCTAGCCTCGACGGGAGCGAAAGGCCGTGCCATGACCGCACCCCTCCCGCTCGCGGGCGTCCGCGTCCTCGAGCTCGGCAACTTCATCGCGGCGCCCACCGCGGGCCGGCTGCTCGCCGACTTCGGCGCCGAGGTGATCAAGGTGGAGCGGCCCGGCACGGGGGACGAGCTGCGCCGCTGGCGGCTGCACGAGGGGTCCGAGACCTCGCTCCTCTTCCACACGATCAACCGCAACAAGCGCTCGATCGCGCTCGACCTGCGCACGGACGAGGGGCGGGACGCCGTCCGCCGCCTGGTCGCCGAGTGCGACGTGGTGCTCGAGAACTTCCGGCCCGGCACGCTCGAGCGCTGGGGGATCGGGCCGGCCGTGCTCGACGAGGCCCGGCCCGGCATCGTGATCGGCCGCATCTCCGCGTTCGGGCAGACCGGCCCGCTGTCGGCCCGGCCCGGGTTCGCGGCGGTCGCGGAGGCGATGGGCGGGTTCCGCGAGCTGGTCGGCGACCCGGACCGGCCGCCCGTGCGCGTCGGCGTCTCGATCGGCGACTCGATCGCCGGGCTGTACGCGGGCTACGGAGTGATGATGGCGCTGTTCCAGCGCGAGACCCGCCGCTCCGCGGGGCTGGATCCGGCACCGCTGGCGGAGCGGGTCGTCGACGTGGCGCTGCACGAGGCGATGTTCTCGATGACGGAGTCGCTGATCCCCGACTTCCAGGCGCACGGCATCGTCCGGGAGCGCGTCGGCGGGCGGATGGAGGGCATCGCCCCGACCAACGCCTACACCTGCGCCGACGGGGCGAGCATCGTGATCGCGGGGAACGCGGACGCGATCTTCCAGCGGCTGATGGCGGTGATCGGCCGCGCCGACCTGGGCGAGGACCCGGCGCTCGCCTCGAACGAGCAGCGCTGGGCCCGGCGCGACGAGCTGGACGCGGCGATCGGCGCGTGGACGGCGGGCCGCACCGCCGCCGAGGCGCTCGCGGTCCTCGACGACGAGGGCGTCCCCTCCGGCCCGATCTACACGGCCGCCGACATCAGCGCGAGCGAGCAGTACGCGGCGCGCGACATGATCCAGGCCTTCGACGTCGAGGACGCCGGCGGCACCCTGCGCGGCGTGGGCTTCCCGGGGATCGTGCCGGTGCTCGGCGGCCGCTCCCTCCCCATCCGCTCGCTCGCGCCCGACCTGGGCCAGGACACCGAGGAGGTGCTGGCGATGCTCCGGCGCACCGGTCCCGCTGCTCCCTCCGCCGGCGGGGCTGCTGCTGCAGCTCCGGCCGCTGCTGCTGCTCCCTCCGCCGCCGCTGCCGAGGAGGCCGGCCGGTGACCGCGCTCGCCTCCGCGCGCCTGCGCGACGTCACCCTCCGCGACGGCCTGCAGCTCACCGGCAAGCTCCTGACGACCGAGCGCAAGGTCGACCTCGCGCGCACGCTGCTCGCCGCGGGAGTGCCCGAGCTCGAGATCGGCTCGCTCGCGCGCGGCGACCTCGTCCCTCCGATGGCCGACACCCTCGACGTGATCGCCGCGCTCACTCCCGAGGAGCTGGAGCGGTGCTGGGTGTGGGTCGCGACTCCGCGCCACGTCGAGCGTGCGGCCGCCGCGGGGGCGCGCCGCTTCCAGTACTGCTTCTCGGCGTCCGACTCGCACAACCTCGCCAACGTCGGCAGGCCGACCGAGGCGAGCATGGCCGCGATGCCGGAGGCGGTCGCGCTCGCCGAGAGCGTCGGCGGGCGGATCCAGCTGTGCATCGCCACCTCCTTCACCTGCCCGTTCGAGGGCCCGGTCGACCCGGAGCGCGTGCTCGCGATCGCGCGCGACCCGCGAGCGGAGGGAGCGGCCGACGTGGTCGTCTGCGACACGCTCGGGCAGGCGCACGCCGGCCAGGTGGCGTCGCTCGTCTCGCGCGTGGCGGCGGAGACCCCGCCTCGCGAGATCGTGTTCCACGGGCACGACACCTGGGGCTCGGGCGTCGCGAACGCGATCGCCGCCGTGCAGGCCGGGGCCGCGGTGGTCGACGGCGCGCTCGGCGGCCTCGGCGGCTGCCCCTTCGCGCCGGGCGCCAGCGGCAACACGGCGACCGAGGACCTCCTGTTCGCCCTGCGCCCCGACTGGTTCACGCCCGGCGCGCTCGCGGTCCTCGTCGGCGAGTCGGAGTCGCTGCTCGCCGAGCTCGGCGAGCCCGGCCGCTCGAAGGCCGCGCAGGGCGCCCGCTCGAACGCCCCCGCCTTCCCCTGGGCGCTCTGAGCGGATCGTCCCCCGCTCGCCGGTCCGAAGCGTCACGAACGGCCGCCTCCCGCCGCGGAGGACGACCGTTCGCGACGCCTCGACAGCGTCGTGCGGGTCAGCGCGCGAGCAGCGCGCCGAGGCGTGCGCGCTCGGCGCGGAGGACGTCGACCAGGAGGGACCCCTCTGGCGCGGCGAGCCAGCGCTCCAGGGCGAGGTCGAAGAGGGCGGAGGCCGCGAGGGCGGCGAGGGCCGCGTCCCCCGGCGCGACTCCGGCGTCGACGAGAGCGGCGCGCATGCTCTCGGCGAGGGCGGCCGACTTCAGGAGCTCGCGCTCGCGCAGCTGCGGCTCGGAGCGCACGACGGCGCGGCGGGCGGCGATCGGAGCGCGCCAGGTCTGGAGGTCGCCCGAGGCGGCTGCCTCGAGGCCGTGCATCACGAGGTCCATCGGCGCGAGGCCGGCGGGGGCGCCGGCGAGCAGGCGGCCGACGATCTCGGGGAACTCGCGCTCGCGGAGGAAGAGGACGTCGCGCTTGTCCGCGAAGTGGCGGAAGAAGGTGCGGGTGGTGAGCCCGGCGCGCTCTGCGATCGCGGGGACGGTGGTGCCCGCGTAGCCGTGCTCGGCGAAGAGCTCCATCGCCGCCTGCTCGAGGCGGAGGGCGGCGTCGGGGGCCCAGCGTGACATCCGCCCAGGATAGCTGACGACACGACGTGTCATCAGGAGTAGTGTGACGACACGTCCTGCCATCACTTCCGACTGGAGCCGCCCGTGCCCGAGAACGCCGCCGCCCTGCTGACCGCCCCGCGGGCCGACCTCGTCGTCCGCCCCGCTCCGATGCCCGTCCCCGGCCCGGGGGAGGTCCTGCTGCGCAACCGCGCCCTGGCCGTGAATCCGGTCGACGAGATGAAGCAGTGGACGGGCGATCTGATGTTCCGATGGGTGCCGTACCCGGCGGTGCTCGGGGAGGACGTGGCCGGAGTGATCGAGGCGGTCGGCCCTGGAGTGACGCGCTTCGCCGTCGGCGACCGGGTCGTCGCGTACGCGGTCGGGATGGAGCGCGGGCGGCGGAACCGCGACGAGGGCGCCTTCCAGGAGTACACGGTCGTGCGCGAGGACCTGGCGGCGCCGATCCCCGACCGGCTGGGCTTCGAGGAGGCGGCGGTGCTGCCGCTCGCGGTCTCGACGGCGGCGACGGCGCTGTTCCAGCGGGACCACCTCGCCCTGCCGCACCCGAGCGTCCCGGTCCGGCCGACGGGCAGGACGGTCGTGGTCTGGGGCGGGACGACGAGCGTGGGGAGCAACGCGATCCAGCTCGCCGTCGCCTCCGGGCACCGCGTCGCGACGACCGCGTCGCCTCGCAACCACGATCGGATGCGCGAGCTGGGCGCCGAGATCGTGCTCGACTACCGCAGCCCCTCCGTCGTCGCCGACCTGGTGGCGGCGCTCGCGGGCCACGAGGTCGCGGGGGTGCTCGCGATCGGGACGGGTTCCGGTGCCCCGTCGGTGGCGGTGGCCGCGGGCACCGGAGCGCGACGGGTCGCCCTGGCCAGCCCCTCCGTCTCGTTCGGCTCGCTCCCGCGCCGGCGCGGTGTCAGCGCCGCCTTCGTGCGGACGATGCTGCGCGTGGTCGGCGGCACCGCGGCGCTGCAGATCGCGGCCCGGCGCCGCGGCATCCGCGCCCGCTTCGTCTGGGGCGGCTCGCTGATGACGAACGAGGTGGGGCCGATGCTGTGGCGCGACCACCTGCCGGCGGCGCTCGCCGAGGGCCGTCACGTCTGCGCCCCGGCGCCCGAGGTGGTGGGTGAGGGGCTCGCCGCGCTGCAGCCCGCCCTCGACCGGCTGCACGAGGGTGTGTCGGCGGTGAAGCTGGTCGTCCGCCTCTGAGGGGCGGGTCGCCGCCGCCTGCCCCGCCGTGCCGCGGACCGGCCGCTCCGCCCGCAGCCGCTCCGCCCGAGCCGTGCCGCCGAGTGGCCGCAGCGCCGGAGCCTCGGTATCGTGGCGCGCTCCGACGCGACCCGAGGAGATCCCGTGATCCGCCGCACCGCCCCCGGAGCCGCCGCGCTCCTCCTGCTCGCCCTGACCGGCTGCTCCGCCGGGTCGTCGCCCGCGGCGTCCCCGTCCGCCACTCCGGAGCCCGTCGGCGGCCTCGGGGTCGCCGTCTCGGCGCTCTGCGAGCCCGGCTCCGATCCGCAGTGCGGCCCGGTCGGCGGGCAGGACGTCCTCGTCGATCCCGAGGACTTCACCCGCGCGGGCGTCGTCGCGGTCGAGGCGGATCCGAGCACGGGAGTCGTCGACGTCCGGTTCGACGAGGCGGGCGCCGCCCTCCTGCGCCGCGGCTCGCAGGCGGCCATCGACGAAGGGACCGACGCCCGGCTCCTCCTCCGCGCGGGCGCCCGGGTCGAGTCGGCGCTCTCCGTCATGCAGCCGATCGAGGGCGACACCGTGCAGATCGTGCCGGCGGAGGGCGACGCGCAGGGGCTCGTCGACCGGATCCTCGCCGGCTGACGCCCGCCTAGGATCGGCGCATGGCGAAGGGTTTCCGCACGGAGCGCGCGCAGGCGCTCCTCCTCGCGCAGCCCTGGGCGCTCTCGCTGGTGAGCGCCGTCTTCGTGGCGGGGATGCTCTGGCTGGCGGCGGACGCGGGCTGGGATCTCGGCGCGGTCGTCGGCGGCGGACGCCGGCACGCGCCGCTGTGGCTGGTGCTCCTGCTCGGCCTGCCGCTGTTCGGCGCCGGAGTGGTGCTCGGCGCGGTCCGGCAGGTGCGGCTCCTGCGGCGGCCGGCGGCGCCGCCCGTCCCGAGTCCGGAGGCGGAGCGGCTGCGGCGCGAGGGCCCGGGCTGGCTCAGCCGGCGCGAGGACGAGCGAGCGGCGCAGGGCGGGACCGGGAGCGCGCAGGGCGGCACCGGCGGCACACCGGACGTGATCGGCAGCGCTCCCGACGGCACGGACGACCCGCGCGACGAGGCCCGCTGACCGCGCCTCAGAGGTGCAGCATCCCCCAGTCGATGATCACGGCCAGCGCCGTGTAGGCCGCGGCCACTGCTCCGACCGCCTTGCCCGCGCGGTCGAGGTCGGCCTGCGGGTCCGGACCGGCGTCGGCGACGACCCGGAGCAGCGCTCCGACCAGCGCGATCAGCGTGATCGCCAGGATCCAGACCTTGAGCGACGCGTGCGGATCGACATGCGCGAGCGTCAGCGCGACGACCGGCACCGCCACCACGAGCACCGACGCCAGCACCAGGAGGCAGCCGCGCCGGGTGAGGCCGGTCGGCCCGAAGGAGCCGCCGCGCATCCAGGCGCGCACGCGCTGCCTCCGCGACGCGGGCGGACCGCCGGCGGAGTCCGCGTCGGTCGAGGGCCCCCAGTCCTGCGCGGTCGTCATCGCGCGGTGCCGGAGCGGTCGGGAGTCGGGCTGGGCCGCATCGGGTCCTCCAGGGGACGAGGGGGCGCGTCGGACGGTGGTGCCGACCCCTCAGTCTCGGGAGCGCGTCCGGCAGCGGCAAGCGCCTCTACCGGACATGTCCGGAAGAGGACGCTCAGGCCCGTCCCTGCAGGATCAGGTTCCAGTACACCCACGGCAGGACGCGGCGGTCGGCGAGGTAGGTGAGGCGCCGCTCCTTCGCCAGGCCCGTCCAGAAGGGGACGGTCGGCTTCGGGCGGTAGCGGTCGTCGAACTCGGCGAACACCACGCTCGAGCGCGAGACCACGAAGGGGCAGACGGAGTAGCCGTTGTACACGCGGGGGAGCGGGCGCCCCTTCTGCGCGGCGACGAGGTTCTTCGCGAGCGTGGTGGTCTGCTGGCGCAGCGCTCCTCCGGACTTCGAGTTGACCGTGGCCGCCGCGTCGCCGAGCGCCCAGACGTCGGGGAACCGCGGGTGCCGCAGGGTCAGCGGGTCGACCTCGACGAAGCCGCCCTCGTCGCCCTCGGCGGCCAGTCCGGTGCCGGCCAGCCAGTCGGGGGCCGACTGCGGGGGCACGGCGTGCAGCACGTCGTACGACAGCGTCTCGCGCGGGCCGTCGGTCGAGCGCCGCGCGCGGTCGGGGCCGGGGAGGGCGGTCGCGCGCTCGTCGACGGCGAGGACGACCCGCCGCTCGGCCGCGTCGACCTCGACCAGCTCGCGGCCGTAGCGGACCTCGATCCCGTACTCCGCCACCTTCCGCTCGAGCTCGGAGTCGATCAGCGGCATCCCGAACAGGGTGGGGGTCGGCACGACGAGCACGACGCGGATGCGGTCGAGGACGCCGGTCGCGCGCCAGTAGTCGCAGGCGAGGTACATCGGCTTCTGCGAGGCGCCGGAGCAGGTGCCGGGGCCGCCGGGCTGCGTGAAGACGACGGTGCCGGAGCGGACATCGCGGAGCACCTGCGACGCCTTGCGGGCGTACTCGTACTCGTAGTTGGACACTCCGAACGGCGAGTCCATCGCCTCCTGGAGCCCGGGGACCGCGGCCCAGTCCTTCTGGATCCCGGGGCAGACGACGAGCTGCCCGTAGCCGACGGTGCGGCCGGAGAGGAGGGTGACCGTGTGCGCGACCGGGTCGATCGTCTCGACGCGGTCCTGGATCCAGACGACCCCCTTCGGCGTCACCGAGCCCTGGGGCCGGGTCGCCGCGGAGGCGGGTGCTGTGCCGCCCGCGACGTGGGAGAGCATCGGCTGGTAGACGTGGGTCGACCGGGGCTCGATCACCGCGACGTCGTCCACTCCGGAGCGCCGCAGCCGCCCCGCGGTCGAGAGTCCGGCGTTGCCGCCGCCGATGATGAGGACGTCGTGGCGGGCCGCGCCGGGATCGGTCATGGCCTCACCCTAGGGGCGCGCCGGGGCGAGCGGACGGGCTTGCGCAGACCCGCGGAAGGGGGTGCGCTCGGAGCGCCCCGGGACGGTGATCCCGCACGGCCGCCCGGCTCGCGTCAGGCCGCCTCGAGCGCCTGGATCGCGGTCCTCGCGGTCGCGCAGGGGTAGGAGTCGTACCCGTCGTGGGCGTCGAAGGCGCGGCACTCGGCGCAGCGCAGCCGCACTCCGGCGCCGCCCTCGAGGACGCGCTCGGGGCGGTGCCCGTGCAGGATGACGGCGAGGCTCGCGACGAGGGGGTCGCTGCTCACCAGCGCGCTCCGCAGCGCCTCCGACCGGCGGCGGAGGTAGTCGTCCGCCACGGCGTCGATCGACTGCTCGGGGAGGTCCGGCTCGGGCCAGGAGGCGGGCCGCTCGACGGGCAGGTCGAGCTCGTCGAAGCCCATCGACCAGTCCGGGAAGCGGCGCTGCTCGTGCACGCTGGTCCAGACGGTGACCACGCCCTCGTGCCGCGGGTCGGCGAGGATCCGCGCGTAGAGCGAGCGCACGTCCGACTCCTCGCCCTCGAGCAGCTGCATCACGCGGCGGCCGCGGAAGACGAGCATCCCCGAGACGCCGTGCTCGACGTTGTTGCGGCGGCTCGTCTCGAGCAGCCGGCGGATCTCCCCCGAGCCCAGGTCGCGGTCGAGCGTGCTGACGTAGACGACGGTGAAGACGAGGGAGTCGCGCCGCGGCGAGTGCTCGACGAGGTGGAGCGTCGCCGGGGAGTGGGCGCCGGCTTCGGGGTCCATCAGGGCCGCGACCTCCGGGAACTCGAGCCAGATCAGGTCCTCCGGAGCGCTCGGCTCCACGGCGGTGACCGCCGGGACCGCGTCCAGCCACTGCGTCCGCTGGCGGAGGTCGGCGGCGACCGCCTTCTCGTCGAGCCCGGGCAGGAGGCCTGCGGCGCCGGAGACGAAGAGGCTCGTCGCGGAGTTGAGCAGCAGCGTCACGACCGTCGCGTGGCCGTCGCCGCCGAGCACGGGGAGCTCGACACTGTCGGTGCGGCCGTGAGCGGCGAGCCCGGAGGCGTAGGAGACGAGTGCGTCGGCGACCGCGTCCCCCACCTGGAAGGTCGCGCCGGCGTACTGGATCTGCTTCACAGCCCTACGATGCGCCTGCGGCGGATCCACGGGTAGGGGTATCGGTGCCGGGTGGAGCGTGCAGGGGTCGCGGCTGCTCCTACCCGAGGAGCACGGAGCGGCGACGGGCGCCTCCGCGCCGGCCGCGAAGGCGAGCTCCGGGCGCCCGCGGCGCCGGACGGCGGCGGGATCGGCGCGGGCGTCGGCATGCGCGGCTCTCTCAGCGCGCGGAGAGCGGCTCCCCTCTCCGCGCGCTCGTCCGCACCCTGCCCCCTCACGGGCGCCACCGGTACCCTTGACAGGTGCCCCTGACCCTCCCTCCGCTGAGCCGCGCCCGCGCGCGCGCCGCCGCGGCGTACCCGACCCGGCAGCTGCTGACCAAGCGCGCCTCGGGCACGAACGGATGGCTCAGCTCGTGGGGGACGAACGCGCACGGCGAGATCGCCGGCTGCCCCCCGCCGCGCGGCTGACCCGCGACCGCCCCTCCTC